>JBCCHI010000087.1:0-16409 GCA_039028815.1 Pseudomonadota bacterium
CTCAGATCGAACAGGAATTCGAGCCGGATATCGAGCCGGATGCCGAATCAGACATCGAGCCGGCGCCGTCGCCCGATCCGGACCGCGATCCGGCAGAGGCGCACCTCCCCGAGTCAGAGCCCGACTTCGCAGCTGATCCGAGCCACGAGACCGAACCGCACGAGGCGTTCGACACGTATCCCGATCCCGAACCGGTCGATACCGCAGAACCTGTGGACGAGCCGGATCACGCGGAAGAACCCGAGCCGTTGGGCGAACCGGAACCCGACGAGGCCGGTTCAGAGGCAGGCACCGAACGCGATTCGGCCACCGCGCCCGAAGATGACACCGACGCGACAGAGCCTGTTGATCTGCCGGACGAGGCCGCGACGGATGACGCCGTTGAAGAGGCTTCTGCAGATCCTGTCGAAACGGCGTCTGACGACGGCCGTGACACGGACGCCGACGCGCAGGCCAGCGCCGGGTCCGGTGCGGAAGATCCAGTCCCCGCGGAACCCACCCGCCAACGACTTGATGAAAACATCGCCGCCGTTCTGCGTCAGGAGGCAGAGCGCGAGGCGCGGGCACGCGAAGACGAACGCCAGAGCGGTCTTGAAACTCAGCAGGACCTCGGATTGCCGGAACAGGACGCCTCCGCCCGCAAACGCACCGAAGAGGCGCAGGCCCGGATGGCCCGGTTGCGGGGCGACGATACGGTCGCCGCGCCGGCAATGGCCGAGGATCTGGATATTGATCCGGCGTCACGCAGCAATCTTCTGCCGGACATCGAAGAAATCAATTCGTCACTCGACACCCAGGAAAAACCCGCGCGATCCGACTCGCCCGACGCAACTGCCACCCCACCGCAAAAAAGCGGCTTTCGCACCGGATTCCGAATTGCTGTGCTGCTCGCTCTGGTCGCGCTGCTGGTCTACATCTTCGCGCCGCAACTGGGCAGCGCCGTACCTCAGGCCGAAAGTGCCTTGTCGTCCTATTCCGATGCGGTCGATTCGCTGCGGGCCCGACTGGCAGAGTTTGCCGCCGGACTTGCAGCGCCCGAGGACACGCCGTCTCAGTAGATCATCCGTCGCGCGCGCGCCCACCGGTTGAACCCCACGCAGACCTTGGGCCTCAGAAGCGGTCGAGCAGCCGCTTGAGATAGTCCAGTTCCAGATCGGGGCGTCCGGTTTCCCCGGAACGCCGCCGAATCTCGTCAAGCAGTTCACCCGCGCGGCGATAGACGTCTTCCCGGGCTTCAAAATCCCCCCGATCGCCCGACAGGCCGCGATTCGACCGGCCGAGCGGGTCCTGTTCACCAAACTGGCCCATTGCATTGCTCTGGGCCTGCCCCTGCCCGGCCTGTCCTTCATTGTTTTGCGCCAGGGCCTCGCCCAGGCTGCGCATCCCGTCGCGCAAGGCGTCCATTGCCTCGGCCTGCCGGTCGATCGCCTCGGCCAGTTCATTGCCGCGCAGCGCATCTTCTGCACCGTCCATCGCGCGACCTGCACGATCCAGCGCATCACGCGCCGCCTCACCCGCTTCACCGCCAAGATTGGGCAAGCCTTCCCGTTGACGCTGCAACTCTTGGCGCAGCGCTTCCTGGCGATCGGCAAGAGACCCGGCCAGATCGCCGGGATCCTGTCCACCCTGACCGCTGCCGCCCTCGGTGGATTGCTGGCCCTGACCCGCACCGCCCTCGCCCTGTTGCTCGCCGCCGGACTGACCCTGCCCCTGCTGATGCGACTGACCGCGGCCTTCCGCGCCGTCGCGACCGGCATTGCCCTGCGACTGGCCTGACTGCGCGTTCGGATTGTACTGTTCCTGCAAGTCCCGGAAGGCTTCATCGGACAGGCCCTGCTGATCGCGCAGCGTTTCCGCCAGCCCTTCCATGGCCTGCTGACCAGGCGAGTCGCCACCGCGTCCCGGACCCTGCGTCACCTGCAGATTCTCCATCATCTGCTGGAATTCTTCCAGCGCCTGCTGCGCCTCCGCAAACCGGCCCTGTTCCATAAGTTCCTGGATGCGGTCCATCATGTCCTGCAGGTCCTGCTGATCCAGCGTCTGCATGTTCTGGGCCATCTGCTGACGTTCGCCGGACTCCGCACCGTCGCGCTGTGCCTGCTGCGACCGCTGGCGCAGATAATCCTGGGTCGCGTCGCGCAATTCCTGCATCAGACGCGCGATCTCTTCCTCGCTCGCCCCGTTGCGCATTGCTTCGCTCAACCGGTCCTGCGCAGCGCGCATCCGCTCCAGCGCATCGGCGATGTCGCCATCCTCAAGCAACACCGCCAGATCCCAAAGGGCCTGCGCGATCTCTTCCTGCGCCTCTTCTGATATCGGGCCGTCCGCGGTGGCGGCGTCCAGACGGCGCAGGATCACGCGCATCCGCAGATATGTCGCGTTCGACCGGAAAAGTCCTGGCTCTGGTGCATGTGAGACCGCGCGCAACACCTGGCCGACACGTCCGGCATTCGACCTGGACCACAAAAGGTCGCGGCGCTGCTCGATCACCGCCGCGGCCAGCGGATCGAAAAACCGTCGCGCGGGCAGGGCCATCGACGCAGGCACGCTGCGGCCAGCCTGCGCCTGCGCATCCTCGACCTCCAGCGTCAGCCGAACCGGCAGATGCGCCCAGGGATGCTGCGACAGGTTCTCGATCAGCATCTCCTCGAACTCCTCTCGCCCGCCGGTGATCGGCATCGGCAGAGGTAACACAATCGGCGTGCGCGGGTCGGGGTCAGTCGTCAGACCGTGCCGGCGGTCCACTGCGGCGAGGTCCAGTTCGAACGTTGCCGTCCCCGACTCGACACCATAGTCGTCGCGCGCCAGAAAAGGCTGGCTCATCTGGCCATCGAACGTGACGTCAAAGCCGTCTTCCAGCACTGCCACCTGCGGCGGGGCGTCTTCCAGTGCCACGATCTCCCAGGTCCGGCCGCCCGGGCCGTCAATCTGCAGGGCACCGTCACGCGTGATCTCGAAGCTCTGTTCGCTGTCCGACGCCGCACCAAGATCGTCCATGCGCCCCGAAACGGTCTCTGACACGGTCAGTGCACCAACTTCGCCATACAGTCGCAGCGTCACAAGCGACCCTTCCGGAACGGTGATCACCGCATCCTGATCAACCAGATAGAGGCTTGGCAGGTTGGTATAGGCGGGCGGTTCGATCCAGCCTTCCCAGGTCGGGCCGCTGGCCAGGGCAGCCCCGCTGCCCGGCACCATCTGCGCCACGCTGCCCGCGCGCCAGACCGACCCGAACAGCAGCCCAAGCACCAGAGCCAAAAGCGCCACATACCGCAACCCGAACGGATCACGCCCGGACAGGCGCAGGTCCGGCCGCACAGGACGCGCATCTCTGGTCCGCGCCTCCATCCGGCGCAAATGCGCCTGCCACAGCGCGCGCGATCCTGAATTCGCCTGCCCGATGGCCTGCGTGTCCGCAAGCGTCGCCAGCGGATGCTCCTGCAACTGCGCGTCGAGACGATCAATCGCCTCCTGCCGGCGCGGCCAGCGGAACCGGCGCAGACCCAGAACCGCAAACACCAAAAGGCCAAGCACACCGACCACCGCGACGAACCAGACAATCTCGATCGACGTCAGTTCGTGCAATCCCAGCATCAGCGCCGCACACAGAGCGATCGCCAGACTCCAGAACGGCCAGAAGGCCCGGGTCAGCCGTTCTGCCAGCATACCCGCCCGCGTCAGCGATATCTGACGGCGCAAGCGTTTGAGAACGGGGTCAATCGGGGATTGCTTGACGGTCATGCACTCTTCCAAAGGCAACGCGCGTATCGCGTTACAACCAAGGTGGGAGTGTATCGCGATTTATCATCTCGTCAAAGGTCGGGCGGGGGCGGATGACGGCGAATTGATGCTCATGCACCAGCACTTCGGGTACCAGCGGGCGGGTGTTGTATTCGCTGGCCATGACCGCGCCGTAGGCGCCCGCCCCGCGAAACACCACCAGATCCCCTGCATCAAGGGCCGGCATCATCCGGTCGCGGGCAAAGGTGTCGCCGGACTCGCAGACCGGTCCCACAATGTCATAGGGCAAAGGGACCACCTGATCCTCAGGCTCGCGGACGGGCACGATATCATGATGTGCGTCATACATGGCCGGGCGGATCAGATCGTTCATCGCCCCGTCGAGAATCAGAAAGTTGCGCCCCTCACCGGATTTCACATAGATCACTTTCGTCACGAGAATTCCGGCATTGCCCGCAACCAGACGCCCCGGCTCTATCTCGATCTCACAGCCCAGATGGCCCACCGTTTCCTTGATCAGCGCACCGTAATCCATCGGCAGAGGCGGTGGCACGTTCGAGGCCGTGTACGGAATGCCCAGGCCCCCGCCCAGATCGAGCCGCGTTATCTGATGGCCGTCGGCCCGCAGCACCTCTGTCAGATCCGCCACCTTTTCATAAGCCAGCCGGAAGGGCGCCAGATCGGTCAACTGGCTGCCGATATGCACGTCAATGCCGATCACCTGCAGCCCCGGCAGGGCCGCGGCCTGCGCGTACACCTCGCGGGCACGGGAAATCGGGATGCCGAACTTGTTCTCCGACTTGCCGGTCGCGATCTTGGCGTGGGTCTTGGCATCCACATCGGGATTCACGCGCACCGTGATCGGCGCGACCAGATCAAGCGACTCGGCAATCTCGCTCAGCGCCGCCATCTCGGGTTCGCTTTCCACATTGAACTGGCGGATTCCGCCCTCCAGGGCCAGCCGCATCTCGGCGCGTGTCTTTCCGACACCGGAAAAAACGATCCGGTCACCTGGCACGCCAGCAGCGCGCGCGCGGGCATACTCGCCCCCGGACACCACGTCCATCCCCGCGCCCAACCCCGCCAGAGTTTTCAGGATCGCCTGATTGCTCGCCGCTTTCATCGCGTAGCATACAAGATGCGGCAGCGGATCAAGCGCATCGTCGAACAGCTTGAAATGCCGTGTCAGAGTGGCCGTGGAGTAGCAATAGAATGGGGTTCCGACATCCGCGGCAATCAAAGGCAACGGCACGTCCTCGGCGTGCAAAACACCGTCCTGGTACAGAAAATGATCCATCCGCGCCACGCGCCTCCCTTGGGTGCTGCTGTCATACCATCAGCAGGCCCGGGCGCAATGCGGTGACATGCACGGTGCGGCGAGCCGCCACTGTTTCGCCCGCGCGGTGTCTCACCTCATGCGAAGCTCGCCCATGGCGCCACCGCCAGTCACTGCGGATGACCGCGGCATCCTCGCGGGCCGGGTCGGTTGATCTCGTGGATGTTCCGTCCGCCGAACCCAGGTGTTCGGGCCGGTCACCGTCACGCCGCGTGGGCGTGTGCCGTGCTGACGGTAAATTCCGTACCCCAGGGATCAATCAACCGCCCCGGCTGCAGGGTGCCCGGAATGGCGCGCAACTCGACGCTGGCCAGCCCCGTCGCGCCCTTGCTGCGCTGACCTGCACCTTGCGAGTGCCATGCGTTGGCGGCGAGGTGGTGATGATATCCACCGGAACCGAACCAGCGGGCCGAAGGCAACCGGAAGGTCTGAACCATTCCGATTTCGTGCGTGATGAAATGCGCCGCCGTCGCAACATCGCCGACGCGCAGATGAACGTGTCCGATGACTGTTTCGCGTGGCGCGCCCCGCCATGGACTGGCGTCTTGCGTCAGTGCCTGCAGATCAAGCGGACGCGTTGCCAACTGCACCGTGTCGCCGTCGCGCACCCACGCGTCGCGCGGCAGATCGCGGTAGATCTCGATGCCGTTGCCTTCAGGATCTTCGAGATAGAGCGCCTCGCTGACCCCGTGATGCGATGCGCCATCAAGCCGGACACCTTGCTCTGACGCCCGGACGAGCCATCCCCCCAGGTCCTGCCGGGACGGCAGCAGAAACGCCGTGTGAAACAGCCCGGCTTCGCCTGGCAGACATCTTGCGTGCGCGTCCCGGCGAAGCTCGATCAACGGGGTCTCATCCGCGCCCAGCCTTGCGGTTTCAGCGTCGCGGTCAATCAGGCCAAGCCCGAGCGTTTCCTCGTAGAATGCGGCCACGCGATCGAGATCGCGGACGGTTAAGGCGACCTGACCGATCGAAAGGGGTGCGTCTGAAGTTGCCATGGTCTTATCTCCCGTGTTTCAGGCGTTTCGTCCGAGTAAATTGCGGCGCGGCGCAGAGCTTTGCGCAACAGGGTCTTCGCGAAACGCGTTCGTCTGAGAGACATATAGCTCTGGGCTTTTGCCCATGAAACGGCGACAAGTGTGAATGTGTATCGCCAATATGGAGACAGTTGATGGATCGAATTGACGGGATGCATAGCTTCGTTGCCGTGGTCGAGACCGGATCGTTTTCCGCTGCTGGACAGCGCTTGGGCATTTCCAACAAGCTCGTCAGCAAGCGGGTCGCGCAGCTTGAGCGTCAGGTCGGGATGACGTTGCTGCATCGCACCACACGGTCAATGTCGCTCAGTCACGAAGGAGAGAGATATCTGGAAGGCGCGCGGCGCGTCCTCGCAGAGGTCGAGCAACTGGAAACCGAATTTGATGGGTCTGATGGTCTGAAAGGGACCGTGCGCGTCGCCGCCCCTTTGACATATGGCGACCTGGCTGTCGCGAGCGCGGCCAGTCGTTTTGTCAAGGAACATCCGGACATGACGGTCGAGCTGGACTTGTCAGACCGCTATGTCGATCTTGCAAAGGGTGGGTTTGATATCGCAATTCGGATCGGCCATCTGAACGATTCAACTCTTGTCGTGCGTAAACTGGGTGAAACGGCCATGAAAGTCGTCGCAGCCCCGTCTTACCTGAAGCGCCACGGCGTCCCGATGCATCCTGCCGAACTTTGCGAACATGTGTGCATCAGGGATGCCAATCACCCGGATCCGAACCGCTGGCCATTTCACATCGACGGCCAACATGTTCAGGTTCCGGTGTCCGGACCGTTTCTTGCCAACAGCCCCCCCGCCTGTCTGGTGCCGACGCGGGCCGGATTGGGGATCTTTGTCTGCCCCGATGTCTTCCTCAGAGATGAGCTTGACTCAGACCGCCTGATCGAGATCCTGCCGGAGTTTCATTCCCGCACCCTGCCGATCCAAAGCGTGCAGCTTCCGTCAGCGTTCCGAAAGCCCCGCGTCCGAGCGTTTGTAGACTTCATGCGCGCAGAGATCAGATCGAGCACCACCTGACCGGACATGCTTGCGATACAATCCATGCTGAACCTCACCGGGACCAACATCCGCAGCACCGACGCAATGACGTGTAAATCCAAAAATATGTTTTGATTCAATTTTTTACAGGCGATGTATGTTCAGGCATTCCGCAGGCGCAGAAAAAGATACAACGGCAGGCCACAACTTACTCCGATACAGAACGTGGCCGGAATGGCGATCAAACGCAGCCAGTCGCGCGCGTGCGCCGTTTCCCAGATGATCCACACGGTCAGTGCGATCGCCGCCACCGTCAGATCCCAGACCAGCCCACTGGTGGCGTCATTGACATGCCAGGCATCGACCATCGCCATGATGTCATAGCCGTTTTCGTTGAACCACGAGAGGAAGTACATCATCGGATGGATCGCACCCCAGACGGCCAGAGCAAGGAACAGGTATTTCACCTGCACCCTCCCCTGCCGGGATAGCCACCCCAGTAACCGCCCCAGCATCCCCGTCCCGTACCCAGCGTAAGGCTGACATTGCCGCGCGATATTGTGGTCGCGACACCGCCGCTGACCCCGCCGGACCCGACACCGATTGTGGCCGATGTGGATGTGGACGTGGCCGGAGGCGCCTGCGGTTCGCCGTCCGCGCCGCATCCCGCCAGCAGGAACAAGGCCATCGCCGACAGGACGTAAAGAGCTGTTTTCACGGTCATTTCAGCGCCTCTTTCCAGCGAGCGATCTGCTCTCGCACCCGCACGGGCGCTGTGCCGCCATAGCTTTGCCGCGAGGCGACGGAGTTGCGCACGCCAAGCACATCATAAACGGATTCGGTGATTTCACCATGCACGCCCTGCAAAATGTCCAGCGGCAAGTCCGGCAAATCGCACCCCTGCGCCTCGGCCAGCGCGACGGCCTGACCGGTGACGTGATGCGCTTCGCGAAACGGCAGACCCAGCACCCGGACAAGCCAGTCGGCAAGATCGGTCGCGGTGGAAAACCCTGATCCCGCCGCAGCCTCCAGCGCATCACGATTGGCTGACATGTCGCTGACCATGCCAGTCATTGCGGCAAGCGAAAGCAACAAGGCATCAGCCGCGTCAAAGACCTGTTCCTTGTCCTCCTGCATGTCCTTGGAATAGGTCAGCGGCAGGCCCTTCATGACCATCATCAAGGCCGTGTTTGCACCGTAGATCCGTCCGATCTTGGCGCGGATTAACTCGGCCGCATCGGGGTTTTTCTTCTGCGGCATGATCGACGACCCGGTGGAGAAACGATCGCTCAGCGAGACAAAGCGAAACTGAGCCGACGACCAGATCACCAGTTCCTCCGACAACCGGCTGAGATGCATCGCGCAGATGCTGGCTGCCGCCAGAAATTCAAGCGCAAAATCCCGGTCGCTGACCGCGTCGAGCGAGTTAGCGGCGGGCCGGTCAAACCCCAATGCCCCGGCGGTCATGGTCCGGTCTATGGGAAAGGATGTCCCGGCAAGCGCTGCCGCGCCCAGCGGGCTTTCGTTCATCCGCGCACGCGCATCCTGCATCCGGCTCCGGTCGCGGGCGAACATTTCCACATAGGCCAGCATGTGATGGCCCCATGTCACCGGCTGCGCGGTCTGCAAATGCGTGAAACCCGGCATCACCCAGTCGGCCCCCGCGTCCGCCTGCGCCACCAGTGCGCGCATCAGCCCTGCAAGGGCCATGTCAGCTGTGTCCAGTTGGGCCCGGACCCACAGCCGAAAGTCGGTTGCAACCTGATCGTTGCGGCTTCGTGCGGTGTGCAAACGGCCAGCAGCAGGACCGATCAGTTCGGTCAGCCGTGCCTCCACGTTCATGTGAATGTCTTCAAGCGTCGTGGAAAACGTGAACTTGCCGGCCTCGATTTCTGACAACACCGTGAGCAACCCTTCCCGGATCGCCTCGGCATCGCTACCCTTGATGATGCCTGTGGCGGCCAGCATGGCGGCATGGGCCCTTGAGCCTTCGATGTCCTGGGACGCAAGGCGCTTGTCGAACCCGATCGAGGCGTTAATCGCCTCCATGATCGCATCGGGTCCGTCGGCAAAGCGCCCGCCCCACATCTGGTTTGAGGTCGTGTCTGTCATTCCTGAGCCCCCGGGAGGCTTCATGAAGCCCGTTAAATTTCTGTTCCTCTACATGGCCCTTACCTGCGGTGCAAATTTTGCGATGGCCGACCCCTACGGTATTGCCGATCTCAGAGAGGGCGACATGAAAAAGCTTGTCGTTCATACAGAGCCGAAAGATGTGAGCGACGCGCCTTTCGAGCTTGAAGATGGCACCCAGGCAAGCCTGGCGGATTTTTCCGATCAGATCACCGTTGTCAATTTCTGGGCGGTCTGGTGTGAGCCCTGCCGACACGAGATGCCAATGCTGTCTGCGCTTCAGGATGCGCTCGGAGGCGAGCACTTCGAGGTCCTGACCATTGCCGTCGGCCGGAACGCTCCGATCGCCATGCAGAAATTTTTTGATGACATTGACGTTGCAAACCTTCCGCTGCACGCCGACCGGCGTATGTCCATGTCTCGGTCCATGGGCGTTCTTGGTTTGCCGGTCACCATAATCCTTGATCGCGATGGATACGAGATTGCGCGTCTTGTCGGCGACGCGGACTGGTCCTCTGACAGCGCCACGGCAATTCTCGAAACCCTGATCGACGCGCCCGCCGGATAAGCGCGGCGCCACACGCAACGATCAGCGCATGCTTGAGCGCGCAGGGCAAACCGGCTAAGGCGCGGTCATGCTCGACGATGCCGACGACATTCACCCGCTGTTCGCGGGCGCGCCAAAGACCACAGCCTTTCGCAAACTGCGAAAACGGCTGGTACGGGACGTGCGTGCCGCCATTGAGGATTTTGCGATGGTCGAACCCGGTGCGCGCTGGCTGGTCTGCCTGTCGGGCGGCAAGGACAGTTATACGTTGCTTGCGGTGCTGCATGAACTGAAATGGCGGGGCCTTTTGCCGGTAGAGGTGCTGGCCTGCAATCTTGATCAGGGTCAGCCGGGGTTTCCCGCGACCGTCCTTCCCGACTTCCTCCGGCGCATGGGCGTGCCGCATCGGGTGGAGTTTCAGGACACCTATTCCATCGTGACCGAAAAGGTGCCCGAAGGGCGGACATACTGCGCGCTGTGTTCCCGTTTGCGGCGCGGCAATCTCTACCGGATCGCGCGCGAGGAAGGGTGTAGCGCAGTCGTGCTGGGTCACCACCGCGATGACATTCTGGAGACGTTTTTCATGAACCTGTTTCACGGTGGCCGGCTTGCGACAATGCCGCCCAAACTGGTCAATGAGGACGGCGATCTTTTTGTCTACCGGCCCCTGGCCTACATTGCAGAGAGCGATTGCGACCGCTTTGCGCACGCGATGGGATATCCGATCATTCCCTGCGATCTCTGCGGGTCACAAGACGGATTGCAGCGCCAGCAGGTCAAGTCCATTCTCGACAGCTGGGAAGAGCGAAGCCCGGGGCGAAGGCAGGTCATGTTCCGTGCTCTGATGAACGCACGGCCATCGCATTTGCTGGACCCAAAGCTCTTTGATTTTGTTGGATTGTCGAGAGACTTCTAAAATTTTCCGTAAATGACCGCGCGGACCGCCCGTTGCGTTAAACCGGATGACAGACTGCGTGCCTTACGGTCCCAGGCCTTGAGCGAAGTCGAAATCATGGGCCTGCGTCAACGTCTTATGGACATACATGTGTCGGTGCCGGCGGTTTTATCCAGACCGGTGGTTCAGGCGTTTTTCCCGGGTGCTGCGCTGATCGGCTACTGGGTCGGTGGCGAGACCTTGCTGGTGGCAGTGTCACTTCTGCTTCCCGTGCTGTTCATGCTGTCACACATTATGGGTCATGCCCCGCACATGTCCGCACGCGATGACCCGTTCGAACAGGCGCTCGCAACAACGCTGCGCGCGGCGCGAAAGGGGTTCCGTCGCACGGCCTGTATTCTCGTCGAGGTTGATGATCACCAGACGCTTCTGGACCGGATCGGACATCGCGGCGCCGACGCTCTGCATCAGACGGTTCTGCAACGCATCAAGGCCGTGTTGCGTGATGACGATCAGGTCATGCATCTGTCCGACGGAAAATTCGGGATCGCGATATCGCCCGTGAAGACTCTGGACAGCGAGGTGTGCACAAATATCGCGAACCGCCTGCAGCAGTGTATGACAACGCCGTTCAGCATCGACGCCGGACAGTTTTACGTCACGGTTTCGATCGGGTTCTGTGTCAGCGCACGTCTGGGACAGTCCTCTGCAAGGGAGGTCGTCAATGCTGCCGCGCAGGCGTTGGTTGACGCGCGCCGCCATATGCCTTCGGCGGTGCGGGCATACAGTCCGGCGCTGGCCGATGTGATTGAGGCGGATGGTCCGCAGGATCTGGATGTTGTTCATGCCCTTCAGGCGGGCGAAATCTGCGCCTGGTTTCAGCCTCAGATCTCCACGGATACCGGCCATGTGTCCGGTTTTGAGGCGCTGGCGCGCTGGCTGCATCCCGAAAAGGGAGTGATCTCTCCGGCGGAGTTTCTTCCGCCGCTGCGAAACATGGGGCAGATGGGCCTGCTGGGCCAGAAGATCCTGCGGGATTCTCTCAAGGCCCTCCAGACGTGGGACCGGAAGGGTCATGCCATCGAACGGATCGGTGTCAACTTCTCTCCGGAAGAGTTGCGCGACCCGAAGCTGTTTGATCGGGTTGCCTGGGAACTGGACCGTTTCGACATTGCCCCGCATCGTCTGACGGTCGAGGTGTTGGAAACGGTGATTGCCTATACGCCTGACGACCTTGTCACACGCAACGTGCGGCGGCTGTCGGATATTGGATGCCGCGTCGATCTCGACGATTTCGGCACAGGCTATGCATCGATTTCCTCGATCCGCCGATTTGGCATTCATCGCCTGAAAATAGACCGGTCATTCGTACGCAACGTCGACCGCGACCGGGAACAGCAGAAGCTGGTCAATGCGATCCAGATGATGGCTGATCAGCTGGATCTCGAGACGATTGCGGAAGGTGTCGAAACCACGGGTGAACATGCGTTACTCGCGCAGCTGGGCTGCGGTCATGTTCAGGGATTTGGCATCGCCAAACCGATGGCGTTCCGCGACACGCTGAGCTGGCTTGACTCCCATACCGACCGTCTGAAAATGCCGCCGGGCATCGGACACAGCGCGCGATAGCCTTCGCACGGTCACGCGGTCCGCTTCTCATACCCGGAACCGAGAACACCCGGTCAGCTTCACGAATGTCGTGCGCCCCCTTGACCTTTGCGTGCGCACTCTGTTGAACCAGCGGGAAACCCAGCATGAAAGCGTGACCCGAAAAGATGGACGATCAGAACAAGAACCTGCTTATGGCAACGGCCCTCAGCTTACTTGTCATCGTGCTCTGGTTCGCGCTGTTCCCGCCACCCGAACCCGAAGTGCTGGACGCAACGGGCGCGGACAGCAGCCAGACGCTCGATTCCGCTGCGGGCGATGTGGCGCTTGTACCGAACAGCGCCGATCCGACAGTCGCGCAACCGGCCGGGACCGAGGATACCGCAGCCGAGCCTGCGGAAGAAACAGCTCGGGTTCCGCTGGACAATCCCATGCTGGAAGGCTCGATTTCGTTGCGCGGCGGGCGCGTCGACGACATCCGGCTGAAGAATTACCGAGAAACACTCGACCCGGATTCTCCGATCGTGACGCTGCTTTCCCCGATTGGCAGCGCACACCCCTACTATGCGTTGTTTGGCTGGGCCCCCGGACAGGGGCTTGACGCGGATGGCGTTCCGGGCGCGAACACCATCTGGTCCGTCGACACGCAGGGCGATCTGACACCTGACAATCCGCTGGTGCTGAGCTGGGACAATGGCGCCGGGTTGCTGTTTCGGCGGGAAATGAGCCTCGACGACAAGATGATGTTCACGGTCAGCCAGTCGGTGGAAAACACGTCCGGCGATACGGTCACGCTGGCGCCTTACGGGATTCTCGCCCGTCATGGTCAGCCCACCGATCTGCGGAATTTCTTCATCCTGCACGAAGGCGCGATCAGCATGATCGACGGCGAGTTGATCGAAACGGACTACGATGATTTCGAACCCGCCGGCGCGCATGAAGACATATTGGTTCAGGAAACGGGCTGGACAGGTTTTACCGACCATTACTGGCTGACCACCCTGATTCCGGGAGAAGCCGTCGGGTCGGAGATCAGCGCCCTTCAGGATGTTCAACGTAACATCTATCAGACGACCGCTAAGCAACCGACCCAGACGCTGGCGCCCGGTCAGAGCGTGAGCGTGGACACGCGGCTGTTCACCGGCGCCAAGGAATGGGAAACCATCAGCTTTTATCAGACAGAAGAAGGCGTCTACAGGTTTCGGGATTCGATTGACTGGGGCTGGTTCTTCTATCTGACAAAGCCGATTTTCATTCTGCTGCACGAACTCAATATCCTGATCGGCAACATGGGATGGGCGATCATTGCCCTGACGCTGATCATCAAGGCGGTTCTTCTGCCACTTGCCTACAAGTCCTATGTGTCAATGGCCAAGATGAAAGAACTGCAACCCGAGATGCAGCGCATCAAGGAAAACTCGGGGGATGATCGGCAAAAGCTGCAAAAGGAGATGATGGAACTGTACAAGAAGGAAAAGGTAAACCCGGCCTCTGGTTGTCTGCCGATCCTTCTGCAAATCCCGATTTTCTTTTCGCTCTACAAGGTGATTTTCGTCACGCTGGAGCTGCGGCACGCCCCCTGGATCGGCTGGATCCGGGACCTGTCCGCGCCTGATCCGTCATCGCTTTACAATCTCTGGGGCATCCTGCCGTGGAGCGCACCGGAACCGGGATCTATTCTGGCACTGATTTTCATCGGGATCCTGCCGCTCTGCCTGGGCGTATCCATGTGGTTGCAGCAGAAGCTGAACCCGGCGCCAACGGACCCGACGCAGCAGATGATCTTTGCGTGGATGCCCTGGGTTTTCATGTTCATGCTGGGAAGTTTCGCGTCCGGGCTGGTGCTGTACTGGATTGCCAACAACATGATCACCTTTGCCCAGCAATACATCATCATGAAGTCGCAGGGGTATTCTCCTGATGTCTTTGGAAACATAAGGGCAAGCTTCAAGAAGAAGCCAAAGGCGGAGGACGACTGATGGTCGAGGTCGCTGCAATCTGGCGGCACCCGATCAAGTCGCATGGCCGTGAAACCCTGAACCGCGTTCCACTGACGGCAGGCCAGACCATGCCGTGGGACCGCCGCTGGGCTGTCGCACATGAATTGTCGAAGGCTGATGAAAGCGCATGGTCGCCCTGTGCCAACTTCAACCGCGGCTCGAAAGTCGCCGCGCTGATGGCGATCAATGCGTCGTCGCACCCCGAGGCGGGTACCGTTACGCTGACCCACCCGGACCGGCCTGCCCTCACCTTTGATCCGGATACCGAGGCAGAGACCTTTCTGGAATGGGTCAGACCGCTCATGCCTGCCAACCGCGCCCAGTCTGTGCGCGTGATCCGCGTGCCGGGCCGCGGCATGACAGATACCGACTATCCTTCGGTCTCGCTGCTCAACCCGGCGTCAAACAAGGCTTTGAGTGATGCGATGGAAACCGATCTGTCGATCCAGCGCTGGCGCGGCAACATTGTGATGTCCGGGCTGCCCGCCTGGGAAGAGTTCGACTGGATCGGTCGCAGGATACGGATCGGCGGCGCAGAGCTGGAGGTGCGCGAACGCATCGAGCGCTGCAAGGCGACCACAGCCAACCCCGAAACCGGGATTTGCGACGCCGACACCCTGGGTGCGCTGAACCATGTGTTCGGACACCAGGATTTCGGTGTTTATGCCGTGGTCACGAAATCCGGCGAGATTGCCACGGGCGACGGGATCGAGCTGCTCTGATGGGCCTGTCATTCCCCCTGGCAGAGCCCCCCGATCCGGCAAGTGCCGAAGCGGGCCGGAAACTCTTTGCCGGACCGGTCGACTTTGTCAAAGGCGTCGTTGACATGGCGGGACTGCCCGCGCCGGACCGTATCGAGATTTGTTTTGCCGGGCGATCGAATGTCGGAAAATCGACGCTGATCAACGCGCTCACGAACCGCAAGGCGCTTGCCAGAGCCTCGAACACGCCGGGGCGCACACAGGAAATCAACTACTTCGCACTTGGCGACAGCCATTACATCGTTGATCTGCCCGGTTACGGCTATGCCGAAGCCCCCCTTGCCAAGGTAAAGGTGTGGCAGACCCTGTTGAAACAGTATCTCGCGGGGCGCGCGCCGTTGCGCCGGGCATTTGTTCTGATCGATCACAGGCATGGAATAAAGCCGCTGGATGAAGACATCATGCAGCTTCTGGATACCGCAGCCGTCCCGTTTCAATGCGTGCTCACAAAGAGCGACAAAGTGCGCGACAAGATGAAGTCGGACATTCTGGCCCAGGTGCGACAACGGCTGGCACAGCATGCCGCTGCGTTTCCGACGCTCATCCAAAGCTCGTCGGAAACCGGGGCGGGACTGGCTGTTCTGCGGGCAGAGATCGCGGCACTGTCCGCCTGAACCTTGCACCGGCGGCGATTTCCGGGCACATCGCCTACGAGGATACCTCCCGATGAAAACACGCGACATGACACGTGATAATCTTGCCACCGCCCGCACACTGAGCGAGGCGCTCCCCTATCTTCAGCGGTACGACGACGCGATTGTCGTCATCAAGCTGGGGGGGCATGCAATGGGCAGCGATGCTGCCATGACAAGCTTTGCGCGCGATGTGGTGCTGATGCGTCAGGTCGGGGTCAATCCCGTCATCGTTCATGGTGGCGGCCCCATGATCAACGAAATGCTGGACCGGCTCGGGATTCAGTCCGAGTTTGTCGGCGGCAAGCGCGTCACGGACACCGCCACCATGAGCGTTGTGGAGATGGTGCTGTCGGGTTCGGTGAACAAACGTATTGTTCAGGCAATCAATGCGCAGGGCGGCAAGGCGGTCGGACTTTCGGGCAAGGATGCCAATCTGATCACATGCCTGCCTGCGCATCCTGAACTCGGGCTTGTCGGAGAACCCGATCAGGTGAACCCCGCGATTCTTCATACGCTTTTTCGCGATGACGCAATCCCCGTGATCGCGCCGCTCGGGGCCGGCCGGGGCGGTGAGACTTTCAACGTCAATGCCGACACCGCCGCCGGCGCCATCGCCACGGCCCTGCGCGCCGATCGTCTGCTCCTGCTGACCGATATCGACGGTGTGCAAAACACCGATGGCGCTGTGCTGACCGAACTCACGTCTTCGCAAATCGAAGAGATGACACGAACC
>JBCCHI010000088.1:0-16190 GCA_039028815.1 Pseudomonadota bacterium
AGCGCGAGCAGACCCAATGCCAGAAACGCAATGCCCCTCAGCATGAAGGTCCGCCACAGACCGCCGATCCTGTCGTCATGGACCGCCCGGGCCTGGCGCGCGGGCGCCGCGTTGTTGTCGTCCTGCTGCATCTCCGGCTGCGCTACGGCGCGCGCTACTGTTGCGTTTCCAACTCTTCGATCAGCTTGTAATCCGTCGGCGGATCGTCGCAAATTCCGGGGCCGCATTCCAGCAAAGTGCTGACCGCATTGGCTGCGCCGAGAAAGAGCATCAGGAAAAACGCAGCTTTGGCCAGGCCATTCCCGCCAAAGCGTTCCACCGGCGTCTCGGCGTCCTGTGCCTCGTATTGCTGTTCCGACAGCAGCATGATCGCGGTTCCCAGGATGACCAGAAAGAAAAAGATTCCGGCCCAGGTGTAATAGTGCAGTCCCAGCACCGGGTCGCCGTAATGCCCGGTGCCCGGTACGATGTGCAAAAGGATCTGCCGGATCGAGACGCTGCCTCCAAACAGCGCCGCAACCAGCATAAGAGCATAGTTGCGCGGGCGCGGCCCGTACAGCAGATTGAGG
Source organism: Pseudomonadota bacterium (assembly GCA_039028815.1). Taxonomy (GTDB): domain Bacteria; phylum Pseudomonadota; class Alphaproteobacteria; order Rhodobacterales; family Rhodobacteraceae; genus Roseovarius. The sequence goes on from JBCCHI010000088.1 coordinate 570, forward strand.
CCCAGACCGAACCCGACAGCCACGAACCCGACCCGCTGAAGCAGGCACAGCGGACACGGCAGCTCATACAGAAAAAACTGATAGAAGAAGCCTCCGATCAGAATGGCGGACACCGCGAACATACCCAGTGCATTCAGCGTTCTTGATGTTTCCAGCGACAGGGTCATCCCGCACCTCTCAAAGCTGTATCGTCAGTTGCGATGTTGCGTGAAACTTCAGCCAGTAAATGCTCATCAGGATGGTGACCGCGAACACCGCATAGGCGAGCTTGCGCAAGTTGAAATATCCCAGCGTCATCGCCAGCGTCAGCAAGGCGAATAGCAACGCAATCATGTCTGTCCCTCCTGCCGAACGCGGGTCTTTCGGGCCCCGGCCACTCTATGCACAGTGACGCCCGTTCCCGTGCATCGCAAGCGAAGTTTCCACCGCCTGCAAGGAAACCGTTGCGTCGTGGCCTGCTGTTATCCCGGCCCGGTGCCGGCGCCCGGGCGCGGTGCAGACCCGGATCGTTCGGGACATCACGCAATCGGGCCACTGGCAGGCTTTGACGCATGGCGTCCCGCGCAGAGGGGCCGGTGGCCTGTCCGGCAAAGGCCGGCGGTGTGGCGCTTGCGGCACCGGGTTCCGCCAGGTACCGGGCCCTGGTCGGTGCGTTCAGCAGACGGCAGTCCGGTCCTGATCGCGCGCGAGCAGCATGGTCGCCGGACCAAGTATGGGCCGGAACGACGCATTGGGCTGACGATCGGTCACGATCAGGTCAGCTTTGGACAGTGGTGGCAGGCGCAGCGCGGGCTTTGCGCTCTCTTCATCGAATTTGGTGGCGTCAACGGCCAGTATCGTGCGGTCCGCGCAGGTCTTCATCGCACGCGCCATGTCCACTTCGCACTGATCGTAGACCAGAAAGCCCCGCTGCGGATGCACCAGGGATGCCGACAGGATTGCCGTTTGCGCTGAAAACCTGTCTACCGCGTCAAATGCGGCGCGGTCGAAGGCGGCACTGTCGTGGTTTCTGAGCTGCGTGCCCGCCATGAAGACCCGGTTGCTCTCGATCAGCGCAAGCACCGCGGCAATATAGGCAGAGTTCGTGACCACCGTCAGATCGCGCCGCACCCGCAGTGCCTGGGCGACAAAGCATGAGGTCGAGCCGGTGTCGATCGCCACCGAAGACCCGTCCGGGATCTGGTCGGCTACGGTCTGCGCAATCGCCACCTTGGCCGCCCTGTTTCGGGTCATCCGCGCCATGAAAGGAGGATCAAGAGAGCCGCGACGATTGCTGAGCAGGGCACCATGCACCTTGGACACGCGCCCGTCCTCGACCAGTGGTTTCACAATACGCCTGACTGTCTGATCGGACACGCCGAGACGCTGCGCCAGCTCCAGCACGGAAATGCGCCCGTGAAGGTCAACCAGATCCACTATGTCTTGTGCGTATTTGGACATTTTCACATGCTGGGCGCTCGGTTTTGACTGTCTGCGCGAGTTTAACCCCCAACGCGCGCCAGATATCAACATAATCATTCATTTTTGTTGATTTGTGTTGAAATTACGGCTTTCCTGCGCGTGACGACCAGAAAGGACCCGGCCGTGCCCGACCATGCAGCGAACCACCTGATCATTGGCGGAGGCATCATCGGGTGCTCGATTGCCTATCACCTGGCACGCGCGGGGGAAAAGGATGTCGTCCTTCTGGAAAAGGCCTCACTGACCGAAGGTGCCACCTGGCACGCGGCCGGGCTGGTGGGTCAGCTGCGCTCGTCGCGCAATACGACACGCATGCTCAAGCGGTCCGTGGCGCTGTATGACCGTCTGGCCGACGAGACCGGCATGCAGTTCGACTGGAAGAAGGTCGGCAGCCTGCGACTGGCGGCGACACGCGAGCGGCTGCTGGAGGCAAAGCGTCTGGCGACGATGGCGCGCAGTTTTGATCTCGAGATGGAGATCATCACCGCCACCGAAGCCCAGACCCTGTTTCCTTATATCGACGCGGACGGGCTGGAAGGCGCCGCCTTTATCCCGTCGGATGGTCATGTGGACCCGGCCAGCCTGTGTCAGGCCATCGCCGCCGGCGCACGGGCGCACGGCGCGCAGATCCGGCAGGGGGTCGAGGTCACCGATTTCCGGATCAGCAACCGGCGCATCACGCAGGTTGTCACAAGCGAGGGCACGTACGACGCCGACACCGTTGTGCTGGCAACGGGGATGTGGAGCCGCGAACTTGCCGCCAAGCTGGGCGTGGTCGTCCCGGCCTGTGCCGTGGAACACCAGTATATCGTGACCGAACCCCTGCCCCAGCCCGAGCGTGTCGCCACCCTGCCCACGCTCCGCGATCCCGAACGGCTTGTCTACTACAAGCCCGACGCCGGCGGGCGGATGGTGATCGGAGGCTACGAAGACAACACCCTGCCCTTCGGCGACACGGGCATTCCCGACGATTTCGTGCGGCAGCTTCTGCCGGACAACATGGAGCGCTTTGCGCCGCTTGCGGACATGGCCGCGCGCGTGACACCGGTGGTGAACGATGTCGGCGTACGGCAGGTGATCAACGGGCCCATACCCTACTCGGCCGATGGTGATTTTGTCATGGGGTGGGCACCGGAACTGAACAACCTGATGCTGTCCACGGGCTTTCTGTATGGCATCGCGGCAGGTGGAGGCGCCGGCGAGATGATCGCCGAATGGATCCTGGAAGGTCGCCCCAGCCTTGATCTCTGGCCGCTGGACGTCCGCCGCTTCAGCGCACATCACGCAACCCGCGCTTTCATGTATCCCCGCGCGGTCGAGCATTATGCGCACCATTACAAGATGCGCTATCCGGGGCAGGAAGCGGAAACTGCGCGCAATCTGCGGCTGTCGCCTCTGCATGCGCGCCTCAAAGAACACGGAGCTGTCTTTGGCTCGAAGAATGGCTGGGAACGCCCGCTCTGGTTCGCGCCGCCGGGCGTGCCCGCGGTGGATCAGCTCGATTTTCTGGAACCGGGCTGGACGGCCTTCTCCGCCGAAGAACACAAGGCCGCGCGCAACGCTGTCGTGATGATCGATCAGTCGAGTTTCTCCAAGTTCGAACTGATCGGCCCGGGCGCGCTGGAGACGTTGCAAAAGCTGGCCGTATCGAACGTGGACACGGCGGACGGCCGTGTCATCTACACGCAACTCTGCAACGAAAGAGGGGGAATCGAGGCCGACCTGACACTGATCCGCCTGAGCCGGAACCACTACTACATGATCACCGGCGCCGGGTTCGGCGTGCACGATTCTGACTGGATTCGACGCCACCTGCCCCGGGACGGCGCGACGCATCTGATCGAGGTCACGTCAGCGCGTGCGGTGATCAACATCTGTGGCCCGAAATCACGGGACCTGCTGCAAGCGGTTACGGAAGAGACCGTCTCGAATGACACGTTCCCCTTCGCCACAATGCAAACGATCACGCTGGGCGCGGCGAAGGTGCGCGCGGTGCGCATCGGGTATGTTGGTGAACTGGGCTGGGAGTTGCATATCCCCACCGAATTCGCACTTCACGTCTATGACTTGCTTTGGCACGCGGGTCAGCCCCTGGGCATCCGCGACGCCGGTTATCGCGCGATCGACTCGCTGCGTCTTGAAAAAGGCTATGTGTACTGGAGTGCGGATGTCACGCCGGATTACACGCCCGTCGAGGCGGGTCTGGGGTTTCGCGTGCACCTGTTGTCGAAGGGAGATTTCCTGGGCCGCGACGTGCTTGAATCGCAGACCGCGCAAGGACCCCCGCGCCGGCTGTGCACCTTTGTCGCCAATGACCGTCTGCCGATGACCGGAGGGGAAACCATCCTGCATGACGGCGCCACGGTTTCCGTGGCCTCAAGCGGCGGATTCGGCGTGACTGTCGGCAAGACGATCATCCTGGGATACCTGCCTGCGGACCTGACAGAGACGTCCGCATTCGAGGTCGAACTGTTTGGCGCGCGCCATGCGATCGAACGTGTCGCGGGACCGCTCTATGATCCGAAAAACCTGCGCCTTAAGGCCTGAAGAGGAGACGCATCATGACAACCGACCACACCAAAGAGCTTCTCCATGCGCTTGAAAATCTGGAAGATTTTTCAGGTCTCGGACCGGACGATCTGAGCTTTGAGCGACTGGGCGGCCTGACAAATCTGGTCTATCGGGTCGATCGGGGTCCGCGGCCGGTTATCGTGCGCATTCCCGGCGAAGGCACCGAGGCGTATATCGACAGGGGCGTTGAAATCCACAACGCGCGCGTGGCTGCGAAAACCGGTGTCGCGCCGGAGGTTCTGTGGGCCGACACGGCCTCGGGGATCATGATCAGCGCGTGTATCGAGAACATTGTAACCATGACGCCGGACCTCTTCGGATCGCGTCAGGGTTCTGCCGCGCGCGCAGGCAGCGCGTTGCGGCGGCTGCACGACGCCACCGAACCCTTTGAATTCCGGTTCGAACTGTTCGCCATGATTGAAGACTACAAAAAGGTTCTGGCCGCCAAGAATGCTGAACTGCCTCAGGGATATGACGCCGTTGTGTCCGAGGCAGGTCCCATCAGGGACATCCTGCGCGACAAGCCCGGACGGCTCGTGCCCAGCCATTGCGATCCGCTTTGCGAGAATTTTCTCGATGATGGTCAGTCCATGTGGATTGTGGATTTCGAATATTCCGGCATGAACGATGCGCTTTGGGATCTGGGAGATCTGTCTGTCGAGGCCGGTTTGACCGAGGCACAGGAACACGAGATGCTGCAGGCCTATTTCGGGCGCCCTGCAACCGCGGAAGAACACGGCCGGATGATCATTTACAAGGCGATGTGTGACCTGCTGTGGACACTCTGGGGGTTGATTCAGCATGCGGACGGCAACCCGTCAGAGGATTTCTGGGACTACGCCAGCAATCGCTTCAGCCGGTGCAAGACACTGATGCTTGCCCCGGATTTCGCGATGCATCTGAAAGCTGTCGCTGACGTCTGACGCGTCCGGCTAAAGGCCCCAACCAGCGCGTCGGCAGCACGCGGCGCGCGGATATGTGTTCTGCGCGCCCGGTCTTTCCGTCCCGTTCCGGGTCAGTACCCGGATGCCTCCCGCCCGTTTGGCGCAGGCGCGCGGGGCCTACATTGCCTTGCGATACAGCGCGGTCAGGCTCTCTTCAGTCAGCGCGATCGGGTTGCCGCCGCAGGACGGATCCTGAATTGCACCGGCAACAAGGTCGGGAATGGAGGCTTCGGTCGCCCCCAGGTCCGACAGGGCGCGCGGGATGCCGAGGCTGTCGTTGAAATCCTGAACGAACCGTTGAAACCCTTCGAACCCCCCCGCAATGCCAAGATAGGCGGCGGCCTGTTCGAAGCGGTCCGAGATGGCGGATGCGTTGAATGCCAGTACGGCGGGCATGCACACCGCATTGGTGGTGCCGTGGTGGGTATTGAACAGCGCGCCAACCGGGTGGCTCATGGCGTGCACCGCGCCCAGCCCCTTCTGGAATGCCGTGGCTCCCATCATGGCCGCCGACATCATCTGGGCGCGTGCCTCCAGATTGTCGGGCTCGTTGTAGGCAACGGGAAGGTAGGACTTGACCAGCCGCATGCCTTCCAGTGCGATGCCCTGGCTCATCGGGTGGTAATGCGGGCTGGAATACGCCTCGACGCAATGGGCAAACGCGTCCAGACCCGTTCCCGCCGTGATGAACGAGGGCATGCCCACCGTGAGCTCCGGATCGCAGAGCACCACCGTCGGCAACACCTTCGGGTGAAAGATGATCTTCTTGGCGTGTGTCTCGGAGTTGGTGATGACGCTGGCGCGCCCGACCTCGGACCCGGTGCCGGCTGTCGTCGGGACCGCGACGATCGGCGCGATGGCGTCTGCATCCGCACGCGTCCACCAGTCGCCGATGTCTTCGAAATCCCACACCGGGCGCATTTGTCCGGCCATGAACGCCACCATTTTGCCCAGGTCCAGACCCGAGCCGCCTCCAAAGGCGATAACACCGTCATGGCCGCCCGCCCTGTAGGCCGCGATACCGGCGCTCAGGTTGGCCTCGTTGGGGTTCGGGTCGACCTCGGCAAACAGCGCGCACCCCAGACCCGCGGCGTCCAGAATATCCAGCGTCTCCGTGGTGATCGGCAGGTTGGCAAGCCCCTTGTCCGTAACGAGCAAGGGCGATGTGATACCAGCCTGCGCGCAGGCTTCGGGCAGTTCCCTGATGCGACCTGCGCCAAACTTGATTGCTGTGGGATAGGACCAGTTTCCGACAAGGCTCATGATGTCACTTTCTTCAGATGGTAGGATTTGGGACGCGTCAGGTTGTGGTACCCGATCACCGACAGGCCACCGCCGCGTCCGGTGTTCTTGCAGCCGGTCCAGCACAAGCCGGGATCCAGATAGTCTGCCCGGTTCATGAAGACCGTGCCGGTTTCAACAGCGTCCCCGACCCGCGCCGCGCGTTCCACGTCACGGGTCCAGAGTGATGCGGTCAGACCGAATTCGCTGTCATTCATAAGTGCAATCGCTTCATCATCCGAGGACACTTTCATTATGCCCACGACCGGCCCGAAGCTTTCGTCGCGCATGACACGCATATCATGGGTCACATTGGTCAGAATCTGCGGTGTCAGATAGGCGCCGCCGTCGTCTTCGGGACAGGACCCGATATGGGCAACGGCGCCATCGGCGACCGCTTCTCCAATCTGCGCACGCACCTCCTCGGCGAAGCGCAGATTGGCCATCGGGCCCAGTGTCGTCTCCGGGTCCAGCGGATTGCCGAGTTTGTACCCTTTTACGATGTCCACCGCTTTGCCGAGAAACGCGTCAAAGAGGCTCTCATGCACATAGATCCGCTCGATCCCGCAGCAGCACTGGCCTGAATTGAACATCGCGCCGTCGATCAGTGTGTCCACGGCGGCCTCAAGGTCGGCATCTTCCATGACATAGCCGGGATCCTTGCCTCCCAATTCGGTACCGACGCCGGTGAAGGTGCCCGCGGCCGCGCGTTCCATGGCCTGCCCGCCCCCCACCGAGCCGGTGAAATTCACAAAATCGAAAGCATTGCCGGCGATCAGGTCATTCGTGACGTCATGGCTCAGGAACACATTCTGAAACACATCCTCGGGCACACCTGCGGCGTGAAAGGCCCGCGCCATGCGTTCGCCCACCAGAAGGGTCTGCGTGGCGTGTTTCAGAACCACGGTGTTTCCCGCGATCAACGCAGGCGCAACGGTATTGATGGCCGTCATGTAGGGGTAGTTCCAGGGCGCAACCACGAAGACCACGCCGTGCGGAATGCGCTTGATGTAGCGCCGAAACGTGTCGTCTTCGCCCACTGCGATATCGGCCAGCGCGTCCGCGGCGATGGCGGCCATGTGACGGGCGCGCTCTTCGAACCCGCCGAACTCGCCACCGTAGCGCACCGGCCGGCCCATCATATGCGCCAGTTCCGGCACGATCTCATCGTTCATCGCGCCAACGGCATCCACCCCGGCCAGCACAAGGTCGATCCTGTCCTGCAACGGCCGCTCTGCCCAGGCGGTCTGCGCGCTTCGCGCACGGGCTGCCGCTGCACGCGCGGCGTCGGGGCCGAGCGTTTCGCGCTCTGCAAAAACCGACCCGTCGATCGGCGAGATGCATCTCAGTGTCTGGCTCATGCCGTCAACTCCTGTCCGGGGGCGTCCGCGCCCCCCCTTCGCTTGATAGAACCCCACGAAATCACGCCTGAACGCCCCCCGTCCGGTTGCGTCTACGCCCGTTCGAACCCGCGGGCAATTTCCCAGTCCGTGACCACGCGCTCGAATTCCTCGATCTCGACCTCCGCCGCGCGGGTATAGTGATCGACCACATCGTCGCCCATCGCCGCGCGCAGCATCGCCGATCCGTGCAGCGCATCGCGCGCCGCGCGCAGGTTTCCGGGGATCATGCCGGTGTCACCCTGGTACACGTCGCCTGTGGTCGGCGGCTGCAGGGTCAGTCCTTCCTCGATCCCGGCGATCCCGGCCGCGAGCATACCCGCCATCGCCAGATAGGGGTTCATGTCCGATCCCGGGATGCGGCATTCCACGCGCACCGCGCGGGTGCCCTCGCCACACAGACGAAACCCCGCCGTGCGATTGTCCACCGACCAGATGATCCGCGTCGGTGCGAACGTCCCCTTCATGAACCGTTTGTAACTGTTGATGTATGGCGCCATGAAACAGGTGTAGTCCGCCGCATATGTCAGCAGGCCGGCCATGTAGGCCTTCATCAGCGCCGACATGCCCAGTTCGTCGTTTTCATCATGGAACGCAGGCGTGTCACCGGCCCAGAGCGACTGATGGACATGGGACGAACTGCCAACCTTGTCGTGATGCCATTTCGGCAGGAAGGTCGCCGCATGACCATGTTGCCAGGCGATTTCCTTGACCGCGTTCTTTGCGATCGTGTGATACTCGGCCGTCCGCATCGCGGACGCGTACCTGATGTTCAACTCCTCCTGCCCGGTCTCTGCCTCGCCCTTGGAGTTTTCCACCGGGATGCCTGCCGTCCAGAGGTGGTTCCGCACAGGACGCATCACATGTTCTTCCTTGGTGGTCTGGAGGATGTGATAATCCTCGTTGTATCCCGAAATCGGCTCCAGATCGCGAAAGCCCTGCCTGCGGATCGCGTCGAAGCTTTTCTCGAACAGAAAGAACTCCAGCTCGGTCGCGCACATCGGCTCATATCCCATGGCCGCGAGGCGACCGACCTGCTTCTTCAGGATCGACCTGGGCGCATGCGGCACCTCCTCGTGCGTGTGATGGTCAAGCACATCGCACAGCACCATCACCGTCCCCTCAAGCCAGGGCACTGTCCGCAGCGTATCGAGATCCGGCTTCATGACATAGTCGCCGTAGCCGCGCTCCCAGCTGGTCGATGCATAGCCGTCCGGCGTTCCCATCTCCAGATCGGTCGCCAGCAGGTAGTTGCAGCAATGGGTCTCTTCCCAGGCTCCCGCTACAAAATGACCTGCATGGAACCGTTTGCCCATCAGGCGGCCCTGCATATCGACCATGCACACCAGAACCGTATCCACATCGCCCGCAGATACGCGCGCCCTGAGATCTTCAAAGGCAAGAACTCCGCTCACGATACATCCTCCTCGTTCGTGATGTCCTTCAGCGCCGGCTGCAGCAGCGCCATGATGTCGCCCGCCATCGCGGCGATCTGTTCTTCGTTTTGCAACAAGTCGTTGCGAACCTCGATCATCACATTTGCCAGCCCGCGGCGCAGCGCATGCACACGCAGGGAATGGGTCACGCCGTCCGCCGGCCCGTAGGGCTGGTTCCGCTCGACCCTCCGGTGGGGAATGCGGTCTGCATAGTCAAGCATTGCGTCCGCCAACCGCGTATCCTCATCGTGCAGCAAACCCAGCTCGACCGCCCTGGGCTGTCCGAAAAAGACCGGGGTGAAGGAATGCACCGTGACCACCACACTCCGTGCCCCCCGCGCATCCAGAACCTGCGACACGGCCGAACAGAACGGGTCATAGACAGCGCGGGTCCGCGCCGCACGCTCTGCCTGCGACAAACCCGCATTGCCCGGCACCTCGATCAGTTCCGAGCGTTCGGGCATCGCGGCCGCCGCCTTTGGCGGACGATTGCAGTCATAGACCAGACGCGACACCGTGGACGCCACAAGCGGTGCGTCAAGGGTCCCGGACAGGTGCAGGCCCAGCGACAGCGCCCCGGGATCCCAGGCCGCATGGCTGAGGCTGTCCGGCTCTGTCAGCCCCAGACCATCATAGGCGGCCGGAATGCGGTTGCTGGCATGTTCGCACAACAGAACCACGCGGCCGCGGCCCTCGGGGTTCAACACTTCGACCGGGGCGCTCATTTCAGATCCTCGATGTCGGCATGTTTTCTGATCTCCGACGTGTCCTGGATCAGCCGGGTCTCCAGCAACTGTCCCTGCCGGTAGAGAATTGGATAGGCAACAGCGGAAATATGGCCGTTGAATTCACGAAAGGCGCGCAGGGTCTCCAGATGGATATCGCTGGTTGCAAAACTCTCGGTCGTGCCGTGTTGAAGTCGTCTGAGATGCCGTTTTCGGCTGCGCCGTTCGGACCGTTTGATCTCGGTCTTTTCCAGACTGAGCAAACGTGCGCTTTCCAGATCATCCGAAATCAGCACATTGGACGCCAGTTTCATGTTGGCCAGTATGTCCTCGTGCATGGATCGCAACTCGGCCCATCCTTCGGCTGAAAAAGAGGCGCCCGTCGCGCGTATCTCTTCGGCCAGCACGGTCAGACGCTTGGCCACCACATCGCCTGCTGTTTCCAGACGGATCGCGTATTCCATCTGATCCCGTGCGATCCTGGCGTTCTGCTTGCCGAAGCCCTCGATTGAGATTGCCGCCACAAAGTCGCGAATCCGCGACAGACACTCGTTCACGTCGCTATCGATCTCGCGAACCGCCTGGATCTGTCGCTTGTCCCCGCTGCGGTACAGGTCGATCGTTGGCTGAAACATGGTTTCAACCAGATCGCTCATCCGCAACAACTCGCGCTTCAGGCCCGATAGCGCCTGGTTCGGGTTGGACAGTTTGCTGATGTCCAGCGCACTGGCGGGGCCTGCCATCCGAACCTGCCCCTCATCCTGCGCAGGGTCCGGGACCCAGCGTTCGAAAAGGCGACCCAGTGCGCTGGAAAACGGTAAGGCCAGCAAAAGCAGTGATGCGTTGAAGGCCAGATGTGCATTGACCAGCATCTGACCGCCCTGCGGATCACCCAGCAGACCCGCGCGCAACAACAGATTGGCCGCAAACAGAATGGCAACCGCCCAGCTGCCGCGCAAAAGCAGGTTCGCATAGGGAATCCGGCGCGCGCGCGCGTTCATGCCGCGCGTCAGCCAGACCGGAATCAGCGCCGAGCCAAGATTTGCCCCAAGTATCAGCGACAGACCCGCCGCAAAGGGAATGGTGCCAACCTGAACCAGCGTCACGCACATCAGTATTGCAGCAACCGAAGAATGCATGACAAAGGCCAGGGCTCCGCCGACAAGGAATGCCGTGATGTAGTCGCGCGCCAGATACTCGGCGATGGCCGGAAGGACGGCGCTGTCCCGGATGGGATCCACCGCTTCGCGCAGGAAACGCAACGACAACAGGATGAACGCCACGCCCATCAGGATACGGCCCAGCTGGCGCGGCTTCTTTGCTTCGGTTTTCACAAACAGATAACCGCCAACAGCCAGCAGAAGTGGCACCAGCCAGTCCAGCTGGAAGGACAGGACCTGAATGATCAGCGCAGAGCCCAGATCAGCGCCCAGCACGATCGCAAACGCGGTCGGGAAGGCCAGCATGGCCCCCGCCGCAAACCCCGAGGTCAGAACCAGGACAGCCGTCGAACTCTGCAGCACCACGGCCATTGCTGTCCCGAGCACGCAAGCCCGCGCAGGGCCACGCTGCGCTGTCATCAGACGCTGGAACGACGCACCATAGCTGCGCTCGATGCCCGTACGCACCATGCGCACCGCATAGAGCAACAGCATGGTCGCACCGGCGAGACTGATGAGGAAACTGACCGTCGCCATGTCAGCGCCCTTCGACAAACTTCAGCATTTCATCATGCAACGCCTGCGTTGCGGCGGCGATCACGCGACCATCCGACTCCAGCCCCAGACGCTGCCCGTTCCAATCCGTTATGATGCCGCCCGCCGCCTCGATCAGCGGCGCAAGCGCCAGAAAATCGTAGGGTTGCAGACCATAGTCGATAACCGCATCCACATGGCCTGCCGCCAGAATGGCATGCGGATAGCAGTCATAGGCAAAGCGTCGCGTTTGCCCGGCCCGCATCAGTCGTTCGAAGAGATCGGGGTGATCACGATAGAGCCTGTCCCCCTCGTTCACATAGAGGATCGCCTCCGCCAGACGGGATTTGTCCGATACCCGGATCCGCTGTCCGTTCAGCGTCGCGTGCGCGCCCGGACGCCCGATATAGGTTTCGCCCAGAACCGGCATCGCCACGGCGCCCAGTTCGGCACGCCCATCAACCAGATGCGCCAGAAGAAACCCGAACAGGGGATGGCCCGACAGAAAGGAACGCGTGCCGTCAATGGGATCAATCACCCACATGTGCCGCCCGTCGCCTTCCGAGCGGCCGCTCTCTTCACCAAAGACGCCATGCTGCGGGAACTGTGCGGAAATGTATGCGCGCACGGCGCTCTCGACCGCCCGGTCGGCCTGTGTGACAGGGCTTTCGTCGGGTTTGAACTCGATCCCCAGAGCACCGCGAAAATACCGCAGCGCGGTCCGGGATGCGAGCGTGCACATCGCCAGGGCATGATCTTCCAGGGACTGTGCGTCTGACATTGCGCGGTCCTTCAGCATCGAGTCGGCGTCAGCCTTTGACCCGAGTCATCTTCGGATCGTACAGCGGGTGCAAGGTCACGTCGCACGGCACGCGTTCGGTGGCGACCTCCAGCTCGTAGCTGCCCGAGACCACGTACCCGGCATCCACCCCGTCGGGATTTCGGACATAGCCATAGCCGATTGACCTGCCCACCGTGTAGCCATAGCCACCAGAGGTCAGCCATCCGACGCGCACGCCGTCGCGATAGATGGTCTCGCGCCCCAGAAGAACCACATCCGGGTCGACCGTGAAACAGGCCAGCATCTTCTTGACGCCCTCCGCCTTTTGCCGCTCGACGGCGGCGCGTCCCTTGAAGTCCACGTTCTTTCTCAGCTTCACGGCCCATCCCAGCCCGCTTTCGAACGGTGTGTGATCCGGCCCGATGTCAGACCCCCAGGCGCGATAGCCCTTCTCCAGCCGCAGCGATTCAATCGCCCGATAACCGGCATTGACCAGCCCGTGCGACCGACCGGCCTCTGTGAGAGCCGCATACACGGTCTGAGCGTATTCCACGGGCAGGTGCAGCTCCCATCCCAGTTCGCCCACATAGGTCACGCGCAGCGCCTTCACCGGACATCCGGCAATGCCGATTGTTCTGATCGTGCCGAAACCGAATCCGTCGTTCGACACGTCGTCGCGGGTGACGGCCGCAAGAATATCACGCGCCTTTGGTCCCATGAGCGACAGCACCGCATTGGACGAGGTGATGTCAAAAAGCTGGCAGTTCAGACCGTCCGGGATGTTGCGGCTGATCCAGTCAAAGTCATGGGTCGCAAAACCGGTGCCTGTGACGATGTAGAATTCGTCATGCGCGGTGCGTCCGACCGTCAGGTCGCATTCTATCCCGCCCTTGTCATTCAGCATCTGGGTGTAGACAAGCGCGCCCACGGGTTTGTCAACGTCATTGGCGCAGATCCATGTCAGCGCCGCCAGCGCATCGGGACCTTTCAGCGAAAACTTGGCAAAGGATGTCTGATCAAACACCACCGCTGCCTCGCGCGCGGCCCTGTGCTCTCGTCCGACGGCATCAAACCAGTTCTGACGGCCAAAACTGTATGTGTCCTGTGGCGTCTCGCCCAAAGATGCATCGGCAAACCAGTTCGGACGCTCCCAACCCAGTTTTTCGCCAAAGCAGGCGCCCTGCTCGCCAAGCGCATCATAGAGCGGTGACTTTCGGCAGGGCCGCCCCGAGTCGTGTTCCTCGTGGGGCCAGGCCATGGTGTAGTGTTTGCCATACGCCTCGACCGTGCGCGTGCGCACCCAGTCGGTGTCAAAATGCGGGCGGCCAAAGCGGCGGATATCGGCAGACCACAGATCGAACGGCGGCTCACCGTTGCGCACCCATTCGGCCAGCGCCATCCCCGCGCCGCCGCCTGCGGCGATGCCGAACGCGTTGAACCCTGCCCCGACGAAGAAGTTGTCCAGCTCCGGGGCCTCTCCGATGATGAAATTGCCATCGGGGGTAAAGCTCTCGGGACCGTTTGTCAGTGTTTTGATGCCCGCATTTTCCAGGGCCGGCACACGCCCCAGAGACAGTTCCATCAACTGCTCGAAATGATCAAAGTTACTGTCCAGCAATGTGTAGTGAAAGCCGGGTGGCAGCCCGTCGACCGCCCATGGAATCGGGTTCGGCTCGTAGCCTCCCATGACCAGACCGCCAACCTCTTCCTTGTAGTACGTCAGACGGTCGGGATCACGCAATGTGGGCAGATCGCCAGGCACATCGAACGGTTCGGTAACCATGTACTGATGCTCCATCGGCACCAGCGGCACGTTGACCCCGAACCGCCCCGCAAAGGCGCGGGTCCATTGTCCGGCGCAGCAGATCACCCTTTCGCATTCGATGCGGCCCGTCTCGGTGATCACCGCGCGAATCCGGCCGTCTTCGATGTCGATATCGGTGACTTTGGTGTCCTCGAAGATCCTGGCCCCCGCCATCCGGGCCCCCTTGGCCAGGGCCTGCGTGATGTCGGACGGATTCGCCTGTCCGTCGGTGGGCAGAAAGGCCGCCCCGATCACGTCGGAGATGTCCATCAGCGGCCAGAGCGCCTGCGCCTCTTGCGGGGTCAGCAACTGCATGTCCAGACCGAACGAATGTGCCGTCGTCGCCTGACGCTTGACCTCTGTCCAGCGCTCCTGGTTGCAGGCCAGCCGCAGCCCGCCATTCATCTTCCAGCCGGTGCCAAGCCCGGTTTCCTCTTCGATCTTGTTATAAAGATCGACGGAATAGCCCAGAAGCTGGGTGATGTTGGCGTTTGATCGCAACTGACCGACCAGGCCTGCGGCGTGGAATGTGGTGCCGGAGGTCAGCTTTTTGCGTTCGAGCAGCACCGTGTCGGTCCAGCCCAGCTTTGCCAGGTGATAGGCCGTCGAGCAGCCAATGATTCCGCCTCCGATGATGACGGCCCTGGCTGATGTTGGAAGGTCGGTCATATCTGTCCTCAGGTGTTTTCGAAATCGGTCAGCGCCGCGCGGAACCGCGCAAGGTTTTCGGCCGTGTAGGCCGCATAATCAAAGTCGATCTCGGAGGTGATTTCCGACACCATGCTCCACATGGTTTCCCTCAGCAGCGATGCGCATTTCATCGCCGTGTAGCGGTGGCGCATGGCATCGGTCACGGGGGTCTCGAAATACGTCTCCAGAACCCAGTCTTCCTGCTCGGGGGAGACGCCATTGTTCGAGGCAAGCCCCCCGAGATCAAACAGCGGCGAGTTGAACCCGGCATAGTCAAAGTCGATCAGCCAGAGGCGGTCGCCATCGTCCAGAAAATTCCCGCACAAGAGATCATTGTGCCCGAACACCATGTCGTAGGGTCCGGCTTCGCGTTCCAGCATCGCGCCCTGCTGCACAAGTTCGGGAAGGATCGCCCTGTGCTGACTGCCGTTTTCGGTCAGGGTCGCGGCATAATCGCGGATCACGTGAAACACCCAGAACACCAGCGACGGCCCGCGCAGGAACCCGGGCACCTCCCGGTGACAGGCTTTCACAAGCTCCAGCACCCGCGGGAGCATGTCGGGATGGCGCACATCACTTTCGGTCAGCGTGCGGCTTTCCACAAAATCAAGCACGGTCAGACCGTCCGCGGCATACACCACAGCCGGTGACAGCCCCGCTGCATGGGCGGCTTTGCTGGCCGCCAGTTCGTTAAACCGCATCACATGGTGCAGCGGTATGTCGTCACCAACGCGCACCACATAGGCACCGGTGTCGTCGGTGACCTTGTAGTTGACATTTGTGATCCCTCCGGTCAGCGGAGTGGCCTCGATCTCTCCCTGCCAGAGCGGCAGA
>JBCCHI010000089.1:0-16080 GCA_039028815.1 Pseudomonadota bacterium
ATCGAAGTCCGCGACCTCGATGACGAAGTTATTGAGAAGCGCGGACCATGTGGCAATGGCCACCGGCATTGCAGCAGCCATCACAGTCAGCAACGCCACTGGCTGGCGCCAGAGGGGAAGTGCGCCTGCAGCGCTGAGGGCGAGTGTCCGTGCCATCCCAATGCTCTACGCCGAATTCGCAGCCTTGGCGAGGGTCACGCGCATCAACAACTGATCGCATGACGACATTTTCCGGACCTGTCCGGATGTGTGCCGAAACTCTTGTCTTCGCCGGCAACAGTATCACGTCGGACCCCGCACGATCGCACATCCGACGCACCGCAATACCGGTCGGAACACCCGTTTCAGCGCGCCCGGCGCGGATGTTCGGACCAGCCTTCCGGGTTCGGAACTTTCTGGCCTTTGAAACTGTAAGTCACTGTTGCATCGGGTGCAGGATCGGCAAACGGATCGGCCGTCAGGGGGCAGAGCCTGACGACGCCTTGCCCAGAAAATCCACCTGTCGTGACGTCCAGCAGGCCCGACAATGCCACCCGCGACAGGGTGGCACCAGGGTTGCCGTCATTCGGATAGGCGAAATCCAGCAGCATGGCCTCGACGGCCAGACCCGCATCGCCGCACTTTGAACATGTCCAGGTCCCCTGCATCATGCCGAACGCCTGATAGCCGTCCAGCCCGCCCTGCGCGCTGTCAGTCATGATCGCGAAGCCGGACGGCAGCAGCGACAAGATGGTCTTTCCTTCAACCCCACTGTCGACGCCCGATGTGTCGATCTTGGACAACAGATAGGTCCCGTGCGCCTGGAGACCGGTCCCTGTCTGCGCAAACTCGGGGCCGCCACTCACGGCGCGGCCATGCAAAATGGTTTCATCCGAACATCCACCAGTTTCCGGGGGTACAGCACTGCGGAAACGATAGGGGCCGGGCAGCACCTGTCAATCCGGCGCGCCGTGCACAGCGTGAACAGCAACGCCTCACACCGCCCACTGGAACACGTATCCGGCGATCAGCGAGCCGAGAACCGCCAGTGCGAGATACAGCAGAAACGGTTTGAGTTTCAGGACCGGAGCAATGGCCATGGCGCCCCAGATGCTCACCACGCCTCCCGAGATCAGAAAGGCCATGGCCGCCCCATCTGACATGCCGTTCTCGACAAGCCCGCGGGTCAGTGGCAGGGCCGCATACCCGTCAATATAGGCGGGCGCACCGACAAAGACCGCGGCCGGGATCGCCCACCACTGATCCTCGCCGACATACTGCGCCAGCGCGTCCGGGGTCAGTGCGGCATTCAGCGCGTATTCCGCAGCAAACGCCGGGGTCAGACAGATCAGGATCAGCCGTGTGGTCGCCCGGAACTGTCTGGCAAAGCTCTGGCGTCGCGCCCTCGTGCGCCAGACAAACGGGGAAAAGCCGGTCTTTTCATTGCAGCGCGCAGCGCAAAGCTGACGCGACAAGGCATTGTCACGCAGTGCGCTGCGCGCCCAGGGACGACGGGAGAAGAACGCCGTCCCCAGTCCGCCAAGCAGGCCCAGACCGAAGGCCGCAATGGTTTTGCCAACGGCGAAGGACACACCGAGCGTGGCAGCCGTCGTCGCCAGCATCGCGGGGTCGGTGACCGGCGAAGACAACCAGAACGCCATGATCGGCGCCAGCGGCACGCCTGCGGCCAGCAGCCCCACCATCATCGGCAGCACCGTCACGCCACAAACAGGTGTGATCGCGCCGATCAGCGATGCGGCCACAATGGCGGGCAGCATCCGGCCCTCAAAGACGCCTGCAATCCGGGCATCCGCACCGCTCGCGATGATCCAGGCGGCAAGCGCGATGCCGGGTATCACGATCGGAGCCACGACCAGGAGCCCGTGCAGGACAAACACGGTCGCCTGCACCACATGATCCGGCCAGATCGCCGCAAGCAGCGCGACCAGAGCGACGCCTGCGAAATAGATACCTTGTCTGCGAATGGTTCGGGGCAGAGGCGTTGATTGCTCGGACATGACGGGGCTCCTTTGTCCTTGCAAGCTAGGTCGCCCCATAACATAT
This sequence comes from Pseudomonadota bacterium, assembly GCA_039028815.1. Taxonomy (GTDB): domain Bacteria; phylum Pseudomonadota; class Alphaproteobacteria; order Rhodobacterales; family Rhodobacteraceae; genus Roseovarius. The sequence goes on from JBCCHI010000089.1 coordinate 2,044, forward strand.
ATGAAACGAATAGTTTGAATATCAGATATTGGAATTACAAATGGATCAACTGGACAGCGATCTGCTGCGCACCTTTCTTGCCGTGGCGCAGGCCGGCAGCGTCACTGACGGGGCGACTCGCATACACAGGTCCCAATCCGCGACCAGCCTGCAGATCAAGCGTCTGGAAGAGGTCCTGGGACAACCGGTCTTTGAACGTCACGGGCGCGGCGTCGCGCTCAGCGAGGCCGGTCGGCACTTGCTTCCGGTGGCACAGGATGTGACCACACGCCTCGACACGGCACTTCGCGACCTGTCATGCATATCCTTCAGCGGACGGATCAGGCTGGGCATTCCGGATGATCACGGGCGGGCAAAGCTGATGCGCATCGTCGCGGATTTCTCACGCCAGCACCCGGACGTCGAACTCGACGTAACCTGCGCGCTCAGCGCGGGGTTTCCCGCCTCGCTGGAACGGGGTGAACTCGATCTGGCGGTGTACGAAGTCGAGGAGCCGAGACCGGGCGAAGAGCTTTTGATGGAGGATCCGACATGCTGGGTGTCCAGCGCGACACACAGTTTTGCGACCAGCCCCAGTCTGCCCGTGGCCCTGTTTGATCAGGCGTGCTGGTGGCGGGACGCGGCCATCGCCTCCTTGGAGGCGCGGGGCCGCCCCTATCGTATCGCCTATTCGAGCCAGAGCGTCTCGGGTGTTGTGGCCGCCGTCGAGGCAGGTGTCGCGATCGGGTTGCTTGGACGATCATCGCTGCATTCCGGTCTCACGGTTGTAGACCCTGTATATGCGTTTGCACCCACTCCGTCCTCGAAACTCGTGATGGCGACGCACGCAGATATGCCGGACCCGCCGCTCCTGACGATGAAGACTGCAATCCGCGATGCCTTCCTGTCCGGCAGCTGAAGCGTTTGGCGGCAGACCTGACTTACAGAGTGTCGCGAAACGCGGTGAATCATGGATATGTTGCGCGCCTTTCGGCTTCAGCCGGTGCTTGGGGATAAAGGCGAAAGGGTTTGGTGTCCTTGCGAGGGGCCAGCCCCTCGCGCTGCGGTTTTTTGCGAGGGGCCAGCCCCTCGCGCTCCCCAGAGTACTTCGGGAAAGATGAAGGCCGGGGGCGCAGGCGGGGCCGCTCGCTTTGGCTGAAGCGTTTCGCAACTGACCTGACACGCGACGTGCCGCGTCATGCAGCGCAGTGGTCCTGTGCTGCGCGCCTTTCGCCTTTGGCTGGTGTTTTGGGGCAAAGGCGAACGGCTTTAAAGAAAACTCTGCGGATCTATGTCGATGCTCATCCGTACACGCGACGGCGCTTTGACGGGTGCGATCCACGCCGCGATGGCGCGTTGCAGCGCCACACCCTTGGGCGCCTTGATCAGAAGCCGGACGCGATGACGGCCGCGGATACGGGCAAAGGGCGCCGGTGCGGGGCCATAGACCTCACCGCCAGCATCCCGTATCACAACATCCTTCTGCTTGAGCATGCGACCCAGATCCATGACGTCCTGCAATTCGGTCGAAGACAGGATGATCCCCGCCATGCGCCCGTAGGGCGGCATGCCCGCTGCGGCTCTGGCACCGGCTTCGGCCCGCCAGAACCCCTCTTCATCACCCGCGATGATGGCCCGGATCACCGGATGATCGGGTTGGTGGGTCTGCAACAGCGCACGCCCCGGCCTCTCGCTGCGTCCGGCCCGCCCGGCCACCTGCCGCATCAGTTGAAACGTGCGTTCCGCCGCGCGCATATCGGACCCCTGCAACCCAAGATCGGCATCCACAACACCCACCAGCGTAAGGTTGGGAAAGTTGTGCCCCTTGGCCACGATCTGGGTGCCGATCACGATGTCGGCTCCACCCGAGGCAATCTCGGCGATACGGTCCTTCAATGCCCGCGCCGAACCGAACAGATCGGAACTGAGCGTGGCGATGCGTGCCTCCGGAAACAGCGCCGTCGCTTCCTCTGTCAATCGTTCGACACCCGGGCCGACCGCGGCCAGGCGCCCTTTGGCGCCACACGCCGGACAGGCATCCGGTATCGGGGCCGTCTCACCGCATTGATGGCACATCAACCGCTTCAGAAAGCGATGTTCCACAAGCCGCGCATCGCAATGCGTGCAGCCCAGCTGATGACCGCAGGCCCGGCAAATCGTCACCGGTGCAAATCCACGTCGGTTGAGAAACAACAGCGCCTGTTCGCCTGCCTCGATCCGCGCCCCGATCGCCTGACGCAGGGGCGTTGAGACCCAACGGTCCGCCGGCAGTTTTTCGGCTCGCATATCCAGCGCCAGGATCTCCGGCATCACGGCAGGGCCGAAGCGGTCATGCAGATCGAGACGCCGGTACTTGCCCGCTTCTGCGTTTGCCCAGCTTTCCAGGCTTGGCGTGGCCGAAGCAAGCACCACCTGAGCGTCCGCTGTCGCGCCCCGCAGCACCGCCATGTCACGGGCGTTGTACAAAACACCCTCTTCCTGCTTGTAGGAAGTGTCATGCTCTTCGTCGATGACGATCAGTCCCAGATCCTGAAACGGCAGGAACAGCGCCGAACGCGCCCCGACCACAAGCTGACATCCCCCCTTGCCAACCATGCGCCAGAGCCGCCGCCGTTCCGTTTGCGTGACACCGGAGTGCCACTCGGCGGGACGCGCCCCGAACCGCACCTCCACGCGGTCAAGAAACTCTGCGGTCAACGCAATCTCGGGCAAAAGAACCAGGGCTTGCCGCCCCGCACGCAGCGTTTCGGCCACAGCCTCAAGGTAAACCTCGGTCTTGCCGGATCCGGTGACGCCCCGCAACAACGTCGCCGCATAGCCTGCGCGCGCGCCCGCACGCAAGGACTGTGCGGCGCGCGACTGGTCCTCTGTCAGAACCGGGCCGGGGCGGTCCGGATCGAGGCACGGAAAGGGTGTATCGCGCGGCGTGTCGATCTCGACGACAGCGCCACCTTTCAAAAGCCCCTTGATCACGGACGAACTGACACCCGCCGCCTCTGCCAGTTCGCCCAACATGCGCGGCGACGCGTCGTAATCTTCCAGAACCTCAAGCACCCGTTCGCGCGCCGGTGTCATCCGTGCGGGCGCGCCATCGCCCCGGACATAGAGTTTGCGCGTTCCCGGCGGCTCGCCCAGCCCTGGCGTGCGTGTAGCCAGACGAAGCATGGCCGGCAAAGCGGTCAGCGTGTAGTCGGCGGCCCGGACAAGGAACTCGCGCAATTCGTCCCGCATGGGGGGGGCATCGAGTACGCGGCTCACACGGCGCAGTCGGTCGCGGGCAAACCCGCCTTCGCCCTCTCCCCAGACCACACCAATCACCTTGCGAGGTCCCAGTGGCACCTCGACGAACGCGCCCTCGTGGCACCCGCCCTCGGGAGACAGGTAGTCCAGAGGCTTGCCAACCGGTTCCGCCGTCAGCACCGCGACACGTTGGTCCGCCTGGAAAAACTGCGCTCCTGTTTCGCTCAACTTCGCGGCCCCCTACCCCGCTGTCGTGACCGGCATTCGCGCGGGGTTTCAGAATGGCAGTCTATGAGATATCTCCGGGGCAGGAAAACCCACCTTCTGACAGGAGCAGCGCTTATGAAGTTTTTCGTAGATACCGCGGATGTGGATGCGATCGCCGAGCTCAACGAACTGAGCATGGTGGATGGTGTGACCACGAACCCCTCGCTGATTCTGAAATCAGGCCGCGATATTCTTGAGGTCACAAAAGAGATCGCGCACATGGTCGAAGGTCCCGTCAGCGCGGAAGTCGTGGCGACTACGGCGGAGGCCATGCTTGAGGAAGGGCGCAAACTGGCCGACATCGCCCCGAACATCGCTGTCAAGGTTCCGCTGACATGGGACGGCCTGAAAGCCTGCAGCGTGTTGTCGAGCGAAGGTCACATGGTCAATGTCACGCTTTGTTTTTCGGCCAATCAGGCGCTGCTTGCGGCCAAGGCAGGTGCCACATTCATCAGCCCGTTTATCGGGCGTCTGGACGACATCAATCTCGATGGCATGGACCTGATCGCGGATATCCGCACGATTTACGACAATTACGGCTATGACACGCAAATCCTCGCGGCATCCATCAGATCCGTGAACCATGCGTGCCAGTCGGCTCTGATCGGTGCCGACGTGATGACCGCGCCGCCCGACGTGATCAAGAAAATGGCGCTGCACCCGCTCACGGATAAGGGTCTTGAGGCCTTTTTGTCAGATTGGGAAAAAACAGGGCAGAAAATCCTGTAAGAGCGTGTTATAAGCGCCAAAAAAGAAAACAGAGGCCTTGATGAGCAGCAAGCCACAGATGAGTGACACGCTGCGCGAGACAATCATCGCGCAGCCGGATGTGATTTTGGAAGATCCCAGCTTGATGCGCGCGCTGATTGCCGCCAACGAGCGGGCCATGGGCACCAACATTGTCGATCTGCGCGGTATCGCGATGGATCGGCTCGAAGCCCGGCTGGAACGTCTGGAAGACACCCACCGCAGCGTGATCGCGGCCGCGTATGAAAACCTGGCGGGCACCAATCAGGTGCATCGGGCCATTCTGCGCATGCTTGATCCGGCGGAATTCGAACAGTTCCTTCAGGATCTTGGCGGCGACGTCGCCACCATATTGCGCGTGGATTGCATCCGGCTGGTTCTGGAGTCGGTTCAGGATGGCGCGGACCCGGCCGTACAACGGCTGGACGGTGTGCTGTCGGTCGCCAGGCCGGGCTTTATTGAACAGTACCTTCGTACAGGCGGGACACCCGGTGGCCCGTTGCGACAGGTTACGCTGCGCCAGATTCACGAGGGCGAAGGCCGCGTTTACGGTGCAGACGCGGCCTATATGCGTTCCGAGGCATGCCTGCTGCTCGATTTCGGCGAAAACCGCCTGCCCGGCCTGTTGGTGATGGGCACCGAAGACCCGCATCAGTTCAGCCCGCAGCATGGAACCGATCTTTTGTCCTTCTTCGCCGGCGTATTCGAACGAGCCATGCGCCGCTGGCTGGCGTGAGACCGTGATCGCATCGGCAGCGGCCCGCAACGCGCTGGAGGCGTGGCTCAGCTATATCCGCGGCGTGCGCGGCGCATCAGAACACACGATTGCTGCCTATGCCGGAGACCTGCGGACGTTTCTGGAATTTGTCACGCTGCACCGGGGCGAATCGCAGGGGCTGAACGCGCTGGCTGGTGTGGATATCACCGACATGCGGGCCTGGATGGCCCATGCCCGTGCCTCAGGTGTTGAATCACGCACGCTGGCGCGCAAGTTGTCGGCGGTGAAAAGCTTCTATCGCTGGCTCGCGGAACGCGAAGGTTTTGATCCGTCCGCGGTCCTGGCCGCGCGCACGCCGAAATTTCAGCGCGCCCTGCCACGTCCCTTGTCGCCCGAGGATGCCAGCGACGTTCTGGATGTCTCTGAGAAACAGCATGACAAAGCCTGGCTGAACGCCCGCGATCACGCAGTGATCACACTGCTTTATGGTTGCGGCCTGCGGATCTCCGAGGCGCTCGGTCTCCGCGCAGAGGCGGCACCTCTGGGCGAAAGCCTTCGCATTGTGGGCAAAGGCGGCAAGGAACGCATCGTTCCGGTCATCGCCCCGGCCCGCGACGCGGTGAACGACTATGTCCGGCGCTGTCCGCATGCGCTGAACAGCGGCACGCCGCTGTTCCGGGGCGTGCGCGGCGGGCCACTTCGTCCGCGTGCGGTTCAGAAGCTCATGCAGATCGTGCGTCTTCAGCTGGGTCTGCCCGCGTCTGCGACACCGCATGCGATGCGTCACAGTTTTGCGACGCACCTGCTGAACGCCGGGGGAGATCTGCGCGCGATCCAGGAACTTCTGGGGCATGCGTCTCTCTCGACAACGCAGGCCTATACGGATGTGGACACCAGCCGTCTGATGGAGGTCTACAACCGTGCCCATCCCAAAGCCGGATAGCCGCCCGGCGCTGTGTCCGTCGTGCACCCGACACACCGGGTGCGGTTGAATTTTCCTTTGGTTTCGGTCATGTCAGTTTCATGACGCAAGGCCTTTCCCCTGACGCTTTTCGACCGGCAGACACTGCACCGGACGGTTCCCCGGATACGCCGGCGCACCGCCGCATGGCAAAGCTCAAGGCGCTTGGCGTTCACCTCTTCACAGCCACCGGAGCCGTGTTTGCCATGCTGGCCATGCTGGCGGCCGTACAGGAGAAGTGGAGCCTGATGTTTCTCTGGCTTGTGGTGGCCTTTGCGGTGGACGGCATAGATGGTCCGCTGGCACGGCGCTACGACGTGAAACGCCATGCACCGCAATTCGACGGCGTGCTGCTGGACCTGATCATCGACTACCTGACCTATGTGTTTATTCCCGCCTTTGCGCTCTTTTCATCCGGCTTGCTGCCCGGATGGACGGGCTGGTTTGCGATCATCATCATCACGTTTGCCTCTGCCCTGTACTTCGCGGATACGCGAATGAAGACAAAGGACAACTCGTTTTCCGGCTTTCCCGGCTGCTGGAACATGCTGGTGCTGGTGCTGTTCGCCATTGCGCCCAATTTCTGGGTGTCGCTTGGGATCGTCTCGGTTCTGGCCATCGCAATGTTCCTGCCATTGAAATTCATCCATCCTGTGCGCACCGAGCGTTGGCGCACCATTTCTCTGCCCTTCGCCTTTGCATGGGTCGGCTTTGCGGGATGGGCTGCATGGGTGGATTTCCATCCGGAAAGCTGGGCGCTCTGGGGTCTCGTGGCAACCAGCGTCTACCTGACACTTGCCGGCATCGCCCAACAGATCATTCCGCAACGCAAAAAGGGCTGACCGCGCCTACTGCGTGTTCAAAAGCACCGCCTCGACCCTGCGATTGGCCTCGCGCCCGGCCGCCGTGAGGTTTGGGGCCACCGGAGCCAGGTAGCCCATCCCCCCCGATTCCAGCTGGCCTGACGAAGCGCCGTAATGGTCCACCAGACGCTTCAACACCGCGTCCGCGCGGCGACGAGACAAATCGACATTGGTCTCCAGAGCGCCAACGGCGTCGGTATGGCCGACAAGCGCGACGCGGCGTGCCTCGTCCGCGGCAAGAAACGCCGCCAGACGCTCCAGGGACTCAAATGGCCCGGGCCCCAGAATGTCAGAGCCGCTTTCAAAGGCGAGATCGGTCAGAACGACATGCCCCAGTTCCAGCAACGCCGCCTGCAGATCAAGCACCTGGGGTTGCACAGGCGGAACCGAGGGGCTGCTGAACACCCCCTCCTCGCCCGAGCGTTCCGTCTGGTCCACCACCACATCCGTCATCTGAATGTAACCCTGCCCACCCACCGGACTGGCGATCAGTGTCACATAATGCGTGCGCCCGTCTGCGTCCGTACCCTGTGCCGAAAGAAACTGATAGTCCACAAGATCCACGAACATATGAGGCGCCGTCAGAACTTCGGTGCCGAACCGAAAGTCAAACCCGCCACAGACCGGGCCAGCGCAATCAAGCAACAGCTCATATCCGGCGTCGGTGATCTGCTCGCGCAGCGGCCGCATGATCTGAAGGCTGGTGCGGCTTTCTCCCGGAATGCGCCAGGCCTGTTGTCGCACCGCGCCCTCAATCTCGATACTCGGGACGTTGCCGGCCTCAAACGGGCCAACCGGCACGGCATATCTGCGCAACGGCACGGTCGCATCCGCCGACAGCACCGAACCCGACGGCAAGGCCAGTTCCAGAGCAGGCGCAGCCGGCGCGACCACCAGAAGACCCGTCAACAGGATCAGAGCGTGCTTCACTCCCGTCGGCACCTAGCGCGCCTGTCCGTGATAGTCAGCATTGGGCTGCATGCCCACGGCGCTCGCCACCCGGTTTGACATGCTGAAAAATCCTACGACCGACGCGATATCCCAGATGTCACGGTCGCTGAATCCGTGATCGCGCAGAGTTTGCCGGTCAGCTTCGGTCACCTCAGAAGAGTTTTTTGCCACCTTCTCGGCAAACGACAGCATGGCGGTCTGGCGTGCATCCAGCCCGGCCATGCGCCAGTTCATCACCATCGCCTCGCCCAACTCCGGACGGCCCGACAACGACCGGACCGCCGCGCCGTGAGCCACCTGGCAATACCAGCACCGGTTGATCGAACTGACGACAACCGCAATCATTTCGCGTTCCAGCTTGGAAATGCCGCTCTCGCCGAGCATCAGATCGTTGTACATCGCGGTGAAGGCGTTCAGCTTTTCGATGTCGAACGCATAAGCCTTCAACACATTCGGAACGAGGCCCAGCTTTTCGGCGCAAACTTCAAAATACCTGGACGTTTCCTCTGGCAACGGGTCAACCATCGGAAGATCCAGTGCGGTGGGCGTGGCGGCGTTCGACGTGCTCATGGCGTCTCCTCCTTGGCCATGCGGTAATGGTACTCTCCCACAAGCGCAAATCCCATGGAAGTATAGAGCGCATTGGCCCCCGCATTGGCTCTGGTGCACAGAACGGCCAGCGTGTCTGCACCCTGCCCCGAGGCCCAGTGTGCCGCGTGCAGGGTCAGATTGCGCCCCACGCCCTGCCGCCGATGCTCTGCCAGCACCTCCAGCGCGTGAACCATTGCAACGGTGCGGTGCATTGCGACAAACCCGGCGGCAGCAGCCCGACCGTCGTGGCGGCCGAACAAAGCCGTTTTCGGCCCCGCCACCCGCGCCATGACATCAATGCGCGCCGGGCCTATGCCACCCGCGGCCCAGATATCGCGCTGGATCGCCAGGGGCTCCCACAGATCGAATGCCGACAATCGGGGAGGCCGGTCGACGGTCAGTGTCTTCACCGCGACGGCATACATGTTCACAGGATCGACCAGAGCGTACCCGGCCCCGGCCAACACCGCGTCCAGGCGCTCCTGCCCCGCCCGAACCATCACCAGCGGCAACTGACCCAAAGCACGCATTCCCGCCTCAAGCCCTGCCAGATCAGACGGCGTTACCGCAGCGTCTGCCGTGGCGGCCGATACGCGCTTGCCCCCGCCCGCGCCGTCGCGCAGCATCCAGGCGCCGTCGCGCCGCATTTCAGCCGCCGGCCAGGTCATTTCTATCGCGTCATAAAGGGCGCTAGGATCGGCTGGATGCGTCATGCGGGAAAGAGCGCGCGCAACTCGGCCAGTGCCGCCGCAAGACGGGCAGCATCATGCCCCCGGATCACCACATGCGCTGCATAAGCCCCGTCGCGCTGAAACGGGTAGGACCCGAAACTAAGGTCTGGATACGCCGTGGCAAGCGCCCCAAGCGGTTCCGCGATTTCGCCCTCTCCCCGATAAATCGCAAGCGTTTCGGACAAAAGCGGGTCGCCTCCGGCAAGACGCGGCAACAGCGCTTCCAGCATCGCCTCGAAAATCGCCGGCACGCCGGCCATGACATGCACGTTGCCGATGGAAAAGCCCGGTGCCGCGCTGATCGGATTGGGGATCAGCGTCGCGCCATCGGGAATCCGCGCCATGCGCAAACGCGCCTCGTTCAGCTCCAGCCCCTGGGCCTCATAGTGAGCCGCCAGCAACGCGCGGGCGTCCGCACGCACGGATATGGGCACATCGAGGGCCCCGGCCACACTCTCGGCAGTGATGTCGTCATGGGTGGGGCCGATTCCACCTGACGTGAACAGATGATCATATGTGCCGGACAACGCGCGAACGGCGTCGCGGATCGCATCCGGTGCGTCGGCCACCACCCGCACTTCCGTCAAGGTGAGGCCATGCGCCGCCAGACGCCCCGCCAGATGGTGCATGTTCGCATCGCGTGTCCGGCCCGACAGGATTTCGTCTCCTATGACCAGCATCGCTGCGCGGGGGGGCATTGACGGCTCTGTCGGCATTATCTCTCCTGACGGTCACTTGTGTACGTGTTCTGTCCGGTATAGGCGCGCTTACATGCGCTTTCAAACCCCGCTTCTGCGCGCGACATTGCTGCGGCGTTACAAACGCTTTCTGGCCGATATCCGGCTGGAAGACGGGCGCGAGGCGACCGCGCACTGCGCCAATCCGGGGGCCATGACCGGGCTGGCCCGACCCGGTGCGCGTATCTGGGTGGAGCCGAACGACGACCGCCGCAAAAAGCTGAGTTACGCATGGCGTCTGGTCGATCTGGGCGATGGCCGGATGGCGGGGGTGGATACGAGCCTGCCCAACCGGCTGCTGCGTGCGGCATTGGCTGATGGCGCTGTGCCGGACCTGTCCGGGTATGGCACGGTGTTGCCCGAGCAACGCTATGGCACGGCCAGCCGGGTGGATTTCCTGCTGCGTGACGCGCAACGCCGTGATGCCTATGTCGAGGTCAAGTCGGTCACCTTGCACCGTCAGCACAGGATTGCCGAGTTTCCCGACACGGTCACGGAACGTGGCGCCAGACATCTGGGCGAGCTCGCGGATATGGCACGCGCCGGTCACCGTGCGGTCCTGTTCTACATCGTGCAGCGCAACGACTGCGAGGCGGTCGGCGTCGCGGCCGATATAGATCCGGCATATGCCGCTGCCCTGCAGGCCGCGACGTCTGCAGGTGTCGAAGTTCTGGCATACGACACAGAGCTTTCGCCACAAGGCGTCAGCCTGCGCAACCGCCTGCCGGTCATTTTTGGGGATCACGGCACGCAAGGACCGCTTTGACCTTGCCGGGGTGAGGTTGTAAATCAACCACATGAGGTTAAGTCAACTTTGAACAGCCAGACCAGAGAACACCCGTGAACGAACAGCATCGAGGACGATTGACGCGCGACGGAATCCGCATTCATGAGCGGGCCGATTTCGCCGGCATGCACAAGGCCGGCCAGCTGGCCGCCCGGATCCTCGACGAGGTTGCAGTTGAAATAGACGTGGGACGCACCACAAACGAGATCAACGCCTTCATCGAGGAACGTGTGAACGATGCTGGCGCGACATCTGCGACGATCGGCTACAAGGGCTATGCCCATGCCAGTTGTATCAGCGTCAATCATGTCGTGTGTCACGGCATCCCCAGCGACAAGAAACTCAGCGACGGCGACATCCTGAATATCGACGTGACCGTGATTGTGGATGGATGGTACGGCGATACAAGCCGCATGTTCGTGGCCGGCAGACTCAGCCGAAAGGCAGAGCGCCTTATTCAGGTCACGCATGATGCCCTGATGGTCGGCATAGAGGCGGTAAAGCCCGGCAACACGTTCGGTGACATCGGTGCGGCCATTCAGAAGTTTGTCGAAGGCCATCGCATGAGCGTCGTGCGCGACTTTTGCGGCCACGGGCTTGGGCGTGTGTTCCATGCTCCGCCCAATGTTCTGCACTACGGACGTCAGGGAACCGGCCCGTTGCTTGAAGAGGGTATGTTTTTCACGATTGAGCCAATGGTCAATCTGGGACGCCCCGAGACCAAGATACTGGCCGATGACTGGACGGCCGTCACGCGTGACAAATCCCTTTCCGCACAGTTCGAACACTCGATCGGTGTCACGGATACCGGCTGCGAAATCTTCACCCTTTCTCCGGCTGACCGGTTCCATCCCACGTACCGGTGACCCCGGCCGGATGCGCTCCGGGCGCCATTCGGCAGTCGAATCCTGGCTGCGTGATCAGCCGTTTCCCGCACCCGCCTCGCGCAGGATCTGAACCAGACCACCCACCATCAGCCCCCAGATCGCGGCCCCGAGACCAAAGATCGTCACACCAGATGCCGTGACGACGAAGGTCAGCGCCGCGGCCTCGCGATACCGCGCATCTCCAAGCGCCGCGGTGGTCGAGCCGGTGAAGACACCCAACAGGGCCACCCCGGCCACGGAGGCCAGAACCATCGGCGGCGCCAGTCCCGCAAATCCCGTGATCGCGCCCGCGAAAAGTCCCAGCAGACAGTAAAAGACACCGGCAAAGACGGCGGACCAGAAACGCTGTGCCGGATCGGGATGACTGTCGGGGTTTGCGCACATCGCCGCGGTGATCGCCGCAAGACATGTGGCTGGCGCGCCAAACGGGGCGGTCAAAGCACTGAACCCTCCGACCGAGGCGAAGAGCGGTCCCGGCTTCGGGGCGTACCCAAAGCTGCGGATCACCGCGATACCGGGGATGTTCTGCGTGGCCATTGTGACGATGAACAGTGGCAGCCCGATCCCCGCCAGAGCTGCAAAAGAGACCTCTGGCACGACAAGAACCGGCGCGGTGATGAGACGCGAGGCACCCAGCTCTCCTGTGTCGGCGGTCAGCAAAATTGTCAGCGCCGCCGCCGCAACGGCAGCGGGCACTGCCAACAGTTTATGCACCCGGCCCAGGACGAACCATGCCAGCAGGATCGGTGCGATCACCGCCGGGCTTTCGGCCACTGCCAGAACTGGGGTCAGACACAGCGGCAACAGCACGCCTCCCAGCATCGCCTGCGCCAGCGGCGCCGGGATTGCCTCGGCAAGACGCGCCAATGGGCGCCACAGGCCCGCAACGACCGTCAGCAGACCGGCAAACAGAAAGCCTGCAACCGCTCCGGCAAAACCCGCCTCGACGGGGGCTGTGACCGCAAGCAGGGCCGCACCGGGCGTTGACCAGGCCACCGATACGGGCAATCGCGTCGCCAGGCTGAGCACAACGCCCGCCACGCCCATGCACAGCGCCGCCATCATGAGACCGGAGGCCGCCTGTTCTGTGGAGGCGCCGACATGCACAAGACCCTGCAGCAGAATCGGAAACGAGCTGAAGAACCCGACCATCGCAACGATCAGGCCCATCATGACGGTCTGCAAGGGAGGAGCGCTGATCCTGGTGCTCATGCTCGGTGAAATCCTCTATGCGCAGGACCCAGATTAGAGCGTCCGGATATAAACCTGAACCGGACTTTTGGCAGGGCCCGGCGCAGAGGATCTGCGTCTTACGCACCCGCGTTCTAAAGCGTTTCGCGATAAACCAGATTCACAGAATGTCGCGTAACGCAGTGCATCGTCTCTATGCTGTGCGCCTTTCGCCTTCAGCTGATGTCTCAGGGTAAAGGCAAAAGACTTTGAGTGACAGCTCGGGCCAAAGACCGGATGCGCAGGAGGGGCGCATCGTGCCGCCCGGTTGCGCACTGGCGCGATCCCGCGCGCCGATACGCGACCCAAGATCAGCTTCAAACAGCAAAAGGCCCGCTGACGCGGGCCTTTCGAAAGTCGTTTGTGCCGTTTGCTTACGCGGCTTTGCGGCGACGGCGCATTGCGCCCAGCATGGCCAGACCAGCCGGCAGAAGCAGCGCGCCCGCGGGCAGCGGAACAACACCCGGGGGAGGCGTGTCTTTCAACGAAATGTTGATATCGCCCTTGATGTTCTTGCAAGGCTTGGAGCTTGTGCCCGGATCACAGTCTGCTTCTGATGCAAACAGTGTCCAGGTCGAGAAACCAAACCCGTCATCCTTGTCGTTTGCGCCGGTGCCCAGCTGACCCGCCAGATCTTCCCCGTCCTTTTTGCCAAAGAACGTGATGATGTAGTCGGCCAGATCACCGCCCGTGGCGGTCAGCTTGCTCACCTTGTCGGGATCGACGTCCCAGAACGTCCAGTCACCCGGACCAGGCGAACCACCTTCTTTGTAGACGCCAGGATCTTCCACCTGAACCATGTGCAGGTCGATCGTCCAGCCAATGCCCCCGACCATGTCTAGTGCTGTACCGGTCAGCTTTGCTGTGCCTTCCAGCGCATCCAGGTAACCTTCGACCTCGAATGAGCCCTTTTCCGCAGCAGAGTTCTCAAATTTATAGCTTTTTGTGGTCCCGCCATAAGGAATTTTGCTGAACCAAATCGAGTGAGATCCATCACCCATCTTGTAGCTGTGGGCGTCGAACGTTACCGCCGATGCGCCAGTGGCAAATACGACTGCCGTAGCAGCCGCCCCCAATAGTGTCTTAAACATGTCTGTACCTCTAACAAAGACATTCCCCGCCCAATTTATGCCATATTTGTCGCGCTCACGAAACTGTGTTTGCGCTCAATTTCGCAAATTTTCTGCTGAAAGTGGAGGGCTGCCGCGGGGTTTCGCAGCCGAAAACAACCCAAGGTGTTAACGCACTGGTTCAAAAAACAACTCCCTGCCGAAACGCCGGGATCGCGCGAATCAATGCACCGTGATCCGCCGGCGCGCCCGGACGAGGACAGGTGAAGCGGCCCGCG
>JBCCHI010000090.1:0-15926 GCA_039028815.1 Pseudomonadota bacterium
ATAGCGTCGGTTTACCAGGGCACACGCGCGCCAGTCGCATCGAAGAAGAGCCCGGTCTCCGAGGGTGTCAAACCTTCAAGCACAGTCAACATGTTGCAGGCGGCATCCCGGGCAGAGACCGTGGGACGACCGGCCGCATATCTTGCAGTCAGCGCCGTCCTGACCGTGCCGGGATGCAGCGCGACACAGACGGATTTTTTGTGCGTCCTGGACAACTCGATCGCCGCGGTATGCACGATCTGATTCAGTGCGGCCTTGGAAGCGCGGTAGCTGTACCAGCCGCCAAGACCATTGTCGCCAATCGAGCCGACACGCGCCGACAGCACGGCAACGCGACATATCCGGTCGCGCGGCAAAAGCCGGACGACCTGCGCCAGAACCAGAGCGGGGCCCATGCAGTTCAGCCTGAACTGCGCGTCGAGCGAGGTTGCCGAGAGTTCACGCAACGATTTCTCGGGCCCCCGGCCTGCGATTTCCAGCGCCCCTGTGGCCACGAATATCAGATCGAACGGCCCCTGCACGGAACCAAGAACGGTTTTCACAGAGTCTTCACAGGTCACGTCCAGACCGTCGTTGCGTCGAGACAGCCGCGTCACAGCTGCGCCACGACGGTCCAGCTCAGCAGAAACCGCCGCGCCGATACCGCCCGAAGCACCAATGACAAGAGCCTGCATCATGACATGCGTAGCTAGGTGGCGGTGCCGCAGCTTCAACCGTGCGCGGTCGAAACAGGGCTTTTCATCGCGTCAAGGTCAACCTATGGTGGCCGCATGATACACCAGGAAGAATATGCAACCTCTGCGCGGCCCCGCACGGCCGTGGCGATGACGCATGTTCTACTGATCCTAAGCCGCCTCTGAGCGCGCCGAAACGGTGCGAGCGCTCAGAGGGGTTTGACGTGTGCCGTATCACATCCAGCTTAGGACGCATTCCATGAACAAGATAAACCTGGCCGAAAAACTGGCTCTTTTCGACACCCATTGGGATCCCAAGGTCGTCGCCACCTACAATGACAACGACATCATGCTGGTTAAGTTTCAGGGCGAATTCCCGTTTCACAAGCATGACAGCACTGATGACTTCTTCCTTGTTCTCGAAGGCGAAGTCACGATGGAGTATGAGAACGCCGTTCCGGTGACATTCGGCGCGGGCGAACTTGTCGTTGTGCCAAAAGGCGTTGTACACCGCCCGCGCGCCGCGAATGAGGTCAAGGTACTTTTGATCGAACCGACAGGCGAGCCCAATTCAGGCGACAGCGACAGACCGCCCGCCGCCAAAGACCACATCTGAGCGGGGAGACAAAGATGACCGATCAGACACAAACCCCTTCATCCGGTGCGGAAAATGACCGCGTACTGATTTTCGACACCACATTGCGCGACGGCGAGCAAAGCCCGGGTGCGACCATGACTCACGAGGAAAAGCTCGAGATCGCGGGGCTGCTGGACGAGATGGGCGTGGATATCATAGAGGCCGGATTTCCGATCGCGTCCGAAGGCGACTTCAGGGCCGTCAGCGAGATCGCCGCAAAAGCGCAGAGCGCCACAATCTGCGGTCTGGCCCGTGCCAACTACAAGGACATCGACCGCTGCTGGGAGGCCGTAAAAGGCGCAAGACGCCCGCGCATTCACACGTTCATCGGCACCTCGCCTCTGCACAGGGCCATTCCCAACCTGACACAGGACGAGATGGCTCAGCGTATCCATGACACGGTGACTCACGCCCGTAACCTCTGCGACAACGTGCAATGGTCACCGATGGACGCAACACGCACAGAGTGGGACTATCTGTGCCGGGCCATCGAGATTGCGATCAAGGCGGGCGCCACCACCATCAACATCCCCGACACGGTAGGCTACACGGCACCGGTCGAAAAGTCCGGTCTGATCCGGCAACTGATCGAAACGGTTCCCGGCGCGGACGAGGTTGTCTTCGCCACGCATTGCCACAACGATCTGGGCATGGCCACCGCCAACTCCCTTGCTGCGGTCGCCGGGGGCGCGCGGCAGATCGAATGCACGATCAACGGCCTTGGAGAACGTGCCGGCAACACCGCGCTGGAAGAGGTTGTCATGGCGATGAAAGTGCGGGGAGACATCATGCCGTTCCACACCGGCATCGACGCCACGAAGATCATGCATATCAGTCGGCGGGTCGCCACTGTCTCGGGCTTCAATGTCCAGTTCAACAAGGCAATCGTCGGCAAGAATGCCTTTGCCCATGAATCCGGGATTCATCAGGATGGCATGCTCAAGAACGCCGAGACGTTCGAAATCATGCGCCCCGAGGATGTGGGCCTGACCGAAACCAACATCGTGATGGGCAAACATTCGGGCCGGGCCGCGCTGCGCGCAAAACTCAGTGATCTGGGGATCGAACTGGCTGACAATCAGCTCAATGATCTGTTTGTACGGTTCAAGGAACTGGCCGACCGCAAGAAGGAAGTCTTCGACGACGATCTGATCGCACTGGTCACGGCTGGCGAAGACAGCGAAAACGACAGGCTTGTTCTGAAGTCGCTGCGCGTGGTTTGCGGCACAGGCGGGCAGGCAGAAGCAGAGCTGACAATGCTGATCGACGGCGCAGAGAAAAATGCGGTTCAATCCGGTGACGGTCCGGTTGATGCAAGTTTTCGCGCCATTCGCGCGTTGCACCCCAATACGGCGCATCTTTCGCTCTATCAGGTCCATGCCGTTACCGAAGGCACCGACGCACAGGCCACCGTGTCCGTGCGGCTGGAGGAAGGCGGTAACATCGCCACCGGGCAGTCTGCCGACACCGATACGGTCGTTGCTTCGGCCCGGGCCTACATCGTGGCGCTCAATCGCCTGCTTGTGCGGCGGGACAAGCTGGGAGAGAACCAGCGCGAGATCAGCTACAAGGACGTGTCGTGACATGAATGCGGCCACGCTCATGGCCGAAGAACGCGTGCCCGAGGGGTGCTGACACAGCGTTGCAACACGGCCTGATGCATCATCGAAGGGATTGCCGGAACAGCCGGCACCGCGCGCTGCGGCAACACTGCGTGCGGTGCCCCGGTCGGGCACAGGCATGCGCGGTGCCGCCCGCAGCAGCAAAACCTGAACATTGGCAAGGACCACTATTTGAATGTCGTGCATGCAACGCTAGGATCGCGCGATGAAAGACGCCTTGCTTCTCAACATCGTACTGTCGCTTTTGCTGGTCATTCTGATCGGGTGGCTGCTCTATGTCGGCCGGACGATCCTTCTGCCAATCTTTGTTGCCATCATTTCCGTCTATCTGATGGTATCCGCCACAGAGGCGCTGCGCCGGCTTCCGTTTGTCGGCACCCTTCCATCTGTTTTTTTGCAAATCGTCGTTCTGGCGGGGTTCACGGCCGTGGTCTTTGGGATCGGCGTCGTCTTCAGTGCGACGATCCGGGAAATTTCGGTCGTTTCAGGAAACTACGAGGCCAATCTGGACCGGCTGATCGAAAGCCTCGCCCTGCGCCTGGACCTGGACTCTTACGAACTCTGGGCGGAAATCGAGGCCGCCACGCTGGGACAAATTGATCTTCAGCGCCTTGTGCTGGCCGTTCTGGGCGGGTTCACGTCTTTCGGCGCCACGATTTTTCTGGTTGTCGTCTATGCCGCCTTCCTGTTGGGCGAGCGCGAGATGTTCGTGCGAAAAACAGCCGCAGCGTTTCCCGAAACCGGCCGGGCGGAGGCGATACTGGAGGTCGTTGCGCATATCAACGAACAAGTGCGCAGCTACATTACGATCAAGACCCTGATCAATATCATCCTGGGCATGATGTCGTTTACCGTTTTGTGGAGTCTCGGGGCGGATTTCGCACTGTTCTGGGCGCTGCTGATCGCGCTGCTCAACTATATTCCCTATGTCGGCTCATACATCGCCGTGGCGTTTCCGGTGCTGTTTTCGCTCGCGCAATTCGGGGACTTTGCCAAAACGGCCCTGCTGGCGGCTCTGCTGATCTGCGTGCAGATGTTCGTCGGCAACTATCTGGAACCGCGCATGATCGGACGGCAGCTTAATCTCAGCCCGTTTGTTGTCCTGGTCTCCCTGTCTGTCTGGGCCGCCCTGTGGGGCATTCCGGGCGCAATACTTGCAGTACCGCTGACATCCATTCTGGCGATCATCCTGTCATCGTTTTCTGCAACACGCCCTGTCGCGCTTTTGTTGTC
This sequence comes from Pseudomonadota bacterium, assembly GCA_039028815.1. Classification (GTDB taxonomy): domain Bacteria; phylum Pseudomonadota; class Alphaproteobacteria; order Rhodobacterales; family Rhodobacteraceae; genus Roseovarius. Next base: position 4,167 of record JBCCHI010000090.1, read on the forward strand.
GGAAAGAATCGCCGTGCCCAAACAGGAAACCGTGTCGACCAGGGTCTGAGAGTTCTCCCGGCCAGAGCGCTGACGGCAGCGCCCCCGCCCGGTACGCAGCGTAAAACTTGCACCACACGGCAAAGCACATCACCTTGGCGCGCCAGAAGACAGGTCGCACAGAGCGCGGCTGAGGGAACGTCGCGACCCGGCGGCGGAGAGGAGACACCACATGACTTTCGCCACGCGGCAGGACTTGCTTGATATCAGCAACGAGATGGCCTGGTCCGAACGGGACGTACCGACCACCATCTATCAGATGCTGTCCGAGACGGCGGACCGTTTCCCTGATCGCCCGGCGATCAGCTACCAGATCCTGTCAGGCCCGACGGACAAGGCGGAAACACTGACGTGGTCGCAGGTGCGCGCAGAGGTTGCGCAGGCTGCAAATCTGTTCCGCTCGCTCAAGGTGGGAGAAACCGACGTTGTGGCACTGGTGATGCCCAACAGCCTGGAAACCGCGGTGGCCACGCTTGGTGCGATGGTTGCAGGCATCGCCAATCCGATTAACCCGCTGCTCGAACCCGAACAGATTGCGGCAATCCTGCGGGAAACGGGCGCGCGCGTTGTTGTCACGCTGCGTGGGTTCCCAAAGACAGATGTGGCGCAGAAGGTGGCCGAAGCCGCGCGCCATGCACCCGATGTTCATACCGTTCTGGAAGTTGACCTAAACCGCTACCTGACACCTCCCAAAAGTTGGCTCGTGCCACTGATCCGCCCGAAAGTACCAGAAACTCATCGCGCCAACGTGCTGAATTTCAATGCTGAAATGGCACGGCAACCCACAACACTGGCATTTGAAGACAGCGCGGAAGACCGCGTCGCGGCCTATTTCCACACCGGCGGCACCACCGGAATGCCCAAGGTGGCGCAACACCGGTATTCCGGGATGATCTACAATGGCTGGCTGGGTGACAGGCTTTTGTTCACCGAGCAGGATTCGATCATGTGCCCATTGCCGCTGTTTCACGTGTTCGCGTGCCATGTGATCCTGATGGCCATGCTCAAATCCGGGGCGCATGTCGTCTTTCCGACGCCGGCCGGCTTCCGGGGTGACGGTGTTTTCGACAACTTCTGGAAACTGATCGAGCGATGGAAGACCACCTTTGTGATTACCGTTCCCACGGCAACGGCGGCATTGATGCAGCGCACGGTCGACGCGGACATCTCTACGGTCAAGAACGCCTTCTCGGGATCTGCGCCCATGCCGCTGGAGCTTTTCAAGCGGTTCGAGGCTGCAACCGGGATGGCGGTCATCGAAGGCTACGGGCTGACCGAGGCCACCTGCCTCGTGTCCTGCAACCCGTCGCACGGCATAAAGAAGGTGGGCTCCGTCGGCGTGCCCCTGCCATATACTGACGTCAAGATTGTCAAAGTCACCAATGACGGTCCAATAGACTGCACGGTGGACGAAGTGGGAGAGATCTGCATCTCGAATCCTGGCGTCTATTCCGGAAACACCTATACCGAGACGGCCAAGAACCAGGACCTGTACCACTACGGCACCTACCTGCGCACCGGCGATCTGGGGCGGCTGGACGAAGACGGCTATCTGTGGATCACAGGGCGGGCGAAGGATCTGATCATTCGCGGCGGGCACAACATTGATCCCGCCGAAATCGAAGAAGCCCTGATGGCGCACAAGGATGTGGCGATGGCCGGTGCAATCGGTCAGCCAGACTCGCATTCCGGCGAAGTCCCCTGCGCCTATGTCGAACTGGTCGAGGGTGGCACGGTCGATGGCGCGGCGCTTCTTGAACACTGCAAAACGCATGTTCACGAACGCGCGGCACAGCCCAAACACATAGAAATACTGGCTGAATTGCCCAAGACTGCGGTTGGCAAGGTCTTTAAGCCGGATCTGCGCAAACGCGCCATCACGCGGGTCTATGACGCCGCGCTTGAGAACGCGGGGCTTGCAGCGCGTGTTGCGGACGTGGTGGACGACAAAAAGCGCGGACTGGTCGCCCGGATCGAGAAAACCGGCGACATCGATGACGCGAAACTGGCCGAAGTTCTGGGCGGGTTCACCCGGCCGTGGGAGTGGGTGGACGCATAGCGACGGCCGGTTTCACCCGGATATCTTCAAAAGCGTGTTCACCGACTCGCGCGCTGTCCGGTAGCGATTGACGGGGTCATCCTGATCCGCGTAGCCGAACGAGATCGCACACAGGATCAACCGGTCGTTTGCAAGCCCGAAATGCGACCGGATCATAGCGGCGTAGCCCGACACGGCGGCCTGAGCAATCGTTGCAACGCCCCGGGCGGTCGCAGCCAGCATGAAAGCGGTCAGAAACCCGCCCGCATCAACCGCGCCATAGGTTCCCAGAACCTGCGGTGTGTGCAGGATCGCCACATGAGGCGCATCGAAGAACGCGTAATTGCGCATGCCCTGCTGCGCCCGCGCATCATAGTCCCTGCGTGCGATGCCCGCCGCCTCGTACAGCGCATAACCGCAGGCGCGCCGCCTGTCTCCGAGTTCGTCGGGATAGCTTTCGGGCCAGTCGAAATCCGGCCCAGGCTGCCCGGTGCGCACCTCCTCCAGAAGCGCCGCGCGAAACCGTTCCGTCGCGGCCCCCTGCGTCACCAGAATCTGCCAGGGCTGGGTGTTGTTCCAACTCGCGGTATGACGGGCGGTTTCGACAAGATCCTCGATCACCTCCGTGGCAACCGGATCCGGACGAAACGCCCGGCAAGACCAACGCGCCGTCATAAGCCGTTTCAGAGCCGCAGCATCATCACTCATACCTGCCTCACTGCATTTCCGACATGGCAAACCCGAACCCCACGGCTGCGGCAACCAGCACGCCCGCCATCACTGCCAGCGCGATCTTCCAGGCCGAGTAGGGCCGTTCACCCTGCACCTTGCCGTTGCGCCCATTGACCACGAAGCGATACGTCTCACCCCGGTACTTGTAGGCGGCCAGCCAGACCGGCAACAGCACATGCTTGAAGGTCACATCCTTCACCGCCGTCTCGATCCGGTCGATGCGCTGCCGGTCCCCGCCAATGTCAAAGCGCACGTCGCGCGCGATGATCCCGTCCATCACGGTACGCGCTTCTGCAAAGCCGTCGCCCAGCTCCACCTGATACCCTTCGGCGCGCAACCCGGCGAGGTATTCCGGCGCATAAGGTTGAAGGTCGGACAGATCCCAGGGTTCCAGCGCATCGGTGTAGCGCTTGGGCAGCGTGCGCGAGGCCAGCACCAGCACGTCGTCGAAAAACCGCGCCACTCGGCCCTGCACGGGTGTCCAGCGCACTTTGGGCACCTGCACCTGCTGGCGTTTTCCATCGCGCATCACGGTCCGGGTTTCGTAGTACACAGTTCCGCGCGCGCCCGAATAGCGCGATGCCGTGTCGGCGTCGAAGGTCCAGTAGGGCACGTAAATGCCCTGCATCCGACGGCCCTTTCGCGCGTATTCCTGCAAACCCGAGGGCGCGAACCAGAGTCGCCCCAGCCAATCGTTCATGGCGGCCCGCGCGGCCGGTTCGTCAACCCGGAACGGCAGCAATCCCTTGGGCTTGATGTGGCGATGTATGCCCGTGTCGGTCACCACCGGTGTCGCGCAGAACGGGCATTCCTGTGAGTGCACCGTGTCGTCGAATTCCACCTGCGCCCCGCAGTTGGGGCAGTTGAGGACGCGGGTTTCCTCGATCTCGGTCTCCGCCAGCGCGCCGGAAACGGCGGCCTCGAAATCAAGCTCTGTAATGGCCGACTCCCACGGCCCCGCCTGCCCCGCGATGTCCTCTTCGTTGCCGCAGTGATCGCAGATCAGCTTGCCCTCGCGCGGGGCATAGCGGAAATCCGCGCCGCAATTGCTGCAAGGAAAGCGATGCTCGCTGACAACGGCCGGCGCCAATGCAGTTTCGCGCTCATCCATGTTTCGCCCCGATTCAGCGCATCGGGAAAAGGGCCCCGATCCAGAGCCCTTTATGACCGAGCAAACACGACTAGAAAAGACGTCTTGATCCGTCGGACTGACGCTTTGCGGTGATCAGAACGCGTCGAGCGTGTCAAGCACGTCCTCTTCGTCATAGGCTGCATCTTCCCACCCCGGTTCAGAGGTGTCGGCCAGCAGATCCGACAGCAGTACGCTGCCGTCATCCGCTTGGGGCGCTGCGGCAAGGGTCGCGCTCTCGGTTCCGGTTGCCTCTGTGCCCGGCGCCGCGGCAAGGGTGAAACTGCCGCCACCATCGCCTTCGATCACGTCGAGCTTCACGTTCCGCGGCCCGATTGTCACCATCTCTTCATGCGGAGACGCGAGATCGCCCCCCTCGAACACGACCCGATAGGTGCCCTCTTCCAACGCCAGGCTGTATCCGCCAGAGTCCCATGTCGATGTCGCGAACGCATCGTCGCCCCGGTAGGCGGTGATGCGCACATCGGCCTGGCCTTCGCCGATATCGTAAAACTCATCGCCATCCGTATCGTCGATTACGACCCCGGTCAGGTAACTGGTGCCGCGATCCCCGAACATCTCGGTCGCAAAGGTCGACCCCTCCAACCCGCGGTACGCACCATAGTCATAGCCCAGGCCCACTTCGGACCAGTTGTTGCTCATCAGGTTCTGCTGGTGGCCGGGTGAGGCCCAGAGGTTGTCATGATGCGCCTCGGCGCGGTCCTGCGCATCGAACCCGGTCCGGCTGGAGCCGATCCAGCCGATATTCTCGCCGACAAATCTGGATCCATGCCCCTCCTCCACCGCGCGATCCGCGGGCGACTGACCAGAGAGATTGGTGTGAGCAAAGAAATCACGGGCGTCCATGTCCTGGGAATGCGCACGGGAGGCCTCGCTGAGAGCCTCCGTAACGGCCAGCGCCTCTTTCGGAGTGCCGTTCACGCCAGAGGCAAAGCCAACCCCCTGGCGCGCCACTTCGCCGTCCGGATCAAGCCGCGCGCGGTTGATCAGTTCCACAATCATCTGTTCTTCCGCGCTCAGACCGTCCCAGCCCAGTTCGTAGGCGCTGCCCGGAAGGTCGGGGGCAGTTGGGGCCGGATCGGGGTCGGAGGGCGGGGGCGCAGGCGCTGGTATCACGATGTCCGGCGTGTCGGGGTCTTCCGGCGGGTCGTCCGGGGTCTCTTCCGCATCGGGACCGTCCGGCGCTGCCGTCGTGTCCCGGCCGACGGTCGCAGGAGATGTGGTCCCGGCTGATCCGGAAGAACTGCCACCGCCCCCTGCAACTCCGAAAAGGGCGCCAACACCGCCCAGTATCGCCAGAATGGCCATTATCGGCATTTCTCTGTCCTCTTGCTCGCAGGCAGAAGAGATCTGTCGCCGCACCTGATTGATGCGCCGCGGCACTCTTTGCCCAGTTGGTTCGTATTCGCCTGTCGCGTTCCGAACGCGGCTGCCACAGCCGCGCGCGCAGAATGGTTAACAGACGACACCGCTGCTCCACGCGTGCCTCTGAAATAAGGCAAATTCTTGGCAACTTGCCGCCAATTTTGTTGAAGTCCTAGGCGGTTACACGCAAATCCCCGATTGCGGCTGAACCTCGCGGCGCGTTCCTGCCTATTTTACATGAGCCACACGGAACATACTTGCTGTTTGCTGTTTCTTGGCAAACCTCACCGGCGCAACTGGCCGCGTTGGGAACAATGGCAATATTGTGTGCAGATTGTTCCCTCGTTTCATGTTTCGCCTGGCGGAACGCGCGCGTTATGGGTGCGGTGCGCGCTCTGACTCATGCACCGGGAGGCGGCGGCGGCAGGATCGTGAAGAGCTGCGCCAGCTCCTGCACCTCTCCGGCGGTCTTCCAGCCGTCCTGACCGGCGGTCCACACATGGCTTTCGCGCGTCAGCTTGCCCTCGGTGGCCATCCGACCCATGGCGGCCTTGCTGTAGGGACCATGTGTCGATCCGTTCTCGGCGACGTGCCAGACATGTTCCGTGGGTGGCGGCGGCGGTGGAACCGGCGCGGCCATCTGTGCAGGTTGCATTGCGGGCTGCATCGCGGGCTGGCCCCAGGGTCCGGCCATCTGCTGAGCCATCGCCATCCCCATGCCGGCGCCCAGACCAGCAGCCATGCCGCCGCCACCATCCGGATTGCGCGCCGCCGCGCTCATAGCTTCGGCCGCGGAATACTGCGTGAACCGGTTCAGATCGCCCACGAGACCCATCGAGGTCCGCTTGTCCAGCGCCTCTTCCACCGCCTTGGGAAGCGATATGTTCTCGATATAGAATTCGGGAATTTCCAGCCCGTACTCCGCCACGACCGCCGAGATTTCACCTGCCACAAGCTTGCCCAGATCGGCGGTATTGGCCGCCATGTCCAGCACCGGAATACCCGACCCCGCGATGATCCGCGAAAACGCCTGTACGATGATGTTGCGGATCTGAAAACTGATCTCGTCCATGGTGAACTCACCGTCCGTGCCGACGATTTCCGACAGGAATCTGGCCGGATCGGTCACCCGCACCGCATAGGTGCCGAACGCCCGCAGACGGACCGGGCCAAATTCCGGATCGCGCAGCATAATCGGGTTCTTGGTCCCCCACTTCAAACCGGTGAAGCGCGTGGTGTTGACGAAATAGATCTCGGACTTGAAGGGCGAGCGGAACATGTGGTCCCAGTGCTGCAACGTCGTCATGATCGGCATGTTGTTGGTCTCGAGCATGTAGAGACCGGGCGTGAACACATCCGCCAACTGTCCTTCATGAACGAAAACTGCAGCCTGCCCTTCGCGCACCGTCAGCTTCGCACCATACTTGATTTCGTGACCTTCACGCTCGAACCGCCAGACCATCGTGTCGCGCGTGTCATCGACCCAGTGAATGACATCAATGAATTCTCCGGACAGAAAATCGAAAATGCCCATGGCTTTCTCCTTAAATGTGCTGCACCGCGCCCGTCACGACGACCCCGCCCCCGGCGGCACAACCAAAATCTGCTGCAGGATCGGCCGTGCCTCTTCCAACGTCATGCCGGGACGCAACCGATCGTCATAGAGCGCACGCAGCAGCGCCTCGTCATGCGTGGTCAGCAGCGCGAATTCCTCATCGTCATTGAAAATCGAGGGCCGCGCACGGGGACTGTCATTGGTCAGGCCCATGCCCTGCGCCATTTCCTCATGGATGCAGGACAACCGCTGCAGGTCGGTGTTTTCTGCCCGGATGTAGGCCACGGCGACGCGATACTCGTACTCCCGTTCAAAGCCCGCGGCCAGCACAAAGCATTGAATCGACCGCGGCAGACCGGAAAAGAAGACAAGGTTCGAATTGGCGATGGAAGGCACAAGTTCCAGCGCCCTTGCCCGTGCCTGAGCCGCATCGTCATTGCTCATGATCATGACGACGAAATTCGGATCGCTCGTGCTCATGCGCATCGGATGACCGGTGATGCGCGACAGCCGCGTCGTAAAGGCGGCCACCCGCGCGGCCTCACGGCTGCGGATCTCCTGGGGCACGTTGTCGCCGAACTCCACCGACACGCGGATCGGCACCCGCCATTTCTTCAGGCGTCCCGGTCCGGCCTGCGAGCGGGCCAGTCCGCCATTGCGTTGATACTCGTCATAAAAGGCGATCTGCTCGAAGTTGCGCAGGAGATCACGTTGCGTGAACGGCGTGTCCACGCCGCCGCCACCGGTTCGCATCAGGTCCTGCGCCTTCAGATCGGCCTGCAGCCGCTGGTAATACCGGCTGAGCGCCTGACTCTCGGGCGAGGCCTGCAACGCAGCCCCCGATCCTTGCGCCGGTGGCTGCGCTCCGGCCCTGTCGGACGACACGGTGGACTGACAGGCGGACAGCACCAGCAGCGCCCCCGCCGCAATCACAAAGCGCAGGCCCTTGGCGTGCAGGGATTGCAGCGAACCGTTCACGCGCCGGGCACCGCCGTGCCGGCCGTATCGCCCAGACCGTCGTTGCGGGCCTTGGCAGACGCCAGAGTGTCGCGCAGTTCGGTTTCCATCTTCTTCAGATCCTCTTCCGCAGCGGCGCGGCGCGCCTTTCCTTCATCGGCGATCTGCAGGCTCTCCTCGATCGTTCCGATCAGATCGGCATTGGCCTGCTTTACCGCCTCTATGTCGAACACGCCACGTTCCATCTCCTCGCGCACGATCTTGTTGGATTCCCTGAGGTTTTCGGCATTCGCCGTCAACAGTTCGTTGGTCAGGTCATTGGCCTCCCGAACCGCCGCCGCGGCCTCCGCAGAGCGCTGAATGGTCACCGCCTGCGCCAGTTGCGTCTCCCACAGCGGCACCGTGTTGACCAGTGTAGAGTTGATCTTGGTCACGAGGCTCTTGTCGTTTTCCTGAACCAGCCGGATCGACGGCAGCGACTGCATCGTCACCTGACGCGTAAGCTTCAGATCATGCACCCGGCGTTCCAGATCGTCGCGCGCGGCCCTGAGATCGCGCAGTTCCTGCGCCACCATGACCTGATCTTTCTCCGCCGCGGCCTGTACCTCGGCATCCTTGGCCGGGATCATGTCGGTGTCCAGCGTCTCAAGCTTGGCTTCGCCCGCCGCGATGTAGAGCGCGAGTTCATCGTAGAACTGCAGGGTCTTTTCATACAGGATATCGAGCGACTTGATGTCCTTCATCAAGGTGTGCTCATGCCCCAGAAGGTCGTCGGTGATCTTGTCGATCTGGGTCTGCACGTCCTCGAACTGCGCGGTGAACTGCGCGAATGGCGCCGCCTTGCCCAGCAGCTTCTCCCAAAAGGTCCGTTCGCGCCGCACGTCAAGTTCAGAAACCGAAAACCCCCGGATCGTCGTCACGATGTCGCGCAGCGAATTGCCCGCCGGCCCCACATCCTTGTTGCGCACGCCGGCCAGCATGGATTGCGAGATTTCCTGCAGCTCGGTCTGCGCCGCGGACCCGAAGCTGACGATCGAATTGGTGTCAGACATGTCGATCTCATCCATCCGCTTGCGGATTTCGGCGCCGTCCTCACTGCCCGCATCCGACAACGGAACGATCGCGCCCGCATCCTTTGGCTCAGGCAAAATGACCTGGCTCAGCTCTTGCACCTCGGCCAGCGTGGCCTCGGCTTTTTCACGTACAGTCCCGGACATGGCGTCAATCCCTCTTCATGAATCGGTTTCTTCCAAACGAATGCCGTCCCGCCCGAGGCGGTCGCGCAGCACGCTGATCTCGATATCGAGATCAGTGGTGGTATCTGCCAGAAGCTTCTGCGTCTTGGCAGCAAAGTTGTCTTCCAGATCGGACAGAAGGCCAAGATACTCGGCGCGCGCTTCGGGGTTCGGCGCCCGATCGGCGATATCGGCATACTTCACCGTCGCATCGCGCGCACCGATCAGATAGACCCCGAGATAACGCCGCGCCGCCGTCAGATCACGCGGGTCCTCCTCGACCGTGCGCAACATGTCGCGCACACTGACCTGGAACCGTTCGACACGCGCCTCCGCTTCGCGGTCACCCGCCCGCTTGATCGCATCGCTCATCGCATTGAGATACGACTCGGCCTGATCGACGACGCGCGCAACGCGGTCGGTCTGATGTTTGTCGACCCCCTCCATCCCCTTGTCCCGCATCGGATCAGTGCCAAAGGCCAGGCTGTGCAACGCGCCGCCCACAACAGCATAGATGACCGGCGCGACCAGACCGCCGCCCGCGGCAAAACCCGCCAGTCCCAGACCAAGACCGGTCAGACCGCTGCCCAGCAATTTGCGCGGCACACCGGGGGCCCGCGCGACCCGGCGCGCGGCATAGGCCTCCTCGGCGACAATGCCTTCCCGCGTCAGCCATGCCGCGATCAGGAGCAGCGCCAGAGCAATGAGATTCAGCAAAAGCCCTGTCGGGCCGGTGGTGAACGCCGCCCAGATCAGCGGCAGGGGCGCAAGAAACAGAAAATTCACCCGCCCTCCGGCGCGCGTGCGGGTTGCTCCGCGATAGGCCCCGCGCGACTCCGGCGTAGCGGTGCCTTCGCGTCCGTCCTGCCGCGTGCCTTCCGGGCTGTACTTTCCGCCAAAGCGCTGCGCCATCACACCCCTCCGGAAATCGACACGAACAGAATCAATGCGATCAGCAGGAAAAACGCCAGCTTCTGAAGCCCCGTCTCGCTCATGCGCGTCTCGCCCCCATGCTTGCCGGCTGTCTCAGACCAAATCTAGGCGATGCACTGCGCCCGCGCCAGTCAGAAAGTCCTCCGAACGAAACCGAAACCGACCGGTCCGCGCAGGTCTGCCCCGCCCCTGCTTCATCTTTCCGGAAATACTCATCTCCCGCCGGTGCCGTTGCGCAGCACCGCGCCGGGATTCATGATGCCCACCGGGTCAAGCGCGGTCTTGATCGCACGCATCGCGGCCAGCGCGGCAGGGTCGCCATAACGTTCCAGCTCTGCCACTTTCAGCCGCCCCACACCATGTTCCGCGGACACCGAGCCGCCCATGTCGTGAACCAGATCGTGCACTGCCCGGCTGACCGCATCCCGCTGGCCGGCACAGGTATTGCGACCTGCGCCCCGAGGCGGAAAAACATTGTAATGCAGATTGCCGTCGCCCAGATGACCAAAACAGTTGATCCGGAATTCGCCCAGATCGCCCAGCAGCCGGCCTCCGCGCGCGATGAACGCCGCGATTGCGCTCAGCGGCAACGAGATGTCGTGCGACGCAATCGCCCCGACCCTGCGGTTGCCCTCCGGAATGCTCTCGCGCAGGGTCCAGAAATCGTCGCGCTGCGCCTGCGATTGCGCAATCAGCCCATCCGTCACCAGACCACGCTCCGCCGCGTCGGAAAACAACGCCTCCAGCACGGCTTGCGGATCCAGCCCGTCGGGCAGACCGACATCGACCAGCACAAACCATTCCGGCGCGGTTGCAAAGGGCTGACGCAGTTCGGGCCACGTCTCGCTCAGAAAGTCCAGCCCTGTCCGGTGCATGAGCTCAAAAGCCGAAACAGCTTCGCCCATCCGGTCGCGCGCCAGTTCCAGCAGCGACAGCGCCGCTGCCGGATCGCGCACGACCATCAGCGCGGTCCCCGTGCCGGACGGGACAGGGCTCAGCTTGAGCGCAGCCGCCGTGATCACCCCCAGTGTGCCCTCCGCGCCGATCATCAGATTGCGTAGATCATACCCTGTATTGTCCTTGCGAAGACGCTTCAGACCGTGGATCACCGCCCCCCCCGGCAGAACCGCCTCGATCCCCAGGCACAGATCCCGGGCATTGCCATAGCGCAGAACGTTCACGCCGCCGGCATTGGTGGCCAGCAGGCCGCCGATCCGCGCGCTGCCCCTCGCCGCGATAGACAGCGGAAACATGCGGTTCGCCGCCTGCGCGGCCGCGTGCAGATCGGACAGGATCATGCCCGCCTCGACCTCGACCACATTTTCCTCGGGCCAGATCCCGCGCAGCGCGCGCATCCGTTCCAGACTGAGGATCAGCGGTGCGGGCCCATCCGGTGCAATCTGGCCGCCCACCAGCCCGGTTCCTCCGCCATAGGGCACGACCGGAACGCGGGCCTGCTGCGCGATCCGCAATACCTCGGACACCTCGGACGTGGACGCCGGCGCAAGCACTGCCCCGGCCTGTCCACGCCAGCGCCGGCGCGGGTCTTCGAGATACGCCGCGACGCCCTCCTTGAAGGTCGCATCGGGCAACCCGGCGCGCAGCCGGGCGATCAGATCCTCTGTCATGGGGTTCAGCATGCGCGGCAGCCTAGCCGCAGGTGCGCGCGCGTCAATCAAAGAGGCTGCGCAGCCCCTTTTCCAGCTCCTTGCCCAGTGTGTCCTTTGCCGCATCTTCCAGCGATTGGCCGTCCTCG
>JBCCHI010000091.1:0-15493 GCA_039028815.1 Pseudomonadota bacterium
ATCGCGAATAGCACACCAAATAACATCAGTCCGCCTATCAGCATTGGTTTTACTGCCCAGTCAAAACCAATAGCCAAGGCACTGGCTAACAGGGGGCCGTTGACGGCAGGCTGGCCGTGATCGAAACCGGCACGGATCGTGTCGTCGTGTTTGGCGCCGATGGCCTGGACCGGCTGGTTGGGTACAGAATCGAGGCAGCGGGTCTGGGCGCGCGCGTGGACATAACCGCGCCTGGACTGGGCGCCGCACCGGGCGGTCCCGGGCTGACGCCGATTGCGCAGTCGCCCGGGGGTGATGTCTATTCGGCGCAGCCGGGACTTTTGCGCGCCTTCCGGCAACAGCAGGACGGTGGCTTCGCTCCGGCCGGCTCGGTCTCCGATACGAACTCCAGCTACCTTGTCCGGCCCACCGCGCTTGCCGTGGTTTCCGCGGGATCGTCGCGGTATGTCCTGACCGCAAGCCGGGACGAGGTGGGTGTGACGGCGTTTTTGGCGGACCCGGCTGGCGGGACATTACAGGCCACGGGCCGCTTTGGTGTTGAGGAAGGGTTGGGCCTTTTCTCTGTGCCCGTCGGGCTGGCGGTGGCCGACATCGCCGGTCGGCATTTCGTGATCGTGGCCTCCGCTCCTGCAAAAGGCGATGGCGCGGCGCTGTCGGTGCTGGAGCTTTCGGCAGAGGGTGCGTTGCGCGTCACCGACCATGTGCTCGACAGCCTCGGGACACGGTTCGGCAAGGTCACCGGCCTGTCTGTCGCCCAGCACGAAGGGTGGACCTATGTCGCCGTCGCAGGCGGGGATCTTGGGGCCAGCCTGTTCACACTGCTCCCGGGCGGGAGGCTGGTGCATCTCGATACACTGGTCAGCTCGGTCGAAGCGCCGGTGCCTGCGGTCAGCGGGGCGGCGCTGGCGATTGCCGGTGACCGGCTGACGATGCTGCTTGCCGGCCCCGAAGCGCCCGGCCTGATCGACCTGTCCGCGGATCTCTCGGATCGGGGGCTCGTTCTTTATGCCGGACCGACCGGCGAGAGCCTTGGCGGCGGTGTTCTGGCCGATCAACTGATCGGAGCCGCGGGCGCGGATACACTGACCGGCGGGGCAGGCGACGATATCATCGCCGATGGTGCCGGGGCCGATCGTCTGACCGGCGGGGGCGGGGCAGATTACTTTGTGCTTGAAGCGGATGCCGCCACGGACGTGATCACCGATTTCACGCCGGGTCAGGACCGGCTGGACGTCACGGCCTGGCGCTTTCTCTATGACGCTTCGCAGATTTCCGTGTCACTGGAAAGCTGGGGCGCGCGTCTGACCTATCGTGACGAAGTGCTGGAGCTGCGCAGCGCTTCGGGTGGTTCCTTGGGCTTTGATCAGGTGGTTGCCGCGCTGGATTTCACCATTGATCGTCCGCCCCTGTCACTCGATGTCGAGATTCTGGGCACCGAGGCGGGTGAAACACTGACAGGCAGCGACTTTGCCGACACCATTCGTGCAGGCGGTGGCGCGGACACCGTGAATGCACAAAACGGGCAGGATCTTGTGTTTCTGGAAGATGGCGCTGATCTGTTCATCGACACGCCACAGGCGGGTGCGGCCGGCGCCGACACCGTTTTCGGGGGTTTCGGGCGCGACACGATTCAGGGCAGTGGCGGCAATGACGAGCTTCATGGCGATTGGGACGAAGACCTGATCAACGGCGGCGCGGGCGACGACAGGGTGTTCGGTGGCGATCAATTCGACACTATAAATGCCGGTACGGGCAATGATACGGTGTGCGGTGGCAACGGGCGCGACGTGATTGATCTGGGCACCGGTGACGACCGTTACATCGACACACCGCAAGAGGGGTCGCTGGGGGAAGACACGATCACCGGCAATGCCGGCGCCGACGCGTTTCTGTTCGGCGATGTGATCTCGGCAGACATCATCACCGATTTTGAGCCGGGCACGGATGTGCTGGCGTTCTCGACGGGTCTGGTCGGCGGGCTCGGACCGCAGGACATCCTTGACGGGAATGGATCGCTCACCGCGCAGGGGGTGCTGATCAGTGGCGGTTCGGGGCGTTCGATCCTGCTTGAAGGGTTGAGCACAATGGCGGGGCTGGAGCGCGACATCGCGTTCTTCACCGATGCGGCGGTCGATGGCACGGCGCACGACGACGGGATTGTTGCCGGCAACGCCGCCGACTTCATCCAGGCCGGTGACGGCAACGATACGGTCGAAGCCGGCGGCGGGCGCGACCGCGTCTTTCTGGGAGCAGGTGACGATCTCTATGAAGATGCCCTTCAGGGAGGGGACAAGGGCCGCGACACGATCAGCGGTGGCGCGGGCGCCGACACGTTTCTCTTTGGCAGCATACTTGCGGCGGACGTGATAACCGACTTCGAACCGGGCATCGACACCATCGCCCTGACGACAGCGCTTGTCGGTACATTGACCGCAGAGGACATCATTCGCGACTACACCGTCGTGACCGCAGAGGGCGTCCTGATCAGCGGCAGCACCGACCGCTCGATCCTGCTGGAAGGTCTTTCAGCCATTGGCGGTCTACTCGATGACATTGTGATTGTCTGAAGGGTTTTTATGGCAGGGTTCAACCGGCGCGGCGCGCTGGCGCCTGGTTCACAGCGGGGGCTTCACGAAGGCAGGCATCGCGCTGGCCTTCTCGTGAAAGACGGCCGCGGTGTCCAGCGCCTCACGGATCGTGACATCCATGTCGAGATAGCGGTAGGTGCCCAGCCGCCCGACAAATGTGACGCCGCGCTCGCGGCACGCCCGTTCGACATATGTGGCCAGCAGTGCCTTTTCCCGAACCAGACGGATCGGATAATAGGGAACGTCCTGCGGTTCGCACGCGCGCGAAAACTCGCGGTAGAGCACAGAGCCGTCGTGGCTTTCCCATGGCGCGAAATGCTTGTGCTCCGTGATCCGCGTGAACGGCACATGTTCGTCCGCATAGTTCATCACCGCGCAACCCTGGTAGTCGCCCCGGTGCGTGAACCGTTCGAAATCAAGCGTGCGATAGCCCAGCCGTCCGCCATCGTAGCCAAACCAGCCATCAAGCGGTCCGCTGTAAAAAATATGGTCAAACTCGCACACGTCGTTCCGGTCAAATCGTGTGTTCAGATGAACGTCGATCCCCGGGTGATCGAGGATGCGATCCACCATAGCGGTGTAGCCGTTTTCCGGCATGCCCTGAAAGCGATGAAAGAAGTAGTTGTCGTCGTAGTTGAAACGCACCGGCAGACGTTTGAGGATGGACGCGGGCAGGGCGGTGGGGGGCATGCCCCATTGCTTGAGGGTGTAGCCGCGAAAAAACGCTTCGTACAGCTCCCGGCCCAGAAGATAAAGGGCCTGCTCCTCGAAATTCTGCGGGTCCTCGATGGTCGCGTCGGCCTTTGCGGCGATATACGCCTGCGCCTCGTCCGGGCGCATGGCCGTCCCGTAAAACTGGTTGATCGTGTGCAGGTTCACAGGCAGCGCGTAGACCTGCCCGCCGGATATGGTTTTGACCCGGTTCTTGTAGGGAAGAAAGCGGGTGAAGTGGTTGACGTAGTCCCAGACTTCGGGGTCATCGGTGTGAAAGATATGCGGCCCGTAGACATGAACGAGAACACCCGTTTCGCTGCACCGCTCAGTGTGACAATTGCCTGCAACATGTGCGCGTTCATCCAGAACGGTAACGCGGTGTCCGGCCTTGGCCAGCTCCCGCCCGATGACCGCGCCCGACAGCCCGGCCCCAACCATTGCAAGATGCATCACGCCTCCGTTTGCCGCAGTGCACTCCTTGTTTCAGAAACGGCAGAGGCTGGCAATGTCTGGTCGGCCCGGGTCGGTTCTACTCGGCTGCGGCGCGCCGCACGGTCTTGCCGGGCCGGTGCGTCTTGCCGTGCCGTTCGTCATCTGACGGCACTGATGCGGCGTCCGGCATGGCCTCAAGCCCAAGCGCGCCCGCCCAGAATTCCGCCGATGTCAGATCGGGATACGCGGCCTGATAGGCTGTCTTCAGCGCGTTATAGCGTGCCCAAAGCTGCACGATCAGACGCGCGGTTCGCAGGGATGCAGACACGGCGCGCCGCTTGTCGTGGCGCACGGTATAGGCGCGATCCGTGTCCGGGTCGTAATAGGTGATCTGCGCCGCCGCCCAATGCGCCCGTATGGCCCAGCGTTTTCCGGGCGGCAGTGTGATCCGGTTTCCGATCCTGCTGAAAAACGGCACCAGAAGACCGTTGAGCGTAAACCGCATCAAAATGCGTGTGGCCCGCCTGTCGGGGTCGAACCGACGCCGCTCGGCCGGCGGCCCGGCGCAGGGGTGCCACGCTTCAACCTGGCGCAGGGCGTTCAACTGGCTGCGCCGTTCCCCGGCATCGGGGTGCGCGGCAAAATAGTCCGGCCCCGCAAGCACATCCTCAAGCGCCAGATTGATCGCCTGCATGGTTTCGTAGTGGCAGGTCAGCAACGTCCGGGCCCAGAACCAGACGGCCACCCGCAGGGTCGGCGCGCGGCTCACATCCATGCAGGGCAGGCTTAGAAGATGCGCAAGATGGCTGCGCAGATCCAGATACCAGGTGAGGGGTGTGTCCTTTTCGGTAAAGCTTTCCTGAAAGGACACGACACCCGGCAACGTGGCGGTGTCAAAGTCGTGCGCCAGCGAAAAGCTGACATCGTCGCCGCGTACAAAAAAGGGAAACGGCAGGTGCCGTACATGGGCCAGCGGAAAGGCAAAAAACCACCAGCCGCCATAGAAATTGAATGGTTTCCTTTGCACCGCGTCGCTGATCATCCCGATCACCTGGCCGGGGTCTCGCAGATCGGTCCCGCCGGCCACGGGACGGCAAAACCCGTCAAAGACAGCCCCGTTTTCCCAGATGGTCCAGGCCTGGCGCGTGGCGATCATCGCCCCGGCCACCGCCGCCGCGTCATCCTTTGCATAGGCCAGAAAACGCCATGTTCTGTCCAGCGCATCCATCGGCGTCCGGGCGTCGTCGTCCATGAAGATGCAATGCGTTGCGCCGCGTGCGCGCGCCTCGCTCAACCCCCGGCAAAAACCACCCGCGCCACCGAGGTTCTCGTTCGGAAGGCACGTGACACGTTCAGAGGGCGGAATGTCCGCACTGCGTCCGTTGTCGATGACCAACATGCGAAAACGCTCTGCCAGCGGGGAAACAGACGCGAATGCCTCAAACCGCGCGACAGTGTGCAAGATGGCCTGTTCACGCCGGTAGGTTGTGACGGCAAGCACGATGTCGGGCCTGCGCCGCGGCGGCTGACGGGTGGTCCAGTCGGCGGAATGCAGGTGTCCGTCGCCCAGGGCGACAAGTTCAAGGTAAAGTACGGCCTGATCCACCGTTTGTCCGGGCAAGGGAATGGCCAGCGGCTGCGCCTTGTCCAGACGGATCACATCTTTGGCCAGGGTCACGACGGGGCGCTCCGGATGAGCCAGCACGACCCGGATTTCTGCCTCACCCGCGCCCGAGAGCAGAAGCTCAATATGCTCCAGTCCGCAATCCTGCACCCACTGACCGAGCGGGAAGAGATTGAAATACGTGTCGAACGCCAGCCGGTCCCCGGCGGCAAATCCGATGGTCCGGGATTCACCGCAAAACCACGCCCCGCCGTTCAGTCGCACATAAAGTTCGCGTTCCGTGCACATCTCGGGATCCGGCAAGGCAAGCGACTGCAAGAGATGGCGTCGGGTGTCGCGGGTCACGGGCCCTCCTGCATCAGACTTGCAAGCAGTCGGCCACTCAGGCTGATCGCGTCGTCCGTGCTCATGCGGTCGGTGTTCCCGAATTCCGGGTGGTCCGGGCGCTCGGGGAAAAAGGGTCCGTCCAGATCAGGTGCGAAACGCTCCTGCAGCCACATATTTGCGCCCGCGAAATGGGTCATGATCTTGTGCGACAGGTCGGCGGGCATGATCGGTCGCGGCGACGCGGGCAGGGAGATTTCGCTCAGGCGATGAAACAGTTTGTGCACCTGAACGGCTGGCATGTCCCCTGCGCGATCGGCATCGAGCGCGCGGTTCAGTTCGCGAAAGAAAGCGACGCCCGGCGCTGAAAGCGATCCGTTCATCTCGGGCGCGCGGGAAAACCCGGTCAGATCAGGGTCCCACGTGCCAAGCAGAACGCCCAGCATATCGGTGACCAGATCACCATCAATGAAGTCGGTGCTGGAATAGCGGCGCAGTGTCAACGCCGTGTCGCCCCAGACATCCAGCCATTTTGACACCTCGTGCTTGTAGAACAGATAGGGCGTTCGCGATATGTCGGGGCGCAAACAGGCCGACGCGTATTCGGCGAGCGTGTCGTTGGTGCTGCCAAGCCGGACGGCGTTTGCGTAATCGGCAAGGATCACGTCGTCCTGACGGCGCACATACAGGATGAGATCCACCGCGTCGAAATGCGGCTCAAGCAGGGATTTTAGTTCCTGCACGGCATCGGGGTGGCGCATGAATCCGTACAGCCCCGAACAGGACAGAACCATCCGGTCGACATGGGCGGGCAACTGCGCGCGCTCCCAGGTCAGGGCCTGTCCGATGTACTGGCGCAACTCCTCCTGATCTTGCGCTGTGGTCACGCCATACTTTTCCGCGATCAACGGGACGGCCTTGGCGCAGGCCACCCAAAGTGTGTCGTGCGACGCGCCCTGCGCCATCACGTCGCCATACCCGATGCCGTGTTCCGTCAGCCAGTCGGTATTGGTGCTGAGATTCCGCTGGATCAGGTCGGCGCCGGTATGCGGCATGCCAATGTGACAAAAGAGTTTCAACGCCGGACACCCTGAAGATGATCAAAGGCGCGCGACTTCACCGTCGCGCGTCTGATGGCTTTTCCCATAGCTGCACGCAAATACGCAAGAGGCGGCACGATTCAGACAGGGCCCTTCACCGGACTGGACCGGGCGTGCGCTGACACGCGGGTTTGGTGTGCGCCGCAATGGTGCTGGCGAGGGCGCTCTGATTCGCGCGCGATCCGGCGATGGATCAAGGCCATCGTTTCTGAGTTGGAACCATTTCCGGAATATCCCGGCCTTTGATCTCCGCGGGGCAGCAATGCCGATGGCCGGCACATGGGCCGGCAACGAATAGTTGCGGAGCTGTGCCTTGGACCGGGTCTCGCCACTTTAACTAACGTTAAGATTGTGTTTCACCACGTTCAGATGTTGATTTGCTTTGTATTCGAAGCCCGCCATTCACGGATTGATTCAGCCAATGCGGGAAAACAATGCGGCAATTCTGTGAAGATGTGGCCGGTTCGCGCCCCGTTCCTGACGTAATTCGGTCACAATTCGCTTTGCGCGACCGTCTGTGCTGACTAAACCGGTATAGCCTTGCTGGGGGCGATGGTTGGTCGTGGGGGCGGCCGCTGCCTGAGTCGGTCAGATATCGGGAGAGACGCGCGCGCAAATTGCGCGGGCCGCGTGACAGAATGACTGTTGCGCTGGCTGACGCTCGACCTGTGACCACCTGCGCGCCGCCAGTGATCCAGCCATCGTTCCGCGACGCGTTGTAAAGAATGAGTTCAGCCGCCCGGAACCAGGAAACCGCGCGGCATGTGGGTCGGGGGACAAATGGTTACGTGTATTGATTTCAATGATCTGCCACCGGGAACTGTGGTGGATGACGAATTCGCGGCGCTCGGGTTGCAGATTTCGGCAACCGGCGGGTCCGGGCAGGCGATGATCTTCGATACGGCCAACCCCACCGGTGGCGATACCGACCTTGCGACGGACAATCTCGGAAACGCGCTGATCATTTCGGAGGACGGCGATTCATCCGATCCCGATGACAATGCCGGTGGCGGCACGCTGGCTTTTGAGTTTGCCAACACCGCCGCGATCCGCAGCCTGACCTTTCTGGACATCGAGGGCGGAGCGACTGTCCGGTTCTTTGACCTCAGTGGTGCGCAGATCACCGAGGTGAGTGTGCCGGGCACCCCGGATGGCGGTCAGCGGGTGCAGGAATTCGACGTGCCCAGTGTCTTTCGCATGGAGGTGGTGTTGCCCAATTCCGGGGCCCTGGACCAGCTCGTGTTCGACGATGGATTTGGGCCTGATCCGGACAGCCGGGACGGCGTCGTGGACGGCACTGATCTGGGCGAGGTGATCAACCTTGAATACGATGCCGACCCGGAAGGTGACCGGATCGACGCCGATGATGCGATTCTGCCCGGAGAGGGCCCGAATGATGACATCGTCGATGCGCGCGGCGGCGATGATCTGGTCGAGGCGGGTCTTGCCGATGATGACGTGTATGCCGGTGCCGGTGATGACACGGTTCTGGGGCAGGAAGGCAACGATCTGATCTTCGGGGATTCGGAATTCGGCGCGCCTGCGGACGGATGCAGCGAGGGAGGCGATGACGATCTCTCCGGCGGCGACGGCGACGACTCGATCTTTGGCGAGATGGGAGATGACATGCTGTCCGGCGGTGACGGTGCGGATCTGCTGTCGGGCGGTGACGGCGACGATACCATGTTCGGTCAGGCCGGGAACGACACGCTGTCCGGAGATGCCGGGGCGGATTTCCTCTTTGGCGGGGCAGACCGCGACACGTTCGAGAACGTCACGACCGGCGATTTCGTGGATGGCGGCGGAACCACGACCAGCGGCGATCCGTCCGATGACTTTGATACGCTGGATCTGCGCGGCATTCTGTCTGATGTGCCGGGGGGGCGGATTCAGATCAACTTTACCTCGGGGGATCGCGAAAACGGGTTCGTGGAGGTCTTTGACGACACCGACGATCTGGTCGGCGTTGTTCAGTTCCGCGAAATCGAGAACATCATTCCCTGCTTCACGCCGGGCACGCGCATTGCCACGCCGACAGGCGAGCGCATGGTAGAGACACTCAGGCCTGGCGACCGGGTGATCACACGGGACAATGGACTGCAGGAAGTTCGCTGGGTGGGGCGCCGCGATCTGACGCAAAGCGACGTGCGCGCCGCGCCCAATCTGCGTCCGGTCCTGATCCGCGCCGGCGCGCTCGGGCGGGGCCTGCCGGACCGGGATATGCTGGTGTCACCACAGCATCGTGTGCTGATCCACAGCGAGCGGGCCGCGCTGTTTTTCGAAGATCGCGAGGTGCTGGCCGCCGCCAGACACTTGACGGCGATGGACGGGATCGAACGAGCGCCGGCTCGGTCAGTGTCGTACATTCATTTCATGTTCGACCAGCATGAAGTCGTCCTGTCCGATGGAGCCTGGACCGAGAGCTTTCAGCCGGGTCACAACGTTCTGGACGCCATGGGCCGGTCGGCCCGTGACGAGATCTTTGCGCTTTTTCCCGAACTGCAATCGCCCACCGGGCTGGAACAGTATCCCGCGGCCCGGCGCTCTTTGCGTAAGCACGAGGCGCGACTGCTCAGCGTCTGAAAGATATGCAGCTGACCGCCTTTTGTGCCGGTCATATCGGTGTCGGCCGGCCGCAGCCCGGCAGAACATCGAAACTCCCGGTCTCGCGACCGGGAGTTTTTCTTATCCCCGCATCCGCTGGCCATCCGGATCAAAGAGCGGTGCAGTCAGCGGTGTGGCGCGGCGCATCTCGCCAAGGATTTCGATATGTGCGTCCAGACCGTCAAGCGCGCGCGCCGCAGGGATCAGCGCAAGCGCCACAGAGGTCTCGGCGTGATGCGAGAACCCGCCAGAGGTACAGAACCCGTCCACCTTGCCATCAATCCAGACCGGCTCGTATCCGTGCACGTCCGCATCTTCGGCCTCTACCGCAAAGGCGACAAGCTTGCGTGCGGCCCCCTGCGCGCGTTCCTGCTCTGCCGCTGCGCGCCCTATGAAGTCGGTGTTCTTTGCAAAGTCGATGAAGCGATCCATGCCGGTTTCTCCGGGCGTGTAATCGGGTGAGAATTCATGCAGCCAGGAACCGAAGAACCGATCAAGCCGAAGCGACATCATCGCCCGCATGCCAAACGGACGAAGACCAAAGGTCTGGCCGGCGGACCAGACGACATCCCAAAGCGCGCGTTGCTCCATCGTGTCACAGTAAATCTCGTACCCCAGATCCCCGGTATAACTGACGCGCTGCACCACACAGGCCACCGGCCCGATCTGAAGCGTGCGGACATCGCGGAACCGGATATCGTCTACGTCATGTCCGCAAGAGGCGGCCAGCAGATCGCGTGCCCGGGGTCCGGCAATCTGAAAGCCCGTGCACCGGTCTGACACGTTTTCAACCGTCACACCGTCCCGCGCCTGCTGCTCGAACCAGCGCATATGATAGGCCTGCGCGCCATACGAGGCCGTCAGCTGGAACACGTCCTCGGCCAGGCAGGAGATCGTGAAATCCCCGATCAGGCGACCTGCCGGGCTGAGCATTGGTGTCAGGCTCAGCCGTCCGGGCGCTGGAATGCGCCCGGCCATGATCCGGTCGAGCCAGTCGCGCGCCTCTGCACCGGTCACCCGGTACTTGCCGAAATTCTGGACCTCGTTGATTCCGACGCCGCCGCGCACCGCCCGGACCTCGCGCTGCGCGGCCTCCCAGGCGTTCGACCGGCGAAAACTCGGTGTCTCAAAGCGCGGCTCGTCGCCCTGGGCGAAGTAGTTGACCACTTCCAGCCCGTACTGGTGCCCCCAGACCGCGCCCATGGCGTCAAAGACATCGTACATTGGTGTGCGCCGAAACGGCCGTGCGGCGGGCAGTTCTTCGTTGGGATAGGCCACCGAAAAGCGTTTCTGGTAGTTCTCGATCACCTTGGGCAGCGTGTAGCCCGGTGTGATCCAGCTGCCATAGCGCGCCACATCCATGGCAGAGACGTCGCGCTCGCATTCACCTTCGATCATCCATTGCGCCAGCATCAGGCCGACTCCACCGCCCTGACTGAATCCCGCCATGACCCCGCAGGCGGACCAGTAGTTCCGTAACCCCGGCACCGGGCCGACCAGCGGGTTGCCGTCCGGCGCGAAGGTGAAGGGGCCGTGGATCACCGATTTGACGCCGGCGCGTTCCAGTGCGGGAAACCGGCGATAGGCAAAGGCAATGCTGTCTTCGATCTTGTCGAAATCATCGGGCAGCAGTTCGTGCCCAAACTCCCACGGCGTGCCGCCAACCGCCCAGGCCCGGCATTTCTGTTCGTAAAACCCGATGCACAGCCCGCGCCCTTCCTGCCGCAGATAGCTTTCGCCGGAGGGGTCCATCACATGCGGATGTTCCCCGCCGCCGTCGACAATTGCGGCAATCTCGGGAACCTCTTCGGTGATCAGGTATTGATGCTCCATCGGATAGATCGGCACATAGACACCTGCCATCGCGCCGACTTCACGCGCCCACAGACCCGCGGCGTTGACCAGGTGTTCGGCGTGGATCGTGCCCTTGTCGGTCACAACGTCCCAACCGCCATCGGGGCGTGGATTGGTTTCAAGCACCTTGCAATGGGTTTCGATCGTCGCTCCGGCCATCTTTGCCGCCCTGGCATAGGCATGCGTGGTGCCCGACGGATCAAGATGGCCGTCCAGCGGATCGTAAAGTGCGCCGAGGATGCCCTTGGTGTTGGTCACCGGCGCGATCCTGGCAATCTCTTCGGGGCCCACGATCTCGGTCTCAAGACCCATGTAGCGATGCTTGGCCCGCTCGGCCAAAAGCATGTCCATCCGGTCGCGATTGTCCGCCAGCGTCACACCGCCCACATGATGCAGGCCGCAGGACATGCCGGTGATGTCCTCAAGTTCCTTGTACAGCTTGATCGTGTATCCCTGAAGCGCCGCCATGTTGGTGTCGCCGTTGAGCGTGTGAAACCCGCCTGCGGCGTGCCACGTGCTGCCGGAGGTGAGATCAGAGCGTTCGATCAGCATGACATCGGACCAGCCCAGCTTGGTCAGATGATAGAGCACACTGCATCCGACGACGCCGCCGCCAATAACCGCGACACGGGTTGTGGTCTGCATATCCGCCTCCTTGGATGTGTCTCGCGCAGACTGATGCGATCCCCGAACGGGGCTTGCCCGTTTGCGACAGGATCGGTCGCAACGAAGCATGCCGCCCGCGTGCTGTGGACACAGACAAAGACAGGGCTTGGATCATGGCGGCGTCCCGCAGGATGTTCGGTCAGCCGTGGTATCGACGGTCCGTCTTCGACCACATCGGGCCGGATGCCCTGGGCCGTCCCCGGTTCGGTTTTTACAACGACAAGGCCGGATCAGCACCGGCGCCGTGATTCTCGCACTCAAAGGAGATGCACCAAATATGAACCGAAATATATCAGTGTTTTCTAAGAAAACCCAATAGAGCGGCAGGTAGATAATACCAAAAATATACCACTATAACTGCGAATTGTCCGAAAACGTCGCGATATGACGCAAACCGATGGACAAGACCGCACGCGATCGCAAATGTTGAGGCAAGGCAGGGCCCGCGTGTGGCCCGCGGGACATCGCTGGCAGAGGAACGCAATATGAAAACCCATGCACAGGCCGTCGTTATCGGAGGAGGCGTCATCGGATGCAGCGTCCTCTATCATCTGACAAAACTCGGCTGGACCGATGTGGTGCTGCTGGAACGGGATGAACTGACCTCGGGCAGCACCTGGCACGCCGCGGCCAACATTCACGGGCTGCATGACAGCGCGAATATATCGCGCCTGCAGCACTACACCATGAACCTGTACAAGGATCTTGAACAGGAGACCGGACAGAGTTGCGGTGTCTTTCAGCCCGGGTCGCTTTATCTGGCGCAGACCGAAAACCGCGAGCACCAGCTGAAGCTTCAGGCCGCCAAAGCCGACCTCTACGGCATGGATTTTTCCGAAATCAGCCGCGAAGAGGCAGAGGAAAAACACCCGCTGGTCAATTTCGACGGGGTGCGCTGCATCATGTGGGAACCCTCGGGCGGCAATGTCGATCCCTCGGGCGTCACCAACGCCTATGCGATCGGGGCGCGCAAGGCCGGGGCTGAGATCAACCGCTTTACCCCGGTGACCGCCACCCGGCCTCGGCCAGATGGCGGCTGGATCGTCGAAACCACCAACGGCGAGATCCAGACCGAATGGGTGATCAACTGCGCCGGCCTCTGGGGACGTGAGGTGGCGAAACTGGCCGGGATCGAGGTGCCCCTGCAACCGACCGAGCATCAGTACTTTGTCACCGAGACGATCCCGGAAATCGCCGCGATGGATCGCCGTCTGCCCTCGGTCGCGGATCGCGATGGCGAATACTACCTGCGTCAGGAGGGCAAGGGTCTGCTGATCGGCGCCTATGAGGCGGATATGAAGTTCTGGGCCGAAGACGGCACGCCGCTGGATTTCGCCCATGACCTCTTTCCCGATGATCTGGAACGGATCATGGACAACGTG
Organism: Pseudomonadota bacterium; assembly: GCA_039028815.1. GTDB lineage: Bacteria > Pseudomonadota > Alphaproteobacteria > Rhodobacterales > Rhodobacteraceae > Roseovarius. Next base: position 13,289 of record JBCCHI010000091.1, read on the forward strand.
ATGCGCGCGATGGACCGCGTGCCGGTCGCCGCCGAGGCGGGCGTGAAGCGGGTGATCAACGGCCCGATGATCTGGTCTCCCGACAGCAATGTGGTGCTCGGGCCGGTGCCGGAATTGCGCAATTACTTCATGGTGGGCGGCATCATCCCCGGTTTCTCGCAATCGGCAGGGATGGGGCTGATGGTGGCGCAATGGATCATCGAGGGAGAAATGGCTTATGACATGTTCCCCTGGGACATCGCGCGTTTCGGCACATGGGCCAACGACAAAAGCTTTATCAAGGCCAAGGTTGAAGACGTCTATACCCACCGGTTCGCCATACACTACCCGAATGAAGAACGCGCCGCCGGTCGCCCGCATCGCACCCGTCCTGCCTATGAGCGTCAGAAAGAGATGGGCGCCGTCTTTGGCCTCAACTACGGCTGGGAACACCCGCAATGGTTTGCCGACGGGCCCGGGGCCGAGGACACGAATGGCTTTACCCGGCAGAACTGGTGGGAGCCGGTGGGCCGTGAATGCAGGATGCTGCGCGACAAGGCCGGGATCATAGATATCTCCAACTTTGCCAAGTATGTCTGCAAGGGGCCGGGGGCAGAGGAGTGGCTCAACAAGGTGTTCGCCAACCGGATGCCAAAGGCCGTTGGCCGGTCCTGTCTGACGCCGCTGATTTCCGTACGCGGCGGGATCGCAGGCGATGCTACGGTGACCCGCGTCGCCGAGGATGAATTCTGGATCATCTCCTCGGGCATGGCAGAGCGCTATCACAAACGCTTTTTCGATATGGTGCCGTTGCCGGAGGGCACCACCTTCGAGACGAAGACCGAAGACATGTGCGGCTTTAACGTGGCCGGGCCGAAATCCCGCGAAATCCTGCAACGTCTTACAAACGAAAGCCTCGCGACCGAGGATTTCCCTTTCATGCGCTCCAAGATGGTGGAACTGGCCGGTGTCAGATGCCTTGCGCTGCGTGTGAGTTTCACCGGTGATCTGGGGTGGGAGCTGCATTGCCCGACCGAGGATCAGGACAAACTCTATGCCGCTTTGCTGGACACCGCGAAGGATTTTGGTGCAGGACCGGTGGGCGCGCGGGCGCTGATGTCGCTGCGGGTCGAGAAAGGCTATGGGTCTTGGTCGCGCGAGTATTCACCCGAGTACTACCCGCACGAGGTCGGGCTGGGCGCGCTGTGCAAGATGGACAAGGATTTTCTTCACAAGGAGGCCGCGCAACAGGTCATGACGCAGCCGCCGCGCGAAAACCTGGTGCTGATCCATATCGACGAGGCGGCGGTCAGGGCTTCGGGCGCCGATGCCACCGGCGGAGAGCCGATCCGCTGCGGTGGCAAGCCGGTGGGCCGCGTAACCTCGGGGACCTATGGCTACACGGTGGGCAAGTCGCTGGCGCTCGGCTACGTGAAAACCGGCACCGCCGCCCCCGGTGACGAGGTCGAGGTGATGGTGCTGGGACAACCACACAAGGGCTGGGTGCTGCACGAGCCACCATTTGATCCCAGAGGTGAGAAGCTGCGCGCCTGAAGCACAACACCGCGGCCTGCGTGCGCGCGGCCGGGACGTTGACACCGCGTCCCGGGTCCCCGGTTGAAGACGGGCCCGTGCGCATCTCCGACGCGGCGATGCGCCCTCACGGCTCTGATCCGCTGAACCACCCGCCGGACGCGGCCGACTCGGGCAACCCATTCAAAGGGCCTGTGTGTGTCCGCGATGGGGTCTCGTCTATGTGGACCGGCCTGCCAGAGCGCTCCGGACCAGATCGTAGTCGTAGGTCGTGAGCTCCAGCCGGTTCTGGTCCGGATCGAGAAAATACAGCGACCATGAGAGATCGTGATCGACCAGATCGTCGCGGCAGAGTGTGGCGCCAGCGGTGGTCCCGAGCGCAAGCGAGTCCAGCGTGTCGAGAAAACCCAGAAAGCTCTCTGCGTCAACGCGAAACGCCACAGTGCAATCGCGCGTCACCTCTTTGAAATCGCGCGCGAAAAGGGACAGGGCAGGATATCCGTCACTGCCCTGCAGGACAAGCGGCCCCATTGGATTGTCTGTCCATGACGACAGGTCCGTGTGCGGTGTCAACCCAAGGATCCGTTCATACCAGATGGCGGCTGTCCGGCGGTCGGACACTTCGATATGGACGTGGTCTATTCGAGCAACACGCATACACTCACCCGTCGCGAGACATCCTGGCGGGCAAAG
>JBCCHI010000092.1:0-15405 GCA_039028815.1 Pseudomonadota bacterium
ACAAGGCGGACGCCCCGGCTTCATCTTTCAGAAAATACTCCCCGCGGAGCGTCCGGCATGTGCCACGGGTCTGACCGGTTGCCAGCATCAAAGCGCCCTCGAAATCAGTTCTTTCATGATCTCGTTCGTGCCGCCGTAGATGCGCTGCACCCGCGCATCGGCCCACATTCCGGCGATGTCGTATTCGGCCATGTAGCCATAGCCGCCGTGCAGCTGGACGCAGTGATCGAGCACCTCGAACTGCGTGTCCGTGATCCAGTATTTGGCCATGGCCGCCTTTTCGACGCTGAGAGCGGCGCGGAGATGTTCTTCGATGCACGCGTCCAGAAAGGCGCGCGACACCCGTGCTTTGGTTTCGCATTCTGCCAACGTGAAGCGGATCGTCTGAAACGTGTCAAAGAGCGTGCCTCCGAACGCCTCGCGCGCCTTTGTGTAGGCAATGGTGCGCGCCACGCCCCCTTCCAGCGCGCCCTGAGCGCCGCAGGCAATGATCAGACGTTCCTGCGGCAACTGCTGCATCATCTGGATGAACCCCTGACCCTCTGCACCGCCCAGTATGTTTTCGGGCGGCACGTCGACATTGTCGAAGAAAAGCTCCGAGGTGTCGTTGGCGTGCATGCCGTTTTTCTTCAGGTTTCGGCCGCGCGAAAATCCGTCGGCGCCTTCGGTCTCCAGCACCACCATGGAAATGCCGCGCGCGCCTTGCTTCGGATCAGTCTTGGCGGCCACCACGATCAGATCGGCGTGCTGGCCATTGGTTATAAAGGTCTTCTGGCCGCTGAGGCGGTAGGAATTGCCCGTGCGTGTGGCCTTTGTCTTCATGCCCTGCAGGTCAGAGCCCGCGCCGGGCTCGGTCATGGCCAGCGCGCCGACCATCTCGCCAGACACCATTCTTGGCAACCAGCGCGTCTTCTGGTCTTCGGTGCCATAGGCCAGGATGTAATGTGCGACGATCGCCGAATGGATCGGGTTGCCCCAGCTGGCCAGATTGGCGCGGGCCTGCTCGATCGAGATCACCGCCTCATGGCCGAAATCACCGCCTGCGCCGCCATATGCTTCGGGGATGGACGGGCAGAGCAGGCCCAGCTCTCCGGCCTGATGCCAGGCCGAACGGTCCATGATGCCCGCTTTGCGCCAGCGTTCGAAGTGCGGCGCCCACTCATCGGCAATGAACTTCGCCGTCATGTCCGAGAGCATCCGGTGCTCGTCTGTCATCCAGCCTGACATACCGCGTCCTACTTCTTCCTGGCATCGAGTTCAGAGTTGAACAGCCGCAACCTGTGCCCAAACGTGTCTTCGTTGATCACGGAATCGAAGTTTTCGAAGAGAAACGACAGCGCCTCTCCTTCATCCAGCCCTGCCTCCTGAGCAAACCGGCGCAGGCGGCGATAGCCGTCCTCGGTCATCGCCGCGTTGAACCGGCGTGTCAGGCGAAAACGTTTCGGCATGTATCCTCCTTGCCGTGCGGCGGGCGGCGCGCCCTGCCCGAACGGGCCTAGAATGCTTCGGCTTCCAGCTCCATCACCGGCCCGGCCCCGGTCTCGATCCGCGCCAGATGCATCGCTGTGGCGGGCAGGCGGCGCTTCATGTAGTAGCGCCCTGTTGCGATCTTGGTGCGGTAGAACTTTTCGTCCGCGGCCCCGGTCTCGAGCGCATCATGCGCGATTTTTGCCATCCGGGCCCACATCAGCCCCAGGCAAACATGACCGAAAAGATGCATGAAGTCATAGGATCCTGCCAGCGCAGCGTTCGGGTTTTTCATTCCATTCTGCATGAAAAACATGCCGGCCGCCTGCAGATCCTTGCTGGCTGACTTGAGCGGGTCGAGGAAATCGGATTTCAGCGCGTCGTTGCCTTCGTTCTCCTTGAGAAACCCTTTCACCAGATCGAAAAAGGCCATGACGTGCTTGCCGCCATCCTGCGCCAGCTTGCGTCCCACCAGATCAAGCGCCTGCACGCCGTTGGCGCCTTCGTAGATCATGGCGATCCGGGCATCGCGGGCGAATTGCGACATGCCCCATTCCTCGATATAGCCGTGCCCGCCATAGACCTGCTGGGCGCGGATCGTCATGTCAAAGCCTTCGTCGGTCAGAAATCCCTTGATCACCGGCGTCAGCAGGCTGATCAGCCCGTCGGCATCCTTGTCCTGATCGCGATGCGCCTTGTCGATCATCTGCGCGCCCCACAGGATGAACGCGCGTGCCCCTTCGGCAAAGCTTTTCTGGTCCAGAAGCGCGCGGCGGATATCGGGGTGCACGATCAGCGGGTCCGCCGGGCCATCGGGGTTTTTGTCACCGGTCACATCGCGACCCTGAAGGCGGTCCTTGGCATAGGCCAGCGCGTTCTGATAGGCCACATCGGCCTGTGCCAGCCCTTGCATGCCGACGCCCAACCGCGCCTCGTTCATCATGGTGAACATGGCGCGCATGCCCTTGTGTGCCTCCCCCAGCAGAAAGCCCGTCGCCTCGTCATAGTTCATCACGCAGGTCGAATTGCCGTGAATGCCCATCTTTTCCTCGATCTTGCCGCAGGATACTCCGTTGCGCGCGCCGAGGCTGCCATCGTCGTTGACCAGGAACTTGGGCACGATGAACAGGCTCACGCCCTTGATGCCCTCGGGGCCCCCCGGGATCTTGGCCAGCACCAGATGGATGATGTTGTCAGCCATGTCGTGTTCGCCGGCGGAGATAAAGATCTTCTGACCGCTCACCTGATAGCTGCCGTCGTCCTGCGGGACCGCCTTTGTGCGCATCAGCCCCAGATCGGTGCCGCAATGCGGCTCGGTGAGGTTCATCGTGCCGGTCCAGTCGCAGGAGGCCATTTTCGGCAGGTAGGTCTGTTTCTGATCGTCGCTGCCATGCGCCAGGATCGCCGAGGCAGCGCCATGCGTCAGCCCGTGATACATGGTGAAGGCCTGATTGGCGGCCGAAAACATCTCACCCACGGCAGTGCCCATCAGATAGGGCATGCCCTGACCGCCGAACGCCTCGGGCAGATCCAGAGCCGTCCAGCCGCCTTCCCGCACCTCATCGAAGGCCGCCTTGAAGCCGGTGGGCGTCCGCACCACGCCGTTTTCCAGCGTGCAGCCCTCGGTGTCGCCCACGGGATTGAGCGGGGCCAGAACCTCGGATGCGATCTTGCCGGCCTCCTCCAGAACCGCGTTGGTGAAGTCGCGGTCCAGTTCGCTGTAGCCCGGCGTCGCGGCCTCGCTGACGCGCAGTACCTCGTGCAGAATGAACTGGGTGTCCTGAGTGGGGGCGGTATATGTGGGCATCTGTCTCTCCCTGAAATCGTGGACGCGGGCGGGGCGTTATTCGGCGGCCCGTTTGGTTTGTCGGATCGAGGCAATCATCTTTTCACCCCATTTCATCTGGTCGCGCAGGTCATTGATTGCGGCGGTCAGTTCGGCACGCTGCGCCTCCAGCACGTCCAGCCGTTTCTGCGCGACCTCGTATGTCGCGGTCAGCTGGGTCAGCTGCTGGTCGCCATGATCGTAGAGATCGAGCAACTGGCGGATTTCCTCCAGACTGAAGCCAAAGCGTTTGCCACGCAGAATAAGCTTCAGCCGGGCGCGGCACTGTTTTGTGAACAGCCTTTTCTGACCCTCGCGGGTCGGAAAAAGAAGTTCTTTGGCCTCGTAAAACCTTAACGTGCGTGGCGTCACTCCGAACGCATCGCACATTTGCCGGATTGTCATCGTCTCACTGGGCATGGTGCAGCTTCCAAACGTCGGTTCGTCGCGCGTTGCAGGTGGTGCAGCGCCGGTTGTCCTGACGCTAGCCTAACGCGTGATCTTGACGTAAGTGCAACGTCACGTCACTTTAAGGTTTACGTTGAGATGACCTCACGTCAACTTTCTAGGTGGGGCCGAAACGACGGGATCTGGCAGTTCAGGCCGTGTCGCTGTCGCTTTCAAGAGACCGCGCGGACTCGTTGCGCGTTTCGCTCAATTCGGCAATCGACTGTTCGATCTGAGCCTTCTGGCGGTGCAGTTCTTCCAGTTGCCGGTCCGCCAGTTCGATCCACTGGCGGAGCTGCGCCGCTGTGCCCTTTTCCTCGTAAACCAGAAGCCATTGACGGATGTCCTCGAGGGCAAACCCCCAACGACGACCGCGCAGAATAAGCGTCATCCGTGCCACTTCGCGGGGACCATAAAGCCGAGAGCGCCCTTCGCGTTTGGGGCTCAGCAACTCGATATACTCGTAATACCGCAATGTGCGCGGCGTCACATCAAACTTGGCACACATCTCCTTGAACGACAGCAACGTGTCAGACATGGCCCATCCTCCCGGGCTGACCTTACGTGAACTGCCGTGGCCTGCGCAACAGCCGCTCTTGCGGCGCAGGAAGTAAACAGCCCATAAGGAGCGTGAGAGGGATCATGACCGACCGCCTGAAACTTGCCCGTCAATTCATGTCCGCGCTGCCGCATGGGCAGGCGCTCGGGATGCGTGTCACCGACATTGCCGAAGGCGTGGCGGAAATCGAGATGCCCTATGCCCCGCATCTTGTCGGCGATCCGGAAACCGGCGTCATACACGGGGGAGCTGTCTCTGCGCTGATGGACACATGTTGCGGTGCAGCCGTCATGAGCCACCCGGACTCGCCCGGCGCGACCGCCACGATTGATCTGCGCATCGACTACATGCGCCCGGCCGCGCCCGGCCAGACCGTGCGTGCGCGGGCCGAATGCTACCATATCACGCGGTCTGTGGCCTTTGTCAGGGCGCAGGCACTGGATGATGATCACGACCGTCCCGTCGCGCAGGCCACCGGCACCTTCACCGTCGAGAGCAAGAGATGAACCCGAAGCGCCCGGAACCGGTCCAGGTCGTCAAACAACGCCGCGACGCTGCCCTGACCGCTCTGGCCGGCGGTGTGCCCTATATCGCCTTTCTGGGGATCACCTTCGACCGGCGCGGGGACGAACTGACCGCGTTGATGCCGTTCGAGGACAAGCTGATCGGCAATCCGCTTTTGCCCGCCCTGCATGGCGGGGCGACCGCGGCCTTTCTCGAGGTGACCGCAATCATCGGGCTCAGTTGGGCCATGTTGTGGGACGATCTGGAATCGGGGGAACTGGCGCTGGAAACGGTCGAGGCGGGTCAATTGCCGCGCCTGCCCAAGACCATCAACTTCACGGTCGATTACCTGCGCTCTGGTCTGCCGCGCGACGCCTATGCGCGCGCCTTTGTCACCCGGTCCGGGCGGCGCTACGCCTCGGTGCGTGCCGAGGCATGGCAGGACAACCGCGCACGTCCCTTCGCGCAGGCATCCGGCCAGTTTCTGATGCCCCGGGGCGATGGCTGAAGTCCAAGGCCCGGTGACCCACAGGCGGGTGCTGCACATCGCCATCCCGATTGTCCTGTCCAACGCCACAGTGCCCATTCTGGGCGCGGTGGACACCGGTGTCGTGGGTCAGCTTGGCGAGGCAGCCCCGATCGGGGCTGTGGGTATCGGCGCCATCATTCTGACCGCGATCTACTGGGTTTTCGGGTTTCTGCGCATGGGCACCACGGGTCTGACCAGTCAGGCCCACGGCGCGGGTCAGCCCGCGGAAGTCGCGGCCATGCTGACGCGTGCGATGATCATCGGTCTGACCGGCGGGCTGGCGGTCATCATGCTGCAGGTGCCGCTGTTTGCGGGCGCGTTCCGGCTGTCGCCGGCCAGTGCCGAGGTCGAAACGCTCGCACGGGAGTACATGACCATCCGGATCTGGAGCGCGCCGGCCGTGATCGTACTTTTTGGCGTCACCGGATGGCTTATCGCGCAGGAGCGCACAGGCGGGGTGCTGGTGCTGCAACTGCTGATGAACGGCGCCAACATCGTGCTGAATTTCTGGTTTGTTCTGGGTCTGGACTGGGGCATTGCCGGCGTCGCCTGGGCCACGTTCATCGCGGAATGGGGGGGATTGGTTCTGGGTGCCTGGCTGTGCCGCGATGTGACCCGAACAGCGGCCTGGCGTGACCGGAGCCGCATTTTCGACCGCCACCGGCTGTCGCTCATGATGTCGGTCAATCGCGACATCCTGCTGCGCTCGCTCATGCTCGAAGCGATCTTTGTCTCGTTCCTGTTCACCGGTGGCAGGTTCGGCGATGCCACGCTGGCGGCAAATCAGGTTCTGCTGCAGTTTCTGCACGTGACGGCGCATGCTCTTGACGGATTTGCATTTGCGGCCGAGGCGCTGGTGGGGCAGGCCGTGGGTCGGCGCAATCGCGCGCAGTTGCGCCGCAGCGCGTTGCTGAGCAGCCTCTGGGGGCTCATTGTCGTCTTTTTGCTCAGCCTGTCCTTCCTGCTTTTCGGGGGCGCGCTGATTGATCTGATGGCCAAGGCGCCCGACGTCCAGCACGCCGCTCGCTCATATCTGGGCTACATCGTGCTGCTCCCCGTTTTCAGCATTGCCGCGTACATGCTCGATGGCATCTTCATCGGGGCGGCGCGCGCCGCAGACATGCGCAACATGATGGCGATCAGCCTGGGCATCTATGTTCTTGCCGCACTCGCCCTGGTGCCGGGGTTCGGCAATCACGGTCTCTGGCTGGCACTTCTGATCAGTTTTGTGGCCCGGGCGGTGACGCTCGGCCTTCGTTACCCAAGTTTGGAAGCGTCCGTAGCCAGCTGAGGTGTATTTCAAAATTTGATCAAATTTCGTTACAATGCTGGTGCTTCGCCTGTCCGTCAGGTATGTCAGGTATACTGACCCAAAGGAGTGCACCCCATGCCCGCCGCACCGATTCGCATCGCCATCAACGGGTTTGGCCGGATCGGCCGCACGCTTTTGCGCATTCTGCTGCAGAACGCCGACGGTTTTGAGCTGGTGTGCATCAATGAAATCGAAGCGCTCGAAACCTGTGCCTATCTGTTCCAGTACGACAGCGTCTTCGGACCCTGGCCCGAAGAGGTGCGCAGCGGACCCGGCGTGCTGCATGTGGGCGATCGTGCAATCCGGTTTCACGCAGAACCCGACCTGAGCAGGCTGGATCTGAGCGACGTCGACATTGTTCTGGAATGCACCGGCATGGGCGGAACCCGCGCGGTGGCAGAGCGCGGACGAAGCGCCGGCGCGTCAGGCGTGCTGATCTCCGGGCCTGCACCAGAGGCGGACATCACCCTTGTGATGGGCGCCAATGAGGCCGACTTCAGCGGGCAGGCCATTGTGTCCAATGCCTCGTGCACGACCAACGCGCTTGCCCCGCTCGCCCGTCTGCTGGACGAGGCCTACGGCCTGATCAGCGGCCACATGACAACGGTTCATTGCTACACCGGCAGCCAGCCCACGGTAGACAAACCCCGCGGCGCGCCGGAACGCAGTCGCGCCGCCGCCCTGTCGATGGTGCCGACAACCACGTCCGCGCAGCGGCTCACCGATCTGGTTCTTCCCCACCTCGCCGGCCGGATCGAGGCGCGGGCCATCCGTGTGCCCACAGCCAGCGTGTCGTGCATTGACCTGATCGTGCAGACCAGACGCGACGTGACCGCCGAGGCGGTCAACACCCTGCTGCAGGAGACCGCGCAACACAGCCCCGTTTTCGGCTGGACAACGCGGCCTCTGGTCAGTTCCGATCTGCGCGCGCGCCCGGAATCCATTGTCATCGTGGGTCCGGAAACCTCTGTGTCGACCGGCGGTCTGCTGCGTGTCTTCGGCTGGTACGACAACGAATGGGCCTTTTCCTGCCGCATGCTCGACATGGCTCGCCGTATGATGCAGGCGTGACCACTGCAGGTCACGCGGCGTGACGGAACGAAGATGAGATTTTCTTTCAAGGCGATCCGCAAGGCCAGTGGTCTGGCCCTCTGCGCTGTGTGCATCGCAACGGGCCTTGCCACAGGGTCTGCGGTCCTGGCGCAGCAGGACGACATGACGGAGCTTCGGACATTGAGGCATCTGTCATCGCTTTCCGACGCACTGGCCCGGCTGTCTCCGGCCCCAAAGCTCGAAGACATGTTGCGCGACATCTACTTCCGGGCGGATGTGGACGGGTCCGGGGCGATCACCTTTGCGGATGCGCTGATCCTGCAGCAGCTTGATCACGCGACGCAGCGCAAGGATCTGATTGCATACTGGGCGCGGCACGATCTGAACAATGACGGCATGGTCACGTCCGCCGAGATCCGCCAGACTTACCTGCCCGAGGCGCGCGGAAGCCTGATGGCTGCCGAAGCCGCGTCCAGCGGCGCGGACACGGACGAGATCGAGGCGCGGCTCGCTGAACTCCTGGAAAATCGCGGTGCACGCCTGTTTGATGCCGACGCGGACGGGACCTACACCTTTGAGGATGTTCTGTCGGAAGCCGAAGCCCGGTTTCCGGCCTCGCCCGACGGAATCGCGGCGCTGAAAGCCGGATCGGGCAAACGCTGGACCGAGCCCACGCTTGTTTTGCCCGGTTTTGATGCCGATCGGGACGGAACCGTGACCGAACAGGAATTTCTCGGCCCCTACATGGCGCTTCTGGCGAAGTTCGACACCGATGGCGACGGGGTGTTGTCCGATGACGAGCGCACTGCGCTGCGCGAGCAGTCCAAAGCCGCGCTGAAAACACTCAGCGGGTCACCGGCGCCCAGCTGGTTCGACTGATCACAGCACGCCGCACAACCGACGCAGGGCGGGTGGTGTCCGGACAGAAACGAGAAAAAGGCCGGGGTGGAAGGAACCCGGCCTTTCCCAATCCGCAATCAGGTCTGCGGATTGGCTGCCGTGTCGGCGATGACCACCGCCTGCACGAATCCGCTGAAGGGATCGTCGATATTGCCCGACCCGTCACGCAGCAGGAAATCTGCCGCAACCGTGACCGCGTTGCCGGAAATGCCGGTGATGTCCAGGTCGACTTCCTGTTCCAGCACATGATGGTCGCCGTTGTTGTAGCGCAGGCGAAAGCCTTTCAGCATGGCCTGTGCGTTCTGCACCCGGGCATTGAAGACTGCGGTTTGCGACTCGCGCTGTCTGCGCCCGCGCGTGGGATCGAAATGAATGGTCAGTTCACGAAATTCCATGGCCATAATGGGTCTCCTTGATATCAGAGTTTGAAAAAAGCCGGATGATCCGGCGCGCCTCTGATACGCCGTGGCCCCGAGACTGTCCGTTATTTCGGACCGGGGCGATGTTAGAAACGCGCTAAAATTGCATTAATTCGTAAGAGGCACTGTCAAAGCGGGCTGTGCCGCGGTCGGGGTGTGTTCGGTGTTCCACCCGACGCGGCCCTTCAGGACGGGCAAGCACAGGCCTCCTGACACACAGCGCCAGACCCCTGCACCACACTCGAGCAGACGATCGGCGTGCCACCACCGAATGACACAGGCCCGCCGTGGGCGTGATACCGTGCGCCGGCGGCCATGAGACAGACAGGTCAAAAAACCGTGGCGCGGGTTCAGTGCTCGTCGTCCGCCAGAGCTTCGATCAGCGCGGGGCCCTGTGCACGATTGGAATTCACCGCCTTGTCCACCCGGTGAAAGGACAGCGCCTGATCGGGGGCGGCCTTCATCAGTGTGGCTGCGCCGTGGCCTGCTTCCCCCAACCAGAGCGGCCAGTCGGCGGCCTCCAGGATCACCGGCATTCTGTGGTGGATCTGTCCCAGTGTCGCATTGGCGGCACAGGTTACGATCGCGCAGGTGGCAAGCGGATGCGCGCCCTTGTCCCAGATTTGCCAAACCCCTGCAAAACAAAGAAATTCCCTGTCAGAAGGGGCAATGTACCAGGGCAATCGGGCGCCATTCTGATCCTTGGTCCATTCATAGAAACCGGTGGCCGGAATAAGGCAGCGCCGCGCGCGTGCGGCCGCTCTGAATGCGGGTTTTTCAGCAAGCGATTCAGCACGGGCGTTGATCAGCAACGGGCCATCCGCAGGTGTCTTGTACCAATGCGGCATAAACCCCCACCGCATCGACGTCATCCGCCGCCCCCCGTCATGCGCGGTGAGCGCTATCACCTGATTTGTCGGGCAGATGTTGTAGTTTGGCACGTCCGGCAAATCGTTCGCCATCGCCGCGTCAAACAGTTGCGCCATCGCGTCCGCCGGCAGGGTCAGCGCAAACCGGCCGCACATCTCAACGCAAGATCCCGGAGTAGAGCAACAGACCCCAGGCCGTCAGCGCGCGTTCGATCGGTGTCCAGAGCGCGCCAAACCGGATTGGGTCACAACCGGTCGTGGCTGCGATTTCGGTCAATGTCCGCCGGCCATTGATCGCCGCCAGAAGCGGCGCGGTCTCACGCGGCAGATCCAGTGTGCCGGCCACACCATCGGTGTCCAGGCGCGGAGGTTTGCCCTGCGCCACATGTTTTGCAAGCTGTCCGGGCTGAACGCCCTTGAGGTGGGGGATCAGAGTGCGATGTCCGCCATGCGCAGGCCCGGCCGGGCTGCCATCCGCCACGGCATAGCCCGTATGCGTGCGCAGCGTGCCATTCAACTTTTCGGCCAGATCCATTGACTGGACCATGTCCATTCCGTCGGGAACAGGTGCAAACCTCTGCAAATCATAAAGAATCGGGACCGTAAAGCCGGACAGGGCCCATCCGGTCCGGGTCAGCGCCGCGTTCAGTTCTGCCACCGTGTACGCCCGGTCCTGGGAGTGCATGAGCAGGTCATAAAACCCGGCATCGCCGGACTCGTGGTCATTCAGGTTGGGATTGCACTTCATTGGATGCCCGTCGGGCAGTGTGTCATAGATCCGTCGTCCGAACTTCAGCCGTTCCGGCGGGCTCATGCCGTGCGTCAGCGCGCCAAAGGCAGCCTGAAGCGGGTAGACGCCGGACCGGCCGTAAGGCGCATAGACCATGAATCCCAGACCACCCCCGGGGGCCAGCGCTGCGCGCAACGCGGCAAAGCCTGCATCAGGCTCGGGCAGATGGTGCAGAACACCGCAGCAGTCGATGTAGTCGAAAGGCCCGTGGTCTGCGGCCTCCAGCAGTGATCCGGTGACAAAGGAGATATTCCTGAGTTTGCGCACCCGGGCACGTTCCTCGGCGATTTTGCGCGAGGCGCGAGACAGGTCGATATAGGTGGCCTCGTAGGGGCGCCCGAACTGCGTCAGCAGCGCGGTCAGCTGGATCAGCCCGTCGCCGGTGCCTCCACCTGCGACAAGAATGCGCAAGGGCTGTGTCCAGTCGCGTTGGCCGCCAAAGACGAAATGATCAATTTCCTGTGGCAGAGAGGGGGACCCGACGATCAACCGCGTCTTTTCGTCCCGTGGCCGTCGTTCGGGATAGGGATAGGCCTCGTACTGGTCGCGCACCTCGCTCATCGGGATCTTTTCGCCATGCATCGGGCCGGTTGTAAAGCCCCGGTCGCACGCGCCGATGGTCAGTCAGCATCCAGCACGATCTCGATCCGGCCATCTGTGAAGGGCACATAGGGGCTGTGGCGGCCAAGATATTCGGCCAGAACCTCGGAAAGACCGGGGCCGAAATCGTAAGCATCACGCGCGTCGCTCAGCATGTCATAGCCGTCGCCGCCTCTGCGCACATAGCTGTTTGTCGCCAGAAGATAATCGCGCCCCGGATCAAGCGGGGTTTCCCCCACCTCCACACGCACAATGCGCGTGCCGGGCGGTGCAAACGGATCAAAGGCATACCGCATGCCCGCCACATGAGGAAAGCGCCCCGCGCCGCGTTCGTACTGGCTGACACCGTTCTCGAGCGCCTCCAGCACTCTGCGCCCCGAGACCTGAACCGTCGACAGCGTGTTCTGAAAGGGCAGGGTGGTCAGCACGTCCTCCATCGTAACGGGGCCTTCCCCGATCACGGCGCGCAAGCCGCCGCCGTTCATCAGCGCAATCTCGGCCCCCTGTGCTCTGGTCCGTTCCAGCATTGCCTCGGCCATCAGGTTGCCAAGCGGGCATTCCTGCACGCGGCAGCTGACCAGCCCGCCGTCTATGGCCGCCACCGCTTCGCCGACAACGGTGCGGCGAAGATCCTCAAGCGGTTCTGCCGCCCTGGCGATACGGGTCTTGAGCAACCGGTCTTCCGGGATTGCGGCATCAATCAGAATCGGCGCGCCCTGTGCGTCCGCGACCTGACCGTATGTGTCAAACGTGACAACCAGACGTCCGAGATACTTGCCATAGGCATAGGCCTGCACCACGGCCGTGTCGTCCACCATCGTCGGATAGGGCCCTGCCGCCGTGGGCATACGACCCAGAAGTGTGTGCGAATGCCCGCCGACGATGACGTCGATCCCACGGGTTTCGCGGGCGATGCGCAGATCGACATCATAGCCGGAATGCGACAACAGAATGATCTTGTCGATCCCCTCGCCCTCAAGGTGCCCGACTTCGGCCTGCACGGCGGCGATCGCGGGCCCGAAGGTGATATTGGGTCCGGGGCTGGAACTGGTGCCGGTGTTTTCCGGCACAAGACCGATCAGTCCGATGCGCTGACCTGCGACCTCGATCACCGCAGAGCGCGGCAGCACACCGTTCAGCAGGGGTTCGCGCGAGAGATCGGCATTTGCCATCAGAACCGGGAAGCGCACCGCGTCGATGAACCGGCGCAAAACCTCGGGGCCGTTGTCAAATTCATGATTGCCCACGGTCATTGCGTCATATCCAAGGGCGTTCATCATCTCTGCCGCCAGTTGCCCTTTGTAATAGGTGTAGAACAGCGAGCCCTGAAACTGATCGCCACCGTCAAACAGCACCGGGTTCACCGCCTCGGCCCGCGCGTCGCGAATTGCCGTGATCAGTCGCGCCGAGCCGCCATAGCACGCGCCGGCAAGTGCGTCCGCGGGCTGGCAGGTCGCGTTGGCGGAGTCGATCGGTTCGAACCGCGCGTGAAAATCGTTGGTATGCAGAATTGTCAGTGTAAAGTCGGCCCGGGCCTTCTCTGCCGCGCAGATCAAAGCCAGCCACAGAAGAACGCAGCGACACATCATGGCAAAAGCCTGCGCCACTGCGCTGCGCAGGTCAAAGCCAATTCGCTTGACCGCCCACGTACTGGGCGGCATTGAACCAGTCATGCAGATTTACAAGATTCTTCGTGCCGGGGAGTGGCGGGATTTGCGACAGAATGGCGTCTCTGCGGGGGCACCGATTGATGTGGCCGACGGGTTTGTACATTTCTCGACTGTCGATCAGGTCGCAGAGACAGCAGCGCGGCATTTCGCGGGGGCCGATGACCTCATGCTGCTGGCTGTCGAGGCAGAGCCGTTGGGGGCCGCCCTGAAATGGGAGCCATCGCGCGGTGGTGATCTGTTTCCGCATCTGTACCGGGAGCTGCGGCTTGGCGATGTTCACTGGGCGCAGCCCTTGCCCTTGCACGATGGCATTCATGTCTTGCCACCGGGGCTGACATGAGGGCGATCGACCGGCTGGCGCTGGCGGGCTTGCACCGGCTTGATCCCGAGAGGGCGCACGACGCGGCGCTGATGGCGTTGCGGCTGAAACTTGTTCCGCTTCCGGGTTGTGTGACATCGCCCCGGTTGCGCACCACGCTTGCGGGTCTAGACCTGCCCAACCCCGTGGGTCTGGCCGCGGGGTTCGACAAGAACGCGGTGGCTCTTGCATCGCTGGTGCGGGCAGGCTTCGGGTTTGTCGAGGCCGGTGCCGTCACGCCGAAGCCACAGCCCGGCAATCCGAGACCAAGACTGTTTCGCCTGACCGAAGACAAAGGGGTGATCAACCGCTTCGGGTTCAACAACCACGGGATGGAAGCGGTCACCGCGCGACTTGCCAAGGCGCAACATCAGGGCATTGTCGGCCTCAATCTGGGGGCCAACAAGGACAGTCACGACAGGGCAGAGGATTATGCGCTGGTTCTGTCGCGGTGCGGTCCGCATGTGGACTTCGCCACCGTCAACGTCTCCAGCCCCAACACCCGGAACCTGCGCGATCTGCAGGGTGGACAGGCGCTTGCGGCCGTGTTGCACGGCGTGATGGAGGCGCGGGACTGGCTGCCCGGGCGACTTCCGATCTTTCTGAAGATTGCGCCGGATCTGGACGATGACGCTCTGGCCGAACTTGCAGAGGTTGCGATCGCCGCCGGGGTTGATGCGATCATTGCAACCAACACGACAATTTCCCGCGAAGGCTTGCAAAGCGTGCACAGGGACGAAACCGGCGGATTGTCCGGGGCGCCCTTGTTTGAACGCTCGACGCGCGTGCTGGCGCGATTGTCGCAGCTGACCGGCGGGACGATGCCACTTGTCGGTGTCGGGGGCATATCCACCGGAGAGGAGGCCTATGCCAAGATCAGGGCAGGGGCTCAGGCGGTGCAGCTGTACTCGGCGCTTGTCTATGGCGGGATCGGGCTGGCCGCGAGAATCGTGGGCGAACTTGACGCGGCGCTGAAGGACGACGGGTTTGACACGCTGGTCGATGCTGTCGGGACCGGGCGCGACGCATGGCTTTGAGCCGGATGCATCCTGACCGGTCCAGGCCGTGCGCGTGTCGCTGCACCGGCTCTGACGCGCCAGGTCCTGCGACACGCAGCGGCAAGGCACGGGAATGGGCCTGACCACCCGCGCCCTCGGTTTTGTCGATGCTGTCGTTTTCGATCTGGGGCGGCAGTTGCGCTGGTCGTTTCTGCCGCCGCTGATGGTTTACTTTGCGGCGGGGTGTTCGGGTCTGACCCTGATCGTGGGCACGTTCTTTGTAAAAGAATATCTGGATTTTTCCGCAGCCTATCTTGCCGGGCTTGCGTTCTGGGCGGGCCTGCCCTGGGCGCTGAAGATGCCTCTTGGCCATCTCGTCGATCTGATCTGGCGCTGGAAATGGCTGCTTGTCTGGCTGGGCGCCGGCTGCGTGGCTGCAAGCGTCGTGATCATGTATCTGGTGCTCACGCGAACGGCCATGATGGAAGCGGTCATGCCGGTCGGCGCGTGGTACATACTGAGTTATCTGCTGGCGCCCTGTGGGCTGGTTCTGCAGGATTCCGTGGCCGACGCCATGTCGGTGGAGGCCGTGCCGCTGACGGATGCCGATGGGCATCCGCTGCCGGAAGAGGAGGTGAAGACGGCTCATGTCACCATGCAGACACTGGGCCGGTTCGCACTGATCGCGGGGACCGTCGCTGTCGCAATGCTGAACATCGCGCTTTTTTCCGGCATAGATGATCTGACGCAGGACCAGAAGAAGCTGGTTTACGCCCGGGTCTACGCGGCGGCCTTGCTGATACCGGTCATCTCTGTTTCCGGCGTGGTGCTGGCCGGGCTGATGCGACGGTTCGGGCACGGGCACGACGCAGGTGCGGCGGGGCCGCCGCCGCGCGTCAACTGGTGGTACTTTATTGGCGGCGGGGCCTTTGTTGCGCTGTCGCTGACAATCGGGCTGTCAGACGTTCCGTACGGACAGGAACTCATCTTTGCCGGCTCAATGGCGATTGTGATCTTGCTGATGCGTCAGCTGATTGCCGTGCTCGACCCCGGGCAGGCGCGTGCTCTGGTCGGAACGGCGGTGATCATCTTTGTCTTTCGAGCG
>JBCCHI010000093.1:0-15207 GCA_039028815.1 Pseudomonadota bacterium
CGGCATAGAACGGCGCGCCGTGATGTCTGCGGCACGCCTGACAGTGGCACAGGCCAACCCGTTCGGGACGGCCCTTTGCCACAAGGCGCACAGCCCCGCATTGGCATCCCGCCTTGATCGTGTTCATTGTCGTCTTCTCCCACTGGCCGCACCTGCGCCCCTATTGCGTCGGATCGAACCTTACAGCGCAGCGACCTGTCGCGCCAGCCAGCGCCCGGCGGCAGTCCCCGCCCACAGCCCTGTGGCCAGCGACGCCGTGATCAGGTAGCCACCGGTCGGGGCCTCCCAGTCCAGCATTTCGCCCGCGGCGAAGACACCGGGCCTGTCGCGCAGCATAAGGGTGCCGTCCAGCGCGTCAAACCGCAGCCCGCCGGCTGTCGAAATCGCCTCGTCCATCGGGCGCGGACCTGCAAGTGGCACGGGCAATGCCTTGATCACCGGTGCGGGATCAGCGGGCAGGGGCCGGGCAAACTCCATCAGCAGGGCGCGGTGAAGAGGCCCAAGCCCAAGCCGCTTTCGCAGATGGTTCGACAGGCTGGCCTTGCCTCGCGGCTGCGAGAGCCGGTGCCGCACGGCCTTAGTCGTGAGATCGGGACACAGATCAAGCGTCAGGTCCGCGCCGTCCCGCAACCCGGCAGACACGGCATAAATCCCGCCGCCTTCGATCCCGTTTGCCGTAATGATCACCTCGCCGCGACTGACCTGAGCCCCGGCCGCAAGCGCGATGCCCTTGAGGGGCGCGCCGAAAAACGGCTTCATATGTGCGCTCCAGCAGACGTTGAACCCCATGTTTGCGGGTTTGAACGGCGCAACCTGACCTGTCTCGAAGTGCCGTGCCCACGCGCCATCTGATCCCAGACGCGCCCAGCTTGCACCTCCACAGGCCAGAACCGTTGCCTGCGCCGTCACCCGGCGCGCGCCCGCGGGCGTGTCAAACAGCGCCGCATCTCCCTGCCAGCCCTGCCACCGCCAGCCGCGCCGCAGATCGACGCCCAGAGTCTCAAGCCGGGCAAGCCAGGCGCGCAGAAGCGGTGAGGCCTTCATCGCCCGCGGAAAGACGCGCCCCGTGGATCCCTTGAACAGCGGTTGCCCTAGATCCTCGGCCCAGCCTGTCACGTCCTCGGGACCAAAGGCCGCGATCATCGGGGCGAGATGCGACGCGGCCGGTCCGAACGCTGCAAGACACTGCGCGTGGTCTTCCGACTTGGTCAGGTTCAGCCCCGATTTGCCCGCCATCAGCAGTTTGCGCGCGGGCGACGGCTTGGCTTCTGCCACGATCACGGCGTGACCCTCGCGCGCCAGAGCGTCAGCTGCCATAAGGCCCGCAGGCCCCGCCCCCACGACCAGAGCCGTGCTCATGCGCGCCTTGCCATTTGCCGATTGCGGATCAGATCATCGCCAGGATGACCGCCAAACCGCACTCCGATGCTCCGATCTGCCCGCTTTGCGACAGGCCGATCCCGCCGGATGTGCGCCAAAGCCTGCACCACCTTGTTCCCAGACTTAAGGGGGGCAAGGGCGGTCCGACCGTTCTGCTTCATCAAATCTGCCACAACGAGATTCACGCCACACTGACAGAGGCAGAACTGGCGCGGGACTATGCCACGATCCCGGCGTTGCGCGCCCATCCGAGACTGGAAAAGTTCATTCGCTGGGTGGCCCGGCGTCCGCCGGGTTTTGTCTCGCGCACGCCCGGGCGCCGGCGCAAACGCTAGTGTCAAGGCGCCCCCCGGCACAGCGCCTTGATCGCCGCCGCGTGGTCCGCCGTCGCCTCAAGCGTATCCGCCGCCAGCGAACGGGCCGAGGCCATCAGATCTTCCGGCGCACAGATCCGGTCGATCAGGCCCCAGTCAAGCGCGGTTTCGGTCCCCACCTTTTCACCGGCCATCAGAATCATCCTGGCGCGCGCCGGCCCAATCAGCCCGGCCAGACGACCGGGGTCTGAAGGCTGAGGCAGAAAGCCGCGTTTCATGACCGGATAGAAAAACGCAGTGCCCGGCACGGCCACGCGCAGATCGCAGGCCAGAACCATCCCCATCGCGCCACCGGCCACCGTGCCGTTGAGCGCCGCAATCGTCAGTCCCGGCAACTCGGCGATCGCGCCTGACAGCCGTTCCCAGACCGGATCGACGGGCAGGCCGGTCCGGGCGTCCTGCAGATCCATCCCCGCCGAAAACACCTTGCCCGTGCCGGTCAGGATCATGACGCGCGCCTCTTGCGCGGCCTGCGCCAGATCGGCGAGTTCCGTCAGCATGGCGCGCGTCAGTGACCCGGCCTTGTCCGGGCGGTCGATGGTCAGCGTCCAGACCCCCGCCCCGTCTGTTGCACAGCTGATCACGTCAGACCGATCCGGCTGCGGATATCTGCATCACGCAGGCTGATGTCCTGGCCCAGCCAGGCATCGGCCTCAGGCCCGCACATCCACAACAGCGCCCGCGCGGGCCAGTCGGGGTGGATATGGTCGGCCCAGTCCAGCTGGCTGACCGGATTAATGCCGCTGGCTCGGATCTCATGCTGCATCTGCGTGGCCACCGTGCCGGGCGACAGGCCCAGAACCCGGATGCCATGACCGCGCATCTCCTTGTCGGCGGCCCGTGTCAGCATCAGCGCGCCTGCCTTGGAGGCACAGTAATGGCTCCAGCCCTCCAGCGCATTCGTTGCAGCGCCGGAACTGATCGTGATGATCGTGCCGCAGCCTGCGTCCCGCATCACCGGAAAGGCCGCACGCATGCCGTGAAACACGCCCTTGAGATTGATGTCGATCACCTGGTCCCAGGCGTCGGGATCGGCCTCGCCAAGGGCCGAGATCGGTTCGATCACTCCGGCATTGCCGATCAGCACGTCCAGCCCTCCGAACCGGTCCTGCGCGGTCCGAACCGCCGCGGCCACATCGTCATACCGGCTGACATCGCACGCCAGACCACAGGCCGTTGGGCCAATGTCCTGTGCAATCGCGGCAACGCGGTCAGCGCTGCGCGCGGCAAGAACCACATGCGCCCCGGCCCGGGCGAATTGTCGCGCGGTGGCCTCGCCTATGCCCCGGCTGGCCCCGGTGATCAGAACGGTTTTGCCCTGCATGATGGTGATCTCGCTCTTGTTTGCCCGCACAGCGCCGGCAGCGCCATGCTGTCGCGGCTTTGCTAAACCGCCCGATCGTTCAGGTCCAGCGCCGTATCATGCGGCATCGCCCCTTGACCCTCGCGGTGCAACCTCCGAAGCTGCGCGGCGAAGGGTTGCAGACCGAAAGGATTCCTCATGGCGCGTCATTCCACGCCTAATTCCACCTTGGGGGCCACGGCCCCGGCCCTCGCTCTGGCGATGATTTTCAGCGCCGGGGCGTCGTGGGCCGATCTGACAGCAGAAGATGTCTGGGCCGACTGGCAGGGATATCTCTCCAGTGCAGGCTACGACGTCACAGCCACCCAGTCTCAGTCCGGAAACACGCTGAGCGTGACTGACATCACGCTTGGTATGGTCCTGCCCGAGGACGAAGGCAACATGACGGCGGATCTCGGACGCCTCGACTTCGAGGAAATGGGCGACGGAACCGTTTCGGTGCGCCTGCCCGCCAGCATGCCGATGAGCCTGACCCTTGACGTCGTGGACGAAGGCGAGATGACCGTCGGGTTTGAATTCACCAACAGCGGGTTTGACATGCGCGCCGCAGGCGTCCCCGCCGATCTGACCTACACCTACAGTGCCGACGAAATCGGTTTCGCATTGACCGGTATCGAGTCCGATGGCGAAACGATTGATACCGGCACATTCACGGTGAACATGGCGAACGTGGTCGGCGAAACCCTCATGAAGATCGGGGATTTGCGGAGTTCAGTGCAAAAGATGACCAGTGAATCCCTTGTCTACAAGGTCGATTTCACGGATCCCGAACTGGGCGGGACGCTGCAATGGGAAAGCACGATCCAGGGGCTTGATCTCATCGGAAACGGCGCCGTACCGATCCAGTCTGACCTGACCGACATGGCCGCGGCGATCAGTGACGGGTTCGCCGCTGATGCGACAATGCGGTTCGGATCCGGCCAGACCAAGATCCGCTTTCAGGATTCAGCGACGGAATTTTCCGCCGACACCAGCTCTGAGGGGGGCACGTTTCAGGCCGGTTTTGGCGCAAACGGGCTGGGATACACGCTTGGCACGACCGGGCTCAAGGTGTTCTTTCAGGGCAACGATGTTCCGTTCCCCGTCGAGGCCGCGATCGGTGAGGCGGCTTTGAACCTCCTGCTGCCGATCTCCAAGTCAGAGGAGATGCAGGACTTTGCATTCGGTCTGACGCTGGGCGATTTCACCATGTCCGACCTGATCTGGGGCATCTTTGATCCCGGCGCGCAGCTGCCGCGCGATCCTGCCACGGTCGCGCTTGATATGACCGGCAAGATGCGGCTTTTCCTCGATCTTCTGAACGCAGACGACATGGCGGCGATCGAGGCAACGGGCGCCGCGCCCGGAGAGGTCGACTCGGTCACGCTGAATGATCTCAGGATCAGTCTTGCGGGCGCGGAACTGACCGGTCAGGGGGCGTTCACCTTCGACAACAGCGACACCGAAACCTATGACGGCCTGCCGAAACCCGAAGGCGCGGTCGATCTCACGCTCACCGGGGGCAACGGGCTGCTGGACAAGCTGATCGCAATGCAGCTGCTGCCGGAAGAACAGGCCATGGGCGTGCGCATGATGATGGGACTGTTCGCTGTCCCGGGCGAGGGCGCGGACACGCTGAACTCGAAAATCGAGGTCACGCCGGACGGTCAGCTTCTGGCCAACGGACAGCGGCTGCGCTGATCGCCACCGGTCGCGACCTGTACATTCAGACAGCAAAACCGGCCGACCCTGCGGGTTGGCCGGGCCATCTTGCGAAACCCGCCCCAGAGGTCTACCTGCCTGTGTATCGTGTGCTTTTTCACTCTCCAGGGCGGGCCAGATGACCGACACGCTTCAGGATCTTTGTCGCGCGCTGCTTGACGCGGCCCGCGCTGCCGGTGCGGACGCGGCGGATGCCATGGCGATCGAGGGCCGTTCGCAGTTGATTGACGTGCGCGCCGGCGCGCTGGAGCAAGCCGAGCACGCCGAAGGCACCGACATCGGGCTTCGGGTCATCCTGGGCCAGCGGCAGGCCTGCGTTTCGGCGTCTGACACCCGCACGGAAACGATACAGACGCTGGCGGACCGCGCGGTCCTCATGGCCCGCGAAGCCCCGGACGATCCGTCCGTCGGGCTGGCCGATCCGGCGGAACTGGCCCGTGACTGGACATCCGAGGCGCTGCAACTGCATGACCCGGCGCCGGCCCCGGCGCCACAGACGCTGAGAGACCGCGCGATGGAGGCAGAGGCCGCCGCGCTTCGCGTTGCGGGCGTGACCCAGGTTTCGGGCACATCGGCCACCTATTCGGACCGCAGCGTGCACATTGCCGCCAGCAATGGGTTTTCCGGTGGATACAGGCGCACGTCCTCCGGGCTGAGCTGTGTGGCCATTGCGGGCACCGGAACGAACATGCAGCGCGACTATGACGTCGACACCCGGATCTTTGCCTCCGATCTGCGTGCGGCGCGCGAGATCGGAACGACCGCCGGGGAACGCGCCGTGTCCATGATGGACGCGCGCAAGCCCCCCACGGGGTCCTTTCCGGTCGTCTACGACGAACGGGTGGCGTCCGGTGTGATCGGGCATCTGCTGTCGGCCGCCAATGGTGCGGCCGTGGCGCGCGGCGCGTCCTGGCTGCTGGGTCAGCTTGAGACGCAGGTTCTGCCGCGCGGGGTGTCTCTGACAGAAGACCCCCACCGCCCGCGGGTTGCAGGCTCCCGACCGTTCGATGCCGAGGGCCTGCCGACGGCCCGGCGCGCGATTGTCGAGGACGGGTGTCTGACCGGCTGGGTGCTCGATCTTGCCACGGCGCGCAAACTGGGCCTGCACTCCACCGCCAATGCACGGCGTGGTCCATCGGCCCCGCCCTCGCCCGGTGTGGGCAACATCGGATTGACCCCCGGTCTTCTGTCCCGCGCCGACCTGCTGTCCGAGATGCACACCGGACTTCTTGTCACGTCGCTGATCGGGTCCACGATCAACCCCAACACCGGCGATTACTCCCGCGGTGCCTCGGGGTTCTGGGTCGAGCGCGGCGAGATCGCCTATCCCGTCAACGAATGCACCATAGCCGGCAGTCTGCCGGAGATGCTGAAACGCCTGACGCCGGCCAATGACGCGCGCCCCTGGCTCAGCCGTGTTGTGCCCTCTCTGCGGGTCGAGGGGATGACGATTGCCGGCGACTGACCTGTCCCTTCTCGTGCAGGCGGTGCGTGCAGCCGGAGAGGTGGCGCGCACATTCTCCGGACCCGAAGCGAAAGTCTGGCAAAAGCCGGGTGACGCTGGCCCCGTGACAGAGGCCGACCTGGCCGTCAACGACACTCTGCGGTCCTGCCTTCAGGGGGCGCGTCCCGGCTATGGCTGGCTGTCCGAGGAAACAGAGGACAATGCAGAGCGGCTTGCACATGACACGGTTTTCATCGTCGATCCCATTGACGGCACCCGCGCCTTTATCAGCGGCGGTCGCACTTGGGCGCATGTCGTCGCCGTCGCACACAAGGGCGAGGTGACGGCCGGCGCCATCTATCTGCCCCTGCGTGACAAGCTTTATGCCGCCGCAAAGGGGCAGGGGGCCACGATCAACGGCGCGCCGATCTGCGTTGGCACGCGCGGCGATCCCGACGGCGCGACGGTGCTGACCTCGAAATCGGGACTGGCCGAACGGCACTGGCGCAGTGCGCCGCCGGACCTGCAGCTCAGCTTCCGGCCATCGCTGGCCTATCGTCTGTGTCTTGTCGCCGAGGGCCGCTTCGACGCCATGCTGAGCCTGCGCAGAACCTGGGAATGGGACATCGCGGCGGGCGAAATCGTGCTCCGGGAGGCGGGCGCGATCACCACCGACCGTCTGGGTCAGCCGCTGACGTTCAACGCGCCTTCGCCCGAATTCAAAAGCGTCGTGTCGGCCAATCCCGCGTTGCACGGGGCGCTGATCCGGGCGCTGAAACCGGACCCCCGATAAGCTGCCCGCGCGGCGCGTCTGGCGGCTTGCACTCTCAGGCCGTTTTCTGACAGGGTCACACCGAAACAGCCAAGCCCGGCCCTGCTGGACGTCCCGCACATGCTCCGTTCCGAAAATTTACTGGCGGCGGCCACCATGATGGCGTCGATGGCCTGTTTCATTCTCAACGACACCGCGCTGAAGACCATGGCGGGCGATGTGCCGCTCTATCAGCTTCTGGTCCTGCGCGGAGTGATGACGTCGGCTCTTGTCGGCGCGCTCGCCTGGCGGATGGGCGCGCTGAACGCCCGCCCTCCGGCGCGTGACATGGCGCTGATCGGCCTGCGTACGCTCGCCGAACTCGGCGCGACCTTCTTTTTCCTGACAGCCCTGTTCAACATGCCCATCGCCAACCTGATGGCAATTCATCAGGCGTTGCCACTCACGATCACGCTGGGGGCTGCGCTGATCTACGGGGAAAAGGTGGGCTGGCGGCGTCTGAGCGCCATCGCGATCGGGTTTTGCGGTGTCCTGCTGATCATACGCCCGTGGACCAGCGGCTTTACGCTCTGGTCGGTTTACGCGCTTCTGGCCGTGTTCTGTGTCACGGTGCGCGATCTGACGACGCGGCGGTTGTCATCCGGAACACCCTCGATCCTGGTCACGCTCGTCGCCTCGGTGTCGGTGATGCTGGTCTTCGGACTGATCCAGTCAGGCGAACCCTTTGTGCCAATGGCACCGCATCAGATCGGGCTGACCGTCTTTGCCGCGTTCTGCATCATCGGGGGGTATCTCTTTTCGATCGTCGTGATGCGCATCGGCGAGGTCAGCTTTGCCGCGCCGTTCCGCTACTCCTCAATGCTCTGGGCGCTGGCTCTGGGCTGGGTCGTATTCGGTGACTGGCCCGACGCGCTGACGCTTCTGGGGGCGGCGATTGTCGTCGGCAGCGGTCTGTTCATGCTTTATCGCGAAGCGCGTCTTGTGCGCCGGCTTGCCCGCCAGACGCCGTGAAGGATGCGGTCACAGCCGCCTCGTCGACATTGAAGCGGGTTTTGAACAGTGCGCGCGTGTCCGCGTCCAGCGGCGCAAGATCCGTCCGGTCAGACCCCGCCTTGCTGTCATTGTCGGTATGCACGGCGCGCAGATACATCTCGGTTGTTGGGTCGATCAGCGTCGGCATCTGGTGGTGCATCTTGTGATGACCGTAGTTCATCACGGTCTTTGGGTCTCCGGGGCGGAACAGGACGGCCAGACCGCAGGCGTAGAACTGGCCCTGTATCCGTTTCGCCATGATCCCGCCGGGCGTCAGTTGCACCGCATAGCCGGCAGAGTATTCGATGACCAGATTGCGCCAGGTCGCGCGCAGCCGTCGTGCCTGCCGGGCGGTGCGCCGGATACTGCGGACAAAGTCGGTGGCCACAGCATCATCATCGTCAAGCCGGAATTGCAGCGATTCCTCCTCGGTCTCGCCAAGCTCTGACTGAATCACCTCTTGCGTGATGCTGCGATGGCGGTGCGGCTCCGCGCTCACGATCCGGATCTGCGCGACCGGCGCGCACAGCGCGTGCAGCCGCTCCCGGTAGATGTCGGGCATGCGCGTACCGGTCAGCACGAGAAAGCGAAACCGCTTGTCCGTCTGCGCGGCGACAGAGGGCAGGGTGAGCGTTTCGAAATGACGAAACCGCAATGCCATCCGCTCGGGGGCGTAGAGATACGCCTCGCGGTCTTCCACGGTGTCGTGCATGCGCTTGAAACCGCCAAGCGCAGGATAGGAAAACCGGCATATGCCTATGACGTGCATGGCCCCGGCCTCTGCTCGGCTGCCACCCGCGGACCCCGGCACAGCCGCACCTCCGGCCGGACAGAGCGACCGCAGGTCATGTATATGTCGGCTCGCCGAACTCGACATTCATATGTTCGGCCTCGTCAAACGTGTCTTCTTCTTCGGTGTCGGTCGCCGGCGCAGCCAGCGCCTGCTCTATGATGCGTGTGGTCAGAACATGCCCCACGCCGGCAAACACCGCCGCGTTCAGCAAAATCCCGATCGCCATGCCGTAGATCCCGAAATACGATCCGATGGTGATGAACAGCAGCAGCCCCACCGTGTTCTTGGCCCAGTTCAGCCGCGGCGCCAGTTTCGGCCGGCCCAGATTGTTGAATGCGGCGCTGGTCGCGAATATCACCCCGTTGAAAAATCCGATCATCGCGAACGGACCACAATAGAACAGGATCAGATCGCGCGTCAGACCCTGTGCGCTGAACGCATCGGCGATCATGTTGCGGCAAAGAACAAGCACCACGATCAGACCGCCCACATAAATCGCCAGAAACTTGAGCGATGCGAAATACGAGCCCCGCACGCGGTCATGCAGACCCGCGCTGAAGTTCTGGCCGATCATCGGACCGACCACGCTGGCCATCGCGCTGACCACGGCAAAGACCACCGGCGAAATGCGTCCGATCACCGCCATCCCGGCCACCGCCTCTGACCCGAACTGGGTGACATGCCGGGTGATGATCGCCACGCCGATCGGGCCCGCGACGCTGCTCAGAACAGAGGGCACCGCGTAAAACATGATCTCGCCGAGATAGCGAAAACACGACTTGACCGTTGGCATGGACACCGTGTCGAACTTGCGCGCCGTTATGTAGTAGACCATCCCGAATGTGGTGATCCGCGCCAGAACCGTGGCCCAGGCCGCCCCGGCCAGCCCCAGATCCAGTCCGAAGATCAGGATCGGGTCGAACACGAGGTTGACCAGCGCTCCGAACAGGGCGGGATACATGGCCCATGTGGCAAAGCCATGCCCGCGCAGACTGGCCACCAGCGACATCGACATCGCCGACAGGAAGCTGGAGGGCACGACGATCTTCAGATACATGACGCCCAGTTCTTTCACCTGATCTTCCGCGCCCAGCAGCGACAGGAAGAAGGGAAAGAACGGGTACATCGCAATCGACATGGCCACCGCGATCAGGCCCGAAATGACCGTCGCCGCCCCGGTGACGGCATTGGCCTCATCGCCCCGCCCGACCCCCAGGAACCTGGCCGTCAGACTGCCGGACGCCACCGAGAACCCGATATTGACCGAACTGATGAAGAACATGACCGTGCCGGCAAAGCTCGCGGCGGCCGCCATCTCCTTGTAGCCCAGCAGCGAGATAAAGAAGATGTCCATCAGATCGACGAAATAGATCGCGACGATCCCGATGCTGGATGCAAAAGACAGCGTCGTCAGCTGTCTCATCAGGTTGCCCTGTGTAAAGTCCGTGCCTGCGGCCATGCAGTTCTGTCCCTATTTTTGCACGACAATACGGGCTTTGCCGATCTTGTCACGGCAATTGGCGATGTGTCGGCGCGCGCGGAGAGAGCAGGCGACATTTTTACAGCGCGCCGCCCGGTGCCTGTCCCGCCGGGGCAGAGGCCGGGCCCGCGCGGTCCGGGCGGGATCCGCAGGGCGCGCCCGGCGCCGCAGCGATTGAATGCAGGTTCGGAAACACTCTGTTCCAGGCCCAGCTACCACATTTCTGCCACATTCTTGCCGCTTTGCGGCCACAGCTTTGAACAGACTGTGTTCATTCTATGGCAAGGTTAATGCCAGGTGTTCCGGGGTGGTGGCGTAATGATTGTGATATCTTCTGTGTTCCTGTTTGTTCTGGCAGGGTCTTTTCTTGGGTCGGCGGCGACGTTTCTGCGTGACTGGCGGTATCGCCAGGACATGCGGCAATACGAAACGCGCATGAACGCGTTTGCCGTGACACTTTTCGAACCCGATACAAATCCTGCACCGCATTGCGATCCGCGGATCGTCGGCAAGACCGAACAGGGCCTCCCGGATCCCGGCGTTCAGCCGCGACGGGTCTTCAAGTCCGGAAATCGCGCGACCCAGCGCCCGGCGCCGCTCGTCGTGGCCTGATACGACCCGGAGAGGCGGGGCAGCCCCGGTGATCCCGGGTGCGCGCCCCGCCTTGCGGTTGCACGCTGCCGGCAGCGATCCGGTCTGCCCGCGCAGGCCCGGGCGCGCCGCGACCGCGTGAGCGCGATCACAGCATGAAACGCGCCGGCCGCTCTCCGGCCCCTGCCATGCCCGGCCGGCGGTGCACAGCGCCTGCTCCGCGGCACGCGGGGGATCTGCCGGTCCGCACGCGGCCGTTCGGCATCGCAACGCGCCGTTTTGGCCTGTCGGGCGGGGTTCGCAAGGCTCTCATGTCCCGCAGTTGACAACGAATCCGACTCCCCCTATACGCCGCACATCCCGGCGCAGCGCTGTTGCCGGCATCAGTATTGTAGTGGTCACGATCCGGGCCCTGAACGGGCCCCGATCCTCTGGAAACCCACCGCGTCGCACCGAAGAGGTGTCGATTGCGGTGTTTCGCGTCGTGGCCACCGCGCTTTGCAGCGCGCACGCCCTGCCGGATGCCCGGCACGAGAAAACGCGCCGGATCGCCGGTGCTGAGAATGGAACAGAACGCGCGAGGGTCCGCCCTTGCACAATCAAGGTCAAAAGAAGCGGGAAATCGACGCTATGCCCACGATCCAGCAGCTGATCCGCAAACCGCGGCAGCCGAAAGTAAGAACAACAAAGTCCCTGCACCTGCAGGGGTGCCCGCAAAAGCGCGGCGTGTGCACGCGGGTCTACACCACCACGCCGAAAAAGCCGAACTCGGCCATGCGGAAGGTGGCCAAGGTGCGCCTGACCAACGGTTTCGAAGTCATCAGCTACATCCCCGGTGAAAGCCACAACCTGCAAGAGCACTCGGTCGTGCTGATCCGCGGCGGCCGTGTCAAGGACCTTCCCGGCGTGCGCTATCACATCCTGCGCGGCGTGCTCGACACGCAGGGCGTCAAGGACCGCAGGCAGCGCCGCTCGAAATACGGCGCCAAGCGTCCCAAGTAATGATCCGTCATGCCGCATATCCGCTGGTTGTGGCTGTGATCGCCACGGGCTCGCCTGCCGTTGCGGCAGGTTGGGGCGCGGTGGCTGTGCACGAGCCGACGGGCGGCTATTGGTTCGGCCTCGACGACAGCCCGGCCCGCAAGGGGCCCCAGTGGGCTGCGCGGCACGCCGTTGAGATGTGCTACGAGGCCACCGACGGCTCGAACGACTGCCGGATCGCAGGGGCCACCCATGAATGTATCGCGCTTGTTCGGGCCGGCGGCGCCTTTTTTGCCGATGATGGCGAAACAGCCGAAGCGGCGGGCGAAGCGGCCCTTGCGGTATGCGAAGCAAAGTCAGACCAGACGTGCGTGCTAGAGCGCACATTCTGTGTCGAACAGTGAGATAGGAAGAAAACAAGATGTCCAGACGTCACGCTGCGGAAAAACGCGAGGTCCTGCCCGACGCCAAGTATGGCGACGTTGTGCTGACCAAGTTCATGAACAACCTGATGGTGGACGGCAAGAAATCCGTCGCCGAACGGATCGTCTACAACGCGCTCGATCGGGTCGAAGCCAAGGTCAAGCGCGCTCCGGTGGAAATCTTCCACGAGGCGCTCGACAATATCAAACCGGCGGTCGAAGTCCGGTCGCGCCGGGTGGGTGGTGCGACCTATCAGGTCCCCGTCGATGTTCGCCCCGAACGCCGCGAGGCGCTGGCGATCCGCTGGCTGATCACCGCCAGCCGCGGCCGCAACGAAAACACAATGGAAGAACGGCTGGCGGGCGAATTGCTCGATGCGGTCAATTCCCGCGGCTCGGCCGTGAAAAAGCGTGAAGACACGCACAAAATGGCCGACGCCAACAAGGCGTTCAGCCACTACCGCTGGTAATTCTGTTTTAGAGGCACTCGATCATGGCACGCGACTTTCCGCTCGACCGTTACCGCAATTTCGGGATCATGGCGCATATTGATGCAGGCAAGACAACCTGCTCGGAACGTATCCTGTACTACACTGGCAAGTCGCACAACATCGGCGAAGTTCATGATGGCGCGGCCACGATGGACTGGATGGAACAGGAACAGGAACGCGGCATCACCATCACCTCGGCGGCCACCACAACGTTCTGGGAACGCACCGAGGATGGCACCACCGCCGACACGCCCAAGCATCGGATGAACATCATCGACACGCCGGGTCACGTGGACTTCACCATCGAGGTCGAACGCTCGCTGGCCGTTCTCGACGGCGCGATCTGCGTGCTTGACGCCAATGCCGGGGTCGAACCCCAGACCGAAACGGTGTGGCGTCAGGCTGACCGTTACAACGTGCCGCGCATCGTGTTCGTCAACAAGATGGACAAGATCGGCGCCGACTTTTTCAACTGTGTGAACATGATCGAGGACCGCACCGGCGCGCGCGCCGTGCCTGTCGCCATTCCGATCGGCGCCGAAACCGAGCTTGAGGGCCTGGTTGACCTCGTGACCATGCAGGAGTGGGTCTACAAGGGCGAGGATCTGGGCGCGACCTGGGAAAAGAACGACGTCCGCGACTCGATGAAAGAGCTCTGCGAAGAGTGGCGCGGCAAGATGATCGAGGCCGCCGTCGAACAGGACGACGACGCCATGATGATGTATCTCGAAGGCGAAGAGCCTGACGTGCCAACCCTGCGCGCGCTGTTGCGCAAGGGCACGCTGGCGCTGGACTTCGTGCCGATCCTGGGTGGCTCTGCCTTCAAGAACAAGGGTGTACAGCCGCTTCTGAACGCCGTGATCGACTATCTGCCCAGCCCGCTGGACGTGGTCGACTACATGGGCTTCAAGCCGGGCGACGAAAACGAAGAACGCAACATCGCACGCCGTGCCGATGACGACATGCCGTTTGCCGGTCTGGCGTTCAAGATCATGAACGACCCGTTCGTGGGCTCGCTCACCTTCACGCGGATCTATTCGGGCGTGATGAACAAGGGCGACACCGTTCTGAACTCGACCAAGGGCAAGAAGGAACGCATCGGTCGGATGATGATGATGCATTCCAACAACCGCGAGGAAATCGAAGAGGCGTTCGCCGGCGACATCATCGCGCTGGCCGGGCTCAAGGACACCACCACCGGCGACACGCTGTGCGATGTCAAGGAACCGGTCGTGCTGGAAACCATGACCTTCCCCGATCCGGTGATCGAGATCGCGGTGGAACCCAAGACCAAGAACGACCAGGAAAAGATGTCCCAGGGCCTTCAGCGTCTGGCGGCAGAGGATCCCTCGTTCCGGGTCGAGACCGACATTGAAAGCGGTCAGACCATCATGAAGGGCATGGGCGAGTTGCACCTCGATATTCTGGTTGATCGCCTGAAGCGTGAATTCAAGGTCGAGGCCAATATCGGTGCGCCGCAGGTGGCCTATCGCGAAACCATCTCTCATGAGGTCGAACACACCTACACCCACAAGAAACAGTCGGGTGGTTCGGGTCAGTTCGCCGAGGTGAAGATGATCATCTCTCCGACAGAGCCGGGCGAAGGCTATTCTTTCGAAAGCCGGATTGTCGGTGGCTCCGTGCCCAAGGAATACATTCCCGGCGTTGAAAAGGGCATCGTCAGCGTCATGGACAGCGGGCCCCTGGCCGGCTTCCCGGTGATCGACTTCAAGGTCGCGCTGATCGACGGCAAGTTCCACGATGTGGACAGCTCGGTCATGGCGTTCGAGATCGCGGGGCGGATGGGCATGCGCGAAGGTCTCAGAAAGGCCGGCGCGAAACTGCTGGAACCGATCATGAAGGTCGAGGTGATCACGCCCGAGGATTACACCGGCAACATCATCGGCGATCTGACCAGCCGCCGCGGCCAGGTCTCGGGGCAGGAACCGCGCGGCAATGCCATCGCGATCAACGCCAATGTGCCGCTGGCCAATATGTTCGGCTATATCAACACGTTGCGTTCGATGTCCTCGGGCCGTGCCCAGTTCACCATGCAGTTCTCGCATTACGAACCTGTGCCGGCAAACATCAGCGAAGAGATCCAGGCGAAATACGCATAACCCGGGTGGCGGGGATACCCCGCCCTGCCCATCACCCGTAGGGCGGGGTCACCCCGCCATCCGAATGAGACGAAGGAGGCCATCATGGCGAAGGAAAAGTTTGACCGCACGAAGCCGCATGTGAACATCGGCACGATTGGTCACGTTGATCACGGCAAGCCGACACTGCCGTCTGCGATCACGAAGTATTTTGGCGACTTCAAGGCGTATGACCAGATTGACGGAGCGCCGGAAGAGAAGGCGCGGGGGATCACGATCTCGAC
>JBCCHI010000094.1:0-15032 GCA_039028815.1 Pseudomonadota bacterium
CGCCCCCTGTTCGGACCCCGGCTCCGGCCCCTGCCTTCATCTTTCCCGAAGTACTCCCGGGGAGCGCGAGGGGCTGGCCCCTCGCAAAAAAACCGCAGCGCGCGGGGCGGGCCCCTCGCAGGATCGCCCCGCGCGGGGGTCAGGCCGGGTGGTGCGGGTGCGCGTAGTGCAGACCAGGCGACGCATCGAAGATGCGGCGCAACCCGGGGGCAGTGAGCATGCGGGGGCGGGGTTGGGCCTGTCCTCTGGCGTGTGCGTGTGGGGCGTGTGCGCGGCGGCTGGTCTGGCGGACGGGCGGGCGGGGGACCGCAGGCGCGGCGCAATCCGGGACACTGGGAGTCCGGGGGCGGGATCAGGACGCATCCTCTGGTTTGTGCGCGCGGGGCGAGCGCGGGTCAGGCCGGGTGGTGCGGGTGCGCGTAGTGCAGATCGGGCGACGCATCGAAGATGCGGCGCAACCCGGGGGCAGTGAGCGTGCGGGGGCGCGGGCCGGTCGGGGGCGGGCTCAGTTCTGCGGCATCAGGTAGATCTCGCGTACCGCGGCGCGGGGCGGGGCGGTGAGCGCGTGCAGGACCGCCTCGGCCACATCCTCGGGCTTCAGCTTGTCGGGTTTGGCCGCGTCAAAGAACGGCGTGTCGACCATGCCCGGCGCAATCACCGAACACCGCCCGCCCCAGTCGCGCATGTCGGCGGCCAGATTGCCCGCCAGCCCGTGCACGAACCATTTGGTCGCGCCGTAGATCGAGCCGGGAATGTGGGCGCGTCCGGCGGCCGAGCCGGTCAGGACCAGCGTGCCCAGCGACCGTTTGAGGTGCGGGTAGCCCGCGCGCGCGGAATAGAGGACCCCCATGCAGTTGAGGTCGACCATCGCCTGCCATTCCGCCGGATCGCCGGCCAGGATGCCGGGGGTGTCGAGCCCGGTGCCGGCATTGGCAAAGACCGCGTCAATGCCGCCGAACTGCCCGGCCAGGCTGTGCATGGCCTGTTCCTGATCGACCAGGCTTGCGGCATTGCCGGGCAGGGCCAGTGCGGCGGGTCCGAGCGCCTGGGCCAGGGTGGCCAGCTTTTCGGCCGAGCGGGCAAAGAGCCCGACATTCCAGCCGGCGGCGACGGCGGCACGGGCGGTTTGTGATCCGATGCCGCTGGAGGCGCCGGTGATGAAGAGCGTTCTCGTGGTCATGGGGGCTCCTTTCGTGGCGGACCGGGCGGCGCGCGCCCCGTGCGCCGTGGTCGCTGTCAAACTTGCAATTCGCGTCTGTCGCGTCATAACGCACGGCATGAGGCAGACCACCTTTCATATCACCACGCGGGGTCAGGGGCTGTATGATTTTACCGGCGAGGTGCTGCGCTGGGTGGCCGGGCAGGATGTTGCCGACGGGCTGCTGACGCTGTTCATCCGTCACACCTCGGCGGCGCTGCTGATCCAGGAAAATGCCGATCCGGCGGTGCAGGCCGATCTGCGGGCCTATTTTCACCGGCTGGTGCCGCCCTCCGACACCGCGGAGATGGGCTATCTGACGCATACGCAGGAAGGGCCCGACGACATGCCGGCCCATATCAAGGCGGCGATGATGCCGGTCAGCCTGTCGATTCCGGTGGCCGGGGGACGGCCGCGCCTGGGCACCTGGCAGGGGATCTACGTGGCCGAGCACCGCGATGCGCCGCATGTCCGCGATGTGGCCGCTCATCTGATCTGAGGCGCGGGGGGCCGGATCCGGCCCCGGTCCTGCCGCAACATGCAGCGGCGCAATTATCCCCCTACCCAAAACCTTGCGGCTCGCCTATAGTTTGTGTGGTTTCTTGGACCGGGGGCCATTGGGGCCCGAGGCAGACAAAAGAGAGGACCGGCCGATGCGCTGTCCGTTTTGCGGAAACATCGACACCCAGGTGAAGGATTCGCGGCCGGCGGAGGATCATGTGTCGATCCGGCGGCGGCGATTCTGCCCGGCCTGCGCGGGGCGGTTCACCACCTATGAGCGGGTGCAGTTGCGCGATCTGGTGGTGGTCAAGTCGAACGGGCGGCGCGAGGATTTCGACCGCGACAAGCTGGAGCGGTCGATCCGCATAGCGCTGCAGAAGCGCCCGGTCGAGCCGGAGCGCGTGGAGCAGATGATTTCCGGCATTGTCCGGCGGCTGGAATCGCTGGGCGACACGGATATCCCCTCGAAAACGGTGGGCGAGATCGTGATGGAAAGCCTGGCGCGGATCGACACCGTGGCCTATGTGCGGTTTGCCAGCGTCTACAAGAATTTTCAGGCGGCGGACGATTTCGACAAATTCGTGAGCGAGTTGCGCCCCAACGCAGCGACCGAAGAGCCGTGAGCGCCCGGTGGGCGCGGCGGCCGACACCCGGTATCTGAAGCTGGCCATCGCGCTGTCGCGCCGGGGTCTGGGCCGGTGCTGGCCCAATCCGGCGGTGGGCTGCGTGATCGTGCAGGCGGGCCGGATCGTGGGGCGTGGCGTGACACAGCCCGGCGGGCGGCCGCATGCGGAACAGGTGGCGCTGGCGCAGGCGGGGACGCAGGCGCGGGGCGCGACGGCCTATGTCAGTCTGGAGCCCTGCGCGCATCACGGGCGAACGCCGCCGTGCGCCGAGGCGCTGATCGCGGCGGGGATCACGCGGGTGGTGGCGGCGCTGGAAGATCCCGATCCGCGGGTCAGCGGGCGCGGATTTTCCATACTGCGCGCGGCGGGTCTTGAGGTGGAGACCGGGCTGCTGGCCGATGCGGCGACCGAGGTTCTGGGCGGGTTTCTCAGCCGGATGGTGCGGGGCAGGCCCCGGCTGACGCTGAAGCTGGCGCTGTCGCTGGACGGGCGGATTGCCACGGCCAGCGGGCACAGCCAGTGGATCACCGGACCGCAGGCGCGGCGGCATGTGCACGGGCTGCGGGCCAGCCATGACGCGGTGATGGTGGGGGCGGGCACCGCTCGGGCGGATGACCCGATGCTGACCGTCCGCGAGATGGGGCGCGCGTCTCAGCCGGTGCGGGTGGTGGTCTCGCGCCGTCTGGATCTGCCGCTGATGTCGCAGCTTGCGCGCACCGCGCGAGAGGTGCCGGTGTGGCTGTGCTGCGGACCGGATGCCGACCCCGCGCTGGCCGAGGCCTGGACGGGCGCGGGTGCCGAGGTGATTCGCTGCGCGCTGGCGGGACGGCAGCTTGATATGGGATCGGTGTTGCAGGCGCTGGGCGCGCGCGGCGTGACGCGGGTGCTGTGCGAGGGCGGGGGCGCGCTGGCGGCCTCGCTGATGGCCGAGACGCTGGTGGATGATCTGGTGGTGTTCAGCGCCGGGCTGGCGATCGGGGCGGAGGGCCTGCCGGGAATTTCGGCGCTGGGTCTGGAACGGCTGGATCAGGCCGAGCGGTTCCGCCTGATCGGGACGCGCGCGGTGGGCGGCGACGTCATGCAGGTCTGGCGCGCGGACTGAACCGCGCGGCCGGGCGATTTGGGTGATCCGGGCCAGATCGGCCATCAGGGCCATCCTGAAGACACAGGTCACGCGCGGGCCACGGGCGCAGCACCGCCTTGTCCGGACACCGGATCCGGGCATCCACCCCTGCGCACGGCCCGGACAAACAGTGGCGCGGTTGCGGGTTGTTGAGGGCCGTTTCGGGCGGTCGGGGCCGTGCGGTTTCCCGATGCCGCGTGCCCGTTTCTGTCTCACACAGTCCCACACAGTCCCACACAGTCCAACGGGGCGCGCGCGTCTGCGGTGCATCTCCGGGCGCGCGCCAAAAGAGAGCGCCCTGCGCGGTCTGACATGGCGAAAGTCCGGTCCCGTGGTGCGGGGTGTGTCGGGGCAACAACAGAAGGGGTGGGTGCCGATGGTCAGGGCTACGGGCGGGGCGGTCGCGGGACCTTCACCATCTGACGTGCGGGATGCCTGGTGCCGGGGCTCAGGTCTGCGGGCGGGGCGCGCTGGCGGTCAGGCCGCGTCGCGGGCGGCGAGCCCGGCTGCGATCTGGTCGCGGTGCCAGAGCCCCATATACCGGCGCGTCCGGAAATCATCCGAGGCAGCGGCCTGCTGTGCGGCCGGCGTGTCGGGGATCAGATGGATCGGCTCGGACAGGTTGAACGGGGCAATGCGGGGATTGAACCAGCGGAACTTGCCGTTTTCGGGCACATTCCGGTTGACCGGGTTGTCGTGCACGGTGGTCAGCAGATAGGGCGTGCCGGAGGCCAGAAAGTTTTCGAAAAAGGCCCATCGCAGCCAGAACCTGAGGTGAAACAGACAGTCGCGACACATGATCATGTCTGCTGCGGGCAGGGGGTCGTTGGTGATGTCGGCCAGCCCGAACCGGACGGTGTCGGTTGCAAAGCTGTTTGCGTTTGCGGTGACGATATCCTCGACAATATCCAGGCCGAGATAGGACACGCCCGTCAGGTCGACATGCTGCATCCAGTGCCAGTCGCCGCAGGGGGCATCGACAAAGGACGTGACGTTGTAGGCGCGAAAGAGATCCGGCAGCGCCTGGCGCAGGGTTTCGGTATGCGCGA
The DNA here is from genome assembly GCA_039028815.1 of Pseudomonadota bacterium. Lineage (GTDB taxonomy): Bacteria > Pseudomonadota > Alphaproteobacteria > Rhodobacterales > Rhodobacteraceae > Roseovarius. The sequence continues at coordinate 4,498 of JBCCHI010000094.1, forward strand.
GGGTCGAGCCCGGCCCCGATCGCGGGATGCCTTTTTTGCGTTCCGACCAGTCGATGCCGGAAAAGGCGGTTTGCAGTTTCTGACGCATGTGCGCCCCCTTGTTCAGGCTGCGGTCTTTCAGGCCGTTCTTTCCTTCAGGCCGCGCGATAAAGCTGGCGGCGCAGGCGCGCGCTTTGCTTGCTGTCGCGGTGGGTGATCGGGTGGGCGGCCATGTCGATGCCGTGGGTGCGGCACAGGTGATCGAGAAGGCTGCCTTCGGGCGCGACGCCGTTCATGGCGGGTTTGATCAGGCGGCGGCGGGCGCCGGACGCATAGAGATGCAATGACATGCTGTTCTCGCGCATCGCGGTCACGTCGTAGGGGCTGGGCGTCTCGATCAGCGTGGTCGAGTGGCGTGCCATCACGGGGTTGAGCACGTCAAACGGCGTGGCGTGGCGGGCCTCGCCGGTCTGGCACAGGAAATACCCGAAGGCTTCGGGGCCGGTGACCCCGACGGGAAGTTTCTCGAACGAAAAATCCCCGACCGTGCGCTCCTGCAGGTCGATCTGCTGCGCGCTCCACCAAGGCGGGCGGGTGCCGGTCTGCGAGACAAACTGTTCCATCATCCGGGTTGCCGGGCTGTTGCGCGGGGTCCGAATGACGCTGTTGGGCACGAAATTCCGGCGGCGCATGGCAAACAGATAGCCCTGTGTGGTGGCGTGCGGGCGTAGCGCGTAGACATCGGCATCGACCCAGATGTGATCGGTCCTGCGCATCAGCATGACGCGGAATATGTCGGAATGGATGCGCGGATCATCGAGCCGGTCCTTGCCCCAGTGGCACTGGGTGAACCGCTTGTCCATCACGGTGCGGGCATCGCGCAGCTCGACGTAATCGGGGACATCCTCGATCTCGTCATAGGTGTAGAGGACCGGCGTCTGGCCGACATCGTGGAAGGATTTGAGACTGAGACGTTCCAGCCACGAAAGATGATGGCCGATCCAGAGTGTGGCGACGGTGTCTGTCATGTAACCTGCTCAATGTTTTGCCGGCGTCTGTGCTGCCGTTAAGCCTTTGATAACATTTTGGCAGGGGGGGAGCAAAGAGGGGGCTGGTGCTGGCGGGCCGGCCTGTGCGGACCGACTCTTTGTTGCAACACCCTCTCCGGGTCAGGCGGGCAGTTCGGCAAGCAGGGCGGTGACGAAGTCCGCCAGAGTGGTGCCCACGACATGCATGAAGATATCGAACTCGTTCGCGCCCGCCTCGCCGCCTGCGAGATCCGAGAGGGCGCGCACGGCGATGAAGGGCACGCCGTTTTCATCGGCCACCTGTGCGACGGCCGCGGTTTCCATGTCGAGCACGCATGCGCCAAAGGCCCGGTGCGCCCAGTCGCGGACCTCGGCATTGTCGACAAAGGCCGACCCTGACACGCCCGCGCCCCCGGTGTGGATGCGCGCCGCGCGGGTCAGGCGCCGGCCGCGGGCATCCTGACGCGCAAAGCGAAACCCTGCGCCTGCGCGCTCTGCGGCGGCGCGGAACGCGGGGTCAATCGGAAACCAGAACCGGCATTCGGCGTCGCCGGCCAGCGCCTCGAACGTGCCGAGATTGAGCGTGTGGATCATGCCGAAATTCGGAAAGTCGGAGTGCAGGAACGGGGGCAGGCGGTAGCCGTCGCCGGAGGCGCGGGCGAAGGCCATTTCCAGGTACTGGCCCCATTTGTCCGGGATCACGATATCGCCGATGCCCATGTCGGGGTCGGCGCCGCCGGCGACGCCGGAAAATACCAGGCCGCGCAGGTTGAAGCGGGAGATGGCGGCCTGCGACGACAGGGCCGCGTTGATCATCGAGACACCGGACTGGAAGACGACGACAGGCCGGCCGGACAGGGTGCCGGTGGTAAAGTCGCGGTTGAGGTGGCGGATGTCCCGGCTGTCGCTCATGCGGTCGCGGATCAGCACCCATTCGGGGGCGAAGGCCGAGACGATGGCGATGCGGGGCGTGTCGTCGAAGCGGGGCGCGCGGGGGGTGTCCGGGACCATCCTGTTCCTGCCCTTCCTGCTCTGGCGGGGGGTGCCGCCGGGGTCTGACCCCGAAGGCAGATCACAGGACCGGGCCGGTTCGCAAGTCAAAATGACGCCGCCCCCCGGCCCGCCGGGATCGGAGCGGTTGGCGCGGCGGCGAAACGCGTTATCTGAGAGGGGGACAGCGATCATGAGGGCGGGGGGCACCGTGCTGGAGGACAGACGCAAGGATCTCGATTCGGAACGGCAGAAGGCGCTGTTGCGCCGGCTGGTGGACGAGATGAGCCGGCGCGATGTGGATTTCTATTACCGGTCCACCAGCGATGTCGCGGCCTTTCTGAAACAGCATATCGAGGACGGCACCGGGATGTCGGCCGAAGAACGGGCCCTGCTGGCACGGCTCAGCCAGCGCGACATCGAGGTGCTGCTGAGCCTGCGCTGAGCGTGCCTTCGGCCGGGGCGGGCGGGCAGGCCGGTCAGCGCCAGAGCCCGGCCTGTGAGGCGAAGATGCCCTGAAGTTTCGACAGCAGGCGGTTGAGCGCGCCGGGGTGCGGCAGGTCTGCGGTGGCCAGACGGTCCACGGCGACCTCGGCCGGGCAGGGCAGGCCGGTCACCGGATCGAGATAGCGCGGATAGTCGATCAGCGTGGCATGCACCAGACCGGGCAGCGTCGGGCGCGCCCGGCGGCGGGCGGGCACGCGGCCCAGATCGCGGGTCAGGCCCCAGCCTGCGTAGAAGGGCGCGCCGGTGGTGATCACCGGAACGCCGCGCAGCAACGCCTCGAACCCCAGACCGGAGGTCATGGTCCACAGCTCTGACACCTCGGTCAGCAGCGTGGCGGGGTCGCAGCCCGGCAGGGCGGTGGCGGACAGTGCGTGCAGCAGGTCATCGGGGACATGGCCCGCGCGCAGGCCGGCCTCGACATCGGGGTGCGGTTTGAACAGCAGCGTGGCGTCGGGGTGTTCGGCCCGGACCCGTTCGAGCAGCGCGGCGTTCGTGGTGATCGCGTCCGCGCCGGTGCGGACCGAGGCGTCATCCTCGACCTGACCGGCGACCAGAATGCGCGGGCCGTCGGGCAGGGCGGGGCGCGCGAGGCCGAGGTTGTACTTGCTGAGGCCGTGCCGGACAATCTGGGTGATCAGCCGTTCGGCGCGCAGGGTCTGATCGGGGCGCAGAGCCGCGCGTTGAGCGATCAGCGTCTCCAGGCGGCTGGGGCGTTGCGGGTCGTAATAGATGCCGCTGTCATCGCAGACCAGCGAGAGCGGCGGCACGAGTTCGGCGCCCAGCCCGCGCGAGCGCAGCAGGCCGTCCTCGACCCGCACGGCGTCTGTGTCCGGGCTTGCGGCGGAGGCCCAGACCATCACGCGGCCGCCGTCGCGGCGGACGAGCTCCGCCGCCTTGCGCGGGCCGGAGGCAAAGCGCATCGCGCTCTGTCGGCCAAAGAAGCGCTGCATGTGCGGCCGTTTCCAGAGCCGGATGCCGATGCCTGTCCAGCCGCGGTGATCCTCGCGCCAGCAGCGGGTGTCGGCCTCGAACGCGCCGAGGGCGTCCTCGAACGGGCACAACCGGTCGCGGCAGGGGTCGTACCATCTGGGATAGAGCAGCATCGCCGCGGCAAAGAGTTGCGCGCGGGTGAGCTGGCGCTGTCTGCGGGTCAGGGCAAGGGGGTGGTGGTCTTCGGTCAGGCCCCAGCCGGCGTAGAAGGGGCGCCCGAAAACACGGGGCTTGTGCCCGGCGAAGATCGCCTCGAACCCCAGTTGCGACGACACGGTATAGACCGCGCGCGCGCCCTCAAGCAGGGTCCAGGGGCTGACCGGATCGGCAAACAGCCGGACGCGGCCGGTGGCGTCCGAAGGGCCGAAGTAACCCTGTCTGAACCCGGCGCGCGATTCGGGGTGGGACTTGATCAGGACCGGTGCGCCGGGGTGATCCTCCTGCGCGTAGTAGAGCATTTCGCGAAACGTGTTGGCGTCCACGCCGCCGTGCCGCACCGAGGCGTCGCCGCGCACCTGGTCGAGCACCAGCACATAGCCCGGCGCGGGCACCGGCGCGGCGGGATCGAAGGCGGTGTATTTGGTCAGGTGCGCCTCTTGCAGACGGGCGATGGCGCCGCGCGCCCGGTCGAGCAGCGCGGTGTCGTCCAGCGGGTGCGTGGCCAGCAGGGTTTCAAGATCGGACGGGCTGTCGGCGTCGAAATGCACGCCGGTCGTGTCGATCAGCAGCCCCAGCGGGGGGGTGCCGGTGCGGCCGGGATAGAGCGAGCGCAGAAAGGCGTCTTCCAGCCGGATGATGCCCGCGCCGGTGCGGGTGGCCAGCGTCTCTCCGCGGGCGGCGTAGGGCGAGCGGCCCCAGACGGCGATCAGGTCATCGGGACCGGGGTGCGCGGCGGGCGAGGGCAGGCGCAGCGTGTATCCCGCCAGTTCGGCGATCCGGCGCAGACGGCGCTGGCGCAGAAAGCCGGCATTGACGTAAAACACCCGCCGCGCAAGAGGCTCTGCGGCGGGTGCTTCGCGGATATCCGATGACATCAATTGAGGTTGTTGTTCAGGCTTGCAATCGAGCCGACCGTGCCGAGCGTTCCGGTGATCGGGGCCAGGATCTTGGTCCATTGTGCCCAGGGGGCTTCGGTCACATAGATCGTGTCCTGATCGCGGACCGCGAAGTCGCGGGCCAGGAAGATCCCGTTGGGTTGCGTCAGATCAAGCACGTAGACCAGCCGTTGCGCGCCCACCAGATCGTTGCGGCCCAGCACCTGATTGGCGACCTCGGCCGGTTCGTTGCGCATCACGAACACGCCGGTCGGGTCGGAAATATTGGTGTTCAGGCCGCCGACCTGCGCGATCGCCTCGACCGCAGAGATCGTGGGCGACGGGAAGGGCAGCCGGGACTGGCCACCGGTCGCGCCGAGCGCGGTGAACGAGCGGGTGTCGACCTCGACAAGGATGCGGTCGCCGCCGCGCAGCGCGATGTCGAGCTCGGGGTGTTCGTAGAGATCGCTGAACCACACCTGAGAGCGCATGCTGCCGCGCAGCACGATGATCTGGGCGATTTCGGGCTCGATGGTCACGCCGCCGGCCGCGGCCAGCATGGTGGACAGGGTGCGCGTGGGGCGTTCGATCGGGTAGACGCCCTGCGCGCCGACAGCCCCGACCAGGGAGACGGTTGCGCCGTCACCTGCCAGACGCCGCACCTCGACCTGCGGGTCCGGGGTCTGTTCGTCGAGCTTGGAGGTGATGATCTGGCGGATCGATTCCGGCGTGTTGCCGGCGGCGCGGATGCGCCCGGCATAGGGCACGAAGATAAAGCCCGAGCCGTCGACCTGCACCTCCTGCAGCACGGTCTGGCTGATGCCTTCTCCGGCCAGCAGGCCGTCATCGACGTTTTCCCAGATGGTCAGGCCCAGCGTATCGCCGGGCTGAATCGTGTCAGAGCCCATGAGACCGGCGTTTCTGAACGCGTCGCTGAATCCGAGCACCGGCGCAACGGCGGTGGCGCGCGTGACGCGGTCATTGACGGTGACCACGAAGGCGTCGCCGTCGCGCAGGACCGACCCCGAATAGATTTCTTTCTTGTTGGGGCCTGAACGCGGAAGTCCGCAAGCGGCCACCATGCTGACCACAAGCAACGCCGCGATGGGCCGCGCCCAGCGGATGTGCGGAAGTTTCACTGCCCGGTCTCCTCGACCTGTTTTATACTGCCTCAGTCTTTTGCGGGCAGGTTAACGGGTGAACGCGGAAAATCCAGCGAAACGGTCCGGTGCGTCAGTTCACAAGCTGCAACTGTTGCCTTGGGGCCGCGGTGCCTGTTGCAAGGGCGTCATAGGGATCGTGGTGCGAAAGCATCATGTCGACCGCCTGACGCAGCACCTGACGCCGCCCCCGCGCGGAATAGAAACCGCCCGCAATCTGGCTTGTTTCCAGCAGATAACGGCGGAAATCGCGATAGGCGCGGCGGTCGGGGCGTTCGGCCCCGGCGAAGAAGGCGGACAGGGATTTGCCGGAGACGAATTCAGGTTTTGCATAGACGGCGCTGCCAAAACACTTGAGCGGAATTCCGCGCCAGAGCACCTGCTGGGCGGCCGTGGAATTGACGGTGACGGCGCTGCGCGCCTCGTCGAGGAGCCGCGCGAGCTTGCCGCCGCGCACATAATGCACGCGCCCTGCGAGGCCAAGCCGGCGGGTCAGGCGGCGCAGTTCCGCGCGGATCGGCACGCGCCCGTCCTCCAGCGGATGCGCCTTGATCACCAGATGATGGTGGCGCGGCGCGCCGCGGGCAAAGCCGGTCAGCACCGTGTCTAGGAACTCTGTCATGGTGCCAAAGGGCGAATGGTCGCGAAACGCGGTGTCGTGTTCAAGCTGCAGCAGCGCCAGATGATAGGGAAAGCCGCCGTTCCGGATCCGCCACGAGGCGATGTGCCGGTCGATGGCGTGCAGTGGCATCAGGACCAGACGTTTGAGATACAACCGGAATTCCTGCGCGACGCTGAGCGCGCGGTGGGGCCGGAAATTGCGCCAGCGCGGGGTGAGCCCCGAGACCAGAACCGCCCCGTGATAGAGCGCACCGTAAAACACGTGGTGGCGCATGTCGCCCCAGCTGGCGGGCGGCAGCGCAGTGTCCAGATCCGAGCGCGCGAGCGCGTGGCGCATGTCGGCAACGCTCATGTCCATCACGCGGGAATGGCCGTTTGCGCCATTGCGTTCATAGCTGACCCAGTAGGGGCGCAGATAGCCCTCTTCGAAAACATGCACGGTGATCCCGGCGGCCTGCGCCTCGGCGATGGCGCGGGCGTGGATGGGGCGTGTGTCGCCATAGACCACCAGATCGGTCACGCGCTTTTCGGTCATGATCCGGCGGCATTCGGCGGGCCAGTCATGGTGCGGGCGGGTGAAGGCGTGAAAGCTGCGCCCGTCGCGCCAGAACAGCCGGTCCCCGGCGTTGAAGCCCACGCGCCAGACCTGTGCACCGGCGCAGCGCAGCATCTGCGCCAGCCGCCAGAAGAACGGCCCGTGCGGCCCCTGCAAGAACACAAACACCCGCGCCGGGGCGGGAACGCCGCTGGCATTGCGCGGAAAGTCACGGATCATTTCCGTCATGAGGGGCCTGTTGTGCTCGTGTCGTGACTGCTGTTGTCGTTTTCAGGGATACTAGCTCAGGATTGAGACAAAATTAAGCCAAATGCTGTGCGGCGCGGTGCGGCTTGCTTGCCAGCGTGGCATGTGGTCACTACATCGTGTCGCGACACGCCCTGCGCGCCTCCCGTGCGACGGGGCGCGCGGCGCAAAACGTGGGGAGAGGCAGGCATGTTCACCGGAATCGTGACCGACATGGGAGAGATCCGGGATGTCGAGCAACGCGGCGATCTGCGGGCGCGGATCGGCACCGGCTATGACATGACGGATGTCGATCTGGGGGCCTCGATCGCCTGTGACGGCGTGTGCCTGACGGTGGTGGGCAAGGGCGCGGACTGGTTTGATGTGGATGTCTCGGCCGAGACCGTCTCGAAGACCAACCTGGACGCCTGGGTGCCGGGCCGCCGGGTCAATCTGGAGCGGTCGCTGCGCGTGGGCGACGAACTGGGCGGTCACATCGTTTCGGGCCATGTCGACGGGCTGGCCGAGGTCATTGCGCTGCGCGACGACGGCGACAGCACCCGTGTGACGCTGCGGGCGCCTGCGCCGCTGGCGCGGTTCATCGCGTCCAAGGGCTCTGTGGCGCTGAACGGCACGTCGCTGACGGTCAATGAGGTCGAGGGCCGCGAATTTGGCATCAACTTCATCCCGCACACCAAACAGGTCACGACCTGGGGGCAGGTGGCTGTGGGGGATCGGGTGAATCTGGAGATCGACACGCTGGCGCGCTATGTTGCGCGGCTTGCCGAAGCGATCTGACCCCGGGCTGCATCCGCTCCGCGCGCCGGGGCGGGTCCGGCGGGGGCGACATCGGATCACAGGCGCGTGGTGTCTTGGGTTTAGCCATCGCTCTTTGCCTCGGCGCAGACATCCGTGCCGGGCGTTCCGCAGAACGGTCCATACCCATCTGTGGTCGTGGGATGACTGCGCGGCCGGGGGGATCGGTCGTGCAACAGGTGACGATTGCGGATGTGCGGACCCAACCGGCAGGAGAGAGGCGGCGCGCCGCCAAGACATGATCCGTAAGCCCGCCTGTGACAGGCTGATGCGCCCGGGCTTTGCGTCTGACCGGGTTCCTTGGCGCAGCATCACGCAGACGGGGTGTCTTGCCGGCCGTTGCGGCATGTCCCGGGTGGCGACGGGTCCGATCCGGTCCGATGCACGGGCGTCCCGTGTCGCGTCCGGCCTCGCTGCACCGGCATTTCCGATCGGTTCTGCGCAACGGGACAGCGGCGGCGTTCCGGGCGAGACATCCCGGGCGAGACATCCCGCGCGAGACATCCCGCGCGAGACTGGCCTGTCGCCCGCAGAGTTCAGCGCGGAGACAAATGTGTGCGCTTCAGAAATCCTGCGACGTCAACCAGTCCTTGAACAGTGCGGCCGGCGTGGACAGGTGACCGCCAGCCGGGGGCAGGATGCAGTATGCGAAGTTTGTCAGCGCGCGCTCCGAGATCCAGACGAGGCGACCGCTTTCGATTTCCGGCGCGGCAAACTCGTCCTGCAGGCCCAGCCCGTTCCCGGACATGACGGCTTGCAGGCGGCTGTTCGCATCCGGAAGCGAAAGAGCGTTTCTTGTCGGCGCAAAGGGCAGCCCCGCACGATCATGCCAGTCGCGCCAGGCCGTCATACCGGACGCGTCCGGCAGCAGCGGGATTTCGCGAACGGCGGTCCTGAGGCCGAGCCTTTCGACTCTGGCGGCTGTGTCGGGGCTGGCCAGGGGGCGCGTTTCGGATCTGAACAGAACCTCGACATCGAGGTCCGTGACATCGGGATCGCACCAGAAAACCGACAGATCGAGGGCGGGACTGTTCAGATCTGCCTCGGTGTTGATCGGCTCGACCCGGAGTGAAATGTCGGGGTTTGCGCTGGTGAACTGCGACAGTCTTGGGCCGAGCCATCGGGCAATGAACCAGCTGTGTGCTCCGACACAGAGCGGGTGCTCGTGGTTTGATCTGGTCTCGGCAATCACCGCTTCGAGCCGCCCCAGATGCCGCGTCGCCGCATCGTTCAGGCGCTGGCCCTCGGCGGTCAGGCGGATACGGGTGTGCCGCCGCTCAAACAGGTTTGTGCCCAATTCGGCCTCAAGCTTGGCGATCTGGTAGCTCACCGCCCCCTTGGACATGTTCAGGGCGTCACCCGCTGCCGTGAAGCTCATTTTCTCGGCAACGGTGCGGAAGATGTTGAGACTGTCGAAAGACCGAAATCGCATGGCTCTGTTTAACTGAGTTGAACACAGAGATCAAGAAATCGGGTTTGCTGCGCGGCAGCCGTGACGTCTAGATTGCCCGCAGGGAGAGACATCATGACGCCACGCGATCCGATATCGCATTTGCAGACCCACGAGGTTGTCAACATGCCGCCCCACATGGGCGATCAGGACCTGTGGGACGATGACCGTGCGCTGAAACACTGGGCGCTGCACATGGGCGGAGCGGATCACGCGGATCATTTTGCGCATGTCGGCCATGTCACCGGGCTGGAGGAGACCTTTGAGAAGGCCAGCCAGGCCAATCGTCATGGCCCCGAGCTGCGCGCCTTTGACCGGTATGGCATGCGTCTCAATGCGGTCGAGTTTCACCCGGCCTATCACGACCTGATGGATCTGGCGATCTCCAACAAGGTCCACAATTTCGCATGGCATCACGAGGGCAGCGCCGGCCATCTGGGACAGTCGGTTCTGACCTACATGTTCAGCCAGCCCGAGGGGGGCGTGATGTGCCCGATGGCGATGGCCTACTCGGTCGTGCCTTCGCTGCGCCTGGCCCCGGCGATTGCCGACGCATGGATGCCGGGCATCCTGTCCACCGAATATGACCGGCGCGACATCCCTGCGGCTGAAAAGACCGGCGCGATGATCGGCATGTTCATGACGGAAAAGCAGGGCGGGTCGGATGTGCGCGCCAACACGACGGTGGCCCGACCGGAGGGCGACGGCTACCTTCTGACGGGGCACAAGTTTTTCTGCTCGGCCCCCATGTGCGACGCATTTCTGGTGCTGGCCAATACCGAAGGCATGGGCATTTCCTGTTTCCTTGTCCCGCGCTGGCGACCGGACGGAACGCGCAACAGCCTGTTCATTCAGCGGATGAAGGACAAGCTCGGCAACCGTTCCAATGCCTCGACCGAGATGGAGTTTCAGGACACTTACGGTGTTATGGTGGGCGAGGAAGGCCGCGGCATCCGCACGATCATAGAGATGGTGACCGGCAACCGGCTTTACTGTGCGATGTCATCGGCCGGGATCATGCGGCAGGCGCTGGTTCAGGCGCTGCATCACACCTCGCATCGCTCGGCCTTTCAGAAGCGCCTGATCCGGCAACCGCTGATGCAAAACGTTCTGGCCGACATGGCCGTGGAAGTGGAGGCGGCGCTGGCGCTGGGCCTGCGGATCGCGCAGGCGATGGAC
>JBCCHI010000095.1:0-14678 GCA_039028815.1 Pseudomonadota bacterium
CGATGGTCCCATGGCGACCGCCTCTGCCTATGCGATGGCTTTTCGCGACGGCGACACCCCCCTTCACCCCAAAGCGTCTCCGCAATCCTTGCGCGCAGCCTTTGGAGGACCACTGCCAGAGCAGGGCGTTCCGGGCGAAGACGTCATTTCTGATCTGATCGCGGCGGCAGCGCCGGGACTGGTTGGCACACCCCGGTCAGGTTTCTACGCCTGGGTCATGGGCGGGTCGAACAAAACGGCGGTTGCCGCGGACTGGTTGACCTCGGTCTGGGGTCAGAACGCCGGCATCTATGAATGTTCGCCAGCTGCTGCGACGGCTGAAGATGTGGCCTGCGGGTGGTTGCTTGACGCGCTCGATCTTCCGCGCGAGGCATCCGTGGGGCTGACCACCGGCGCAACAATGGGCGGATTTATCGCATTGGCTGCCGCGCGCGACGCCGTGTTGCGGCGTTTGGGGTGCGATGTCGCGAAAACCGGGTTGCAGAGCGCACCGCGCATCACGGTTTTTGTGTGCGACGATACGCATACCTCCAATCGTGCTGCCCTGCGTTATCTGGGACTGGGCACGGACAATGTGGTCGAGATCCCGTCCGATGATCAGGGCCGCATGTGTGTTGAGACGTTGCGTCGGAAAATCGCCCGCCGGCCCGGCCCGAAGGTCGTGGTTGCGACAGCGGGCAACATACACTCCGGCGCATTTGACGATTTCGAGGCTCTGGCCGATCTGGCCGCCGCGCACGGGGCGTGGCTGCATGTGGATGGCGCATTCGGACTTTGGGCGCGATGCTGTGCCAAGACACGCGCCTTGACGAACGGGATTGACCGCGCGGACAGCTGGTCCGTTGATGGCCACAAGTGGTTGCAGGTGCCTTTTGACGCGGGTTTTGCCATTGTTCGCAACCGGGATGCACATCGGCGTGCAATGGACATTTCGGCCAGTTACCTGCCCGAAGGGCCGGAGACAGGGCGCAACGCCACACACTATGTGCCGGAATTGTCGCGACGTGCCCGCGGTTTCCCTGTCTGGGCGGCCTTCAGGGCCTTTGGCCGGGAGGGGATCGCGGACATGGTTTGCAACCATTGTGACTGTGCTGCCCTGCTCGGCTACAAACTGCGCCAGCGGGACGGGATCGAGATTGTGAACGATGTCGTCCTCAACCAGGTCGCGATCCGGTTCGACCGCGGACGCGGCGCGTGGGATACCGACAGGGTCACCCAGTCTGTCGCGGATGCGCTGAACAGCGACGGTGCACAGTTTGTGCGCACGTCGGTCTGGAAAGGGCGCAGGGTGCTTCGGATTTCGGTGACTGGCGAACAGACTGGTCCGGTGGACATGCAGCGTCTGGCGGCGAAAATCGCCGTGATATGGGATCAACTCAAATCAGAGTGAACCGGTTTCTTCACGGTGCCGTGTCCCGAAGCCCCGCCATGTTTGTGGCGGGGTTTTCCTTTCCAGGGCCTGCCCGGAGCTGAAACAGATGAAACACGGTTGCGCGCGCCGGGACCGACAACTGAAACATCGCGGTGGCACGGTGGGATCATCACAGAAAGGACCATACCATGCAAAATCAAAGACCCACGCAACGCCGTCGCAGACTGTTCCGCGTTCCAACGGTTCTGCCGTCACACCGTGACGGCTGGATCATGTGAGTTCGGGCGACACGATGGCCAGATTTGCGAAATCCAATCATCTCGCCCGGCGCGACATGCATCGCGCGCAGGCGCGTCAGCATGCCAGGTCAGGACGAGATGCCGCTGATCGCGGTTTTTTCCGAAAGATCGGCTTTGACCACGCGATGATTTGAAACACCGCTGTACGGCCGTCCGCATCAGGGCGGTCGTGCCGCGCTCGTACCCGAACAGCGCGATGGTGCAGTCTCCATCGCGATGCCAGGTTGACCCGAAGGCGGATGATTGCCTTAATCCAGGCATCACGTCCGGTTCCGGTACGTGCGCCTCGCAGCGTGTGATGGGCTGTCAGGGTTGGAAGGAACCAGGATCAGGGGACAATGGAAAAAACACTCTTTGATAAGTACGGCGGCTTTTCGACGGTCAGCCGTATCGTGTTGACGCTGTATGACCGGTTGCTTGAGGATGACGATCTGGGACCCTTTTTCGACGATGTGGATTTGCCCGGCATTATTGATCATCAGACCAAGTTCGTTTCGTCCCTGATGGGCGGACCTGCCTCTTTCGGGGATGATCATATTGCGCGGGCGCACAGCCACCTTACGATCAACCCTCATCATTTTGACCGGCTCAAGGATTTGGTGACCGAGGTGCTTGCGGATTTCGATGTCGACCCGGTTGATATAGAAGCCGTCGTCGGCGCATTCGAGGCGCGACGGCCCTTGCTTGTAGAGACCCCGAATGTCGATTGAAGCCATCAACGAACAGCTGTTGCGTGCGATCGGGGTCGGCGTTGCCCTTATTGATCTGCAAACGCTCGAAGTGCGATTTCGCAACGATACGTTTGACGGCTGGTTTGCCTCGGACGGACCGCCGGGCACATTGCCGGACCTGTTTCCGGATCTGGAGCTTGAGACATTGCGCGCCGACCTTGCGCAGGACAAGACCTTCAACGCCGAGCTGTCCTTCAAGCTCCGGCGCCGGACGATGACTGTCGCCATGGAGTTTAACCGTGCCGTGGACGCGGGCGAGAACATCGCGGTTCTGGTTTGTCAGAACATTACCCGCATCAAGGAACTGGAATCGATGATCGATGCCTATTCCATGATGGTCGAGCGCAACACGCACGAGATCAAACGCGAGAAAGAGCAGGTCGAACGGCTGTTGCTGAACATGATGCCGCGCGCGGCATATGAAGAATACAAGACGTTTGGTGTGGTCTCGCCCCGTCTCTTTGACCCGGTGTCCGTGCTTGCGATCGACTTTATCGGCTTTGACGATGTGCTTTCCAAGCATGACCCGGGTGTTATCGTGAGCGAACTCAACGACATCTACAGCGGTTTTGATCGGATCGGTGCGCAATTTTCATGCCAGCGAATTCGCACCAACGGCGACAGTTACCTTGCGGTGTCCGGCGTGCCGGACCCTAATCAGGATCACGCCAATGCGGTTGCCCAGTCTGCGATCAGGTTCCTGCGCTTTCTTGAGCGTCGCAATGCATCGCATCCGATCCGGTGGGTTGCGCGGATCGGAGTTGCGTCAGGCTCTGTGCTTGGGTCCGTGGTTGGCAGTCAGAACTATATTTATGACGTCTTCGGCGAAACGGTCAGCGGGGCGCTGCGCCATCGTGGCGCGGCGGGGGACATGTCAATCGTGACGGATGCCGCGTTTGCGTCCCTTGTGCAAAACGGTTTCGAGGCCACAGCGCGTGAAGATGGGTTGTTTGGTCTGATCGAACGGACCGAACAGGCGGGAACCGGTTGAAACGGAATGTCCTCTACGCCAGCGCCTCCGCCCATGGACCCCGGCACTGACCTCTGGTGCGCGATTCTGGAAACCCTGGACGAGAGTGTCGCGCTGTTTGATGGCGAGGCGCGGCTGAGCTTTGCCAATCAAAGTTTTAAGTCCGCGTTTCCCGTCCTCGCGGACCTTCTGGAACCCGGTCTGCCGTGGGGTATCTTCTTGCGTGAGGCCGTGAGCCGTGGTGTTCTGCCGCAACATGTCAGCGACAGGCTGGATATGTGCGAAGCAAGCCTTGATGAGGCGTTGGCGGGCCCGCAGGACATCGAGGTCGCGGATCGTCAGGGTGCATATCGCCTCAAGCTCGGTCATTTGCCGGGTGACGGGTTTGTACTGACCCGAACCCGGTCGCTGATGGTTGACACCGAGGCCGAAGCGCTGCGCGATATCGAGGCGCTTTTGCGCAAGGTGCTGGAGGCCTGCCCGGTCAGTCTGACAATGTCGCGCATTGCCGACGGGCAGGTGGTTTACCGCTCTCCGGCAGCCGCTGATTTGCTTGGTACCGCGAAAAGCAGCTTTTCCCATTTTGCCCGGCGCGAGGATCGGGCCGACTATGTGACCAACCTTCTGGGCGATGGTCACGTAGATGATATGCGCGTGACCTGCCTGCGCCCTGACGGCTCGGAGTTTCCCGCTCAGTTGTCAGCCCGACTGATCGACTATCGCGGAGAAGACGTGATTGTCACGAACATCGAAGACATCAGTCGCGAGCTTGCGTTTCAGGAAGAACTCGACCGCCAGCGCGAGCAGTTGTTCCAGTCCGAAAAACTCAGCGCGCTGGGCGAGTTGCTGGCCGGAGTTGCGCACGAACTGAACAATCCGCTGACGATCATTGTCGGTCATGCCGACATGCTGGAAGAGGAAATTCATGACCCGGCCCTGGCGCAAAGAGTAGACAAGCTCTCGACCGCCGCCTACCGCTGCGTGCGCATCGTGCGCTCGTTTCTTTCACTTGCGCGGCAAGAGCCGCTCAAGCTGCGTCCGATCGCCCCGGATGCGCTGATTCAGGCGGCGCTTGACGCGGTGGCCGCGGAGGCAAAGGCCGAGGGCGTCACAATCGAGACAAAGGAAACGGAGATCCTGCCCGACGTCACGGCGGACGAGGTTCAGATGATTCAGGTCCTGATCAATCTGCTGACCAATTCCATCCACGCAATCCGGGATGCCGGAGTCGGGGACCGGATCGTGGTGGCCTGTGAGTGCGACAGCACGCGGCTGTGTCTGTCGGTGACCGATAACGGACCGGGCATAAGCAACGACATCAAGACGCGCATTTTCGATCCGCTCTTTACAACCAAGGAAGCGGGCAAGGGCACCGGTGTTGGGCTTGCCTACTGTCTCAGGATCGTGGCCGCGCATCGCGGCCAGATTCGACTGGAGAAGGCAGCCTCGCGCGGGGCCCGTTTCGTGATTGATCTGCCGCTTGACCCGCACGCCTGAGGGTCTCGTCTGACACAGTCGGTATGTGCGTGCCGTCTTGGCGCGTCGGGCTCTTCATGTCAGAACGTTGGTGTGGCCAGCGAACCCCATTCCAGCCGTGAAGGCAGCGTCCGGACCGAAGACGGTGACGGCGTGACATATGTCTTTTTCTCCGGGACGCTGGGGCTGCGGGACCTGCCCGATCTCGAACACACGTTCGCGACGTTGCCCGAACGCGACGCGCTGTCGCTCGACCTGTCGGATGTTGATCAGATCGACTCCAGCATTGCCTGGGCAATAATCGACAGGCGCCGGCTTGCCGAAGCGGCAGGAGAGACGGCGGAGGTGATTGTACATGATCCAGCGATTGCAGATTTTCTGAGCACGGTTGAGGCGGATATCCCCCGCACCCAGGACCAGCCGCGCGTGCCCTTCAGCCTGCAAGACCGGGTCGCCGGGATCGGAGAGGCGGTTGCAACGCTGGGAACGGGTCTGGCCAGTTTCGCAGAGGTTCTTGGTCTTTTTCTGTCGCGGCTTGTCCAGGGCATCGTGCGCCCGAGGGAGTTTCGTCTTACAGCGCTTGCGTACCATTGCGAGGCCGTGGGGCTGCATGCAGTTCCAATCGTCGCTCTGATGTCCTTTCTGATTGGTATCGTGCTTGCCTTTCAGGGGGCGTCGCAACTGCGCCAGTTCGGGGCCGAAGTGTATGTGGTGGATCTGATTGCAATCTCGGTTCTGCGCGAGCTTGGCATTCTTTTGACCGCAATCATTGTGGCAGGCCGCACGGCCTCTGCCTTCACGGCGGCGATCGGCTCTATGAAGATGCGAGAGGAAATCGACGCCATGCGCACCCTCGGGCTTGACCCGGGCCATGCGCTGGTTGTGCCGCGCGTGCTGGCCCTTGTGCTGATGATGCCGATCCTTGGACTGATTGCCAATCTGTCCGGTTTGTTTGGCGGATTGCTGATGTCATGGATTGACCTTGGTATTTCGCCCGCTCTTTTCGTCACGCGGCTGATCGACGGCACCGATCTGAGCAACGTCTTTGTGGGGCTGTCGAAGGCACCGGTCTTTGCCGTGCTGATCGGTGTGATCGGCTGTCAGGCCGGGTTTTCCGTTGGAAACAATGCCGAGTCGCTTGGGCGCAAGACATCCCAGGCGGTCGTGACGGCGATCTTTGCGGTGATTCTGGCCGATGCCCTGTTCTCGATCTTCTATCAGGAACTTGGCTTGTGACGCGGGTGGCGGGCAAAGTGCCGGTGATCGAAATTCGCGGGTTGCGCAACCAGTTCGGGCCTCAGGTCGTGCACGACGCCCTGGATCTCGATGTGTACCGCGGCGAGATACTGGGTGTTGTCGGCGGTTCCGGAACCGGCAAGTCCGTTTTGTTGCGGTCTATCGTCGGATTGCAGCGGCCCACCGCCGGTGATGTGCACATGCTGGGCGTGGACATGCGGCATGCCAGTGAACACGAGCTGGACTATGTGTCGCAGCGCGTTGGCGTCATGTTTCAGGACGGGGCGCTGTTTTCCTCTTTGACGGTACGGGAAAATGTCGAGGTTCCTTTTCGCGCGATCGAAGGACTGAGCGACCATGCGCGCGTGGCGCTGGCACGGCTCAAGATTTCAATGGCAGGATTGCCAAGGTCGGCCGGAGACAAGTTTCCCTCCCAGCTTTCGGGCGGGATGCGCAAGCGGGCCGGTCTGGCGCGCGCGCTCGCGCTTGATCCGGAGATCGTGTTCCTTGACGAACCCACAGCCGGGCTCGACCCGATCGGTGCGGCGCAGTTTGACCGGCTGATTCGCGATCTGTCCACGACGCTTGGCCTGACGGTTTTTCTGGTGACGCATGATCTGGACACACTTTATGCAACATGCGACAGAATCGCGGTTCTGGCGGAACAGCGCGTGCTGGTCGCCGGCACTCTGGATGACATGCTGGAGGTCGATCATCCCTGGGTGCGGGACTACTTTTGCGGGCCAAGGTCACGTGCCGCAAGAGGAGCGATTGCAGACCAGCAGGGGCAAGGGTAAGAAAACACGATGGAAACCCGTGCCAACTATGTTCTGATCGGTGCCTTCACCATTGCCGGGTTTCTCGGGGTGCTGGGGTTTTTCCTGTGGTTTGCGCGTGTGGAGCTGGATCGCCAGTTTGCCTATTACGATGTGATTTTCCCGACCGTTTCCGGGCTCTCGAATGCATCGGAAGTCCGGTTTTCAGGACTGCTTGTCGGACGTGTCATTGACGTGCGTCTTGACCCTGCGCTGACAGGGCAGGTGATTGTCAGGCTGGAGGTGCAGGCGGATACGCCGGTTCGGACATCGAGCAAGGCCACGATCGAGTCTCTGGGCGTGACCGGGGTAGCCTATGTCGGAATATCAGCAGGCAACAGCGACGATCCGTTGCTGGTTTCGACGTCGGACACGGATGTTCCGGTGATCGAGTCTGGCCGTTCCGTATTGCAGACACTCAGTGAAGGCGCGCCCGAGGTCATCGACGAAGTGTTGCAGGTTGCGCGCAACGTTTCAGAGTTTCTGGGCCCGGAAACGCTGCAGCGCGTAAGAACAATTCTGAGCAACGTCGAGACGGCTTCGGCCAATCTTGACCGTGCCCTTGACGACTTTTCCGCAGCCACATCGAGCATCTCTGACGCAACCGGTGATTTTGCGGTGTTTTCGAACACTCTGGAGACGCTGTCTGCGTCGCTGGATACCACGCTGAAGAATGCGGATGCCACGCTTCAGCAGATCACTCAGCTGGCGGAGCGTGCCGAGACAACCCTTGACCGCGGCGATGAGGCGCTGGCCAGTGGGCGCACCGCCCTTGATGCAGCCACGCAGTTTCTTAATGCCGATGTGGGCGGGATCGTGGAGGATGTTGAAACGACGCTGACCTCACTGCAAACAGAGCTTGAGAGGCTTGGAGCAGACACTTCGGCCACGTTGGAATCGTTTCGAACGACCAGCAATGCGGCAACGGATCGTCTGCGCCAGTCCGAAGCGACGATCACGGCGGCGGACAAAGCGTTCGAAGACTTTTCCGAGGCGGTGATTTCCATCGAGGGTGCTGCGACGCAGTTCGAAGAGTTTGTAGAGGGCGAGGGGGCAGCGCTGGTGCGCGACGCACGGGGTCTGGTCGCCAATGCCACCACGCTTTCAGAGACCGCCATAGCCGTGGCAAAGACGGATCTTCCGCAAATCCTTGCCGATATTCGCACCGCCACCGACACGGTTGCGCAGGTTGTACAGACTGTCGGAGCCGATCTGCAGACCGCGGCCGGGCGCACGGATGAATTCGCTGAAGGCCTGACGGCCACACTCGACAGCGTGGCCGCCACGTTTGAAACTGCGAACGGCACGCTGGAGCGGCTGAACGTCACGTTGGAGACAGGAGATGCCGCGCTGGCGGCGGCAGAGGGCGCATTTGCGTCTGCCGATGGTTTGCTCAGCGAGGACGGGGATATTGTGATCGCGCTGAAGCAGACACTGGCGCAACTGGAAGAGGCGATAGGTCTCGCCAGCGACGATATACCGGTGATTACACAGCAGTTGCGTGAAACCGCCGAGGCCGCGAATGCGGCGTTCGGAGAGGTCGAAAGCACCGCGGCGCGTCTCGGTCCGTCGCTGACCGCCTTTGCCACGGAAGGGTTGCCGCAGTATTCCCGACTTGCGCGCGAGGCGCGCGATCTGGTCTCGAACCTGCGCCAGCTTGTCCGGCAGATTGAAAGAGATCCCGCCCGGTACTTTCTCGGGCGGTCCGAACCGGAGTTCAGACGATGAAGGGTATGCTCGTGCGTTTCGGGGGCTTGTGCGCCATGCTCCTCGCCCTTGCCGGGTGCGACGCGATCGGCGCGCTCAACTCGGCCTCCACGGCGCGCGACGTCTTCGAAGTTCGCAGTCCCGCCACCACACCCAGGGCGCGCGCGGCGCAGGGGGTTCAGTTTGTCGTCGAAGTGCCCACGGCGAGCGGCGCGGTTGACACTGACCGGATCCTGATACGCCCGAGCGCCAGCCAGGTGCAGTATCTGGCGGATGCCCAGTGGACACAGGCCGCGCCGGTCATGCTTCAGACCGCACTTGTCGAAACCTTTCTGAAAACAGGCGCGTTTCGCTATGTCGGCGCGCAGCCACTTGGCGCGCTCGGTGATCTTGCTCTGGTGACGCATCTGTCTGATTTCGGGGTGGAGGCCACGCCCGATGGAGGAGTGGTCGTCATGTCCGTGGTGGCCAACCTCGTGCGCGAAGAGGATGCCTCGATCCTGTCTTCGCGCCGTTTCGCGCGCCGCGTGCCGATTCCCGATACGTCGACCGAAAGCATCATCGCCGGGTTCGAAAGTGTGTCTGCTGCGGTTTTGACCGACATGGCGAACTGGGTTCTGAGCGCCAGGGGCATTGGCCGCGCATCCTGATCTGTCCTGGGCGCATCCTCTTTCATCCATGAGCCGTGCGTGTCGTGTCACCCACAACGACAGACCCGGCCTCAGGTGCGCGGGTCCGATGCTGCGCTGACGCCGGAGGGGCGTGCCAGCGCGGTCCGGATCGCGGAAACCCGGTTGCACAGGTGGGCGCGAAAACTCTGAAAACCGGGATGCTGTATGCGTTTCTCCCAACGCGATGTCCTGCGCTGACGGTGAACCGCCTCAGCGTTTTTCCAGTGGCGCCATCTGCACGCTGGTCTGTACGCCAGGCCGGACCGTTGCGTGTTCGGCCCTTGGCGTGGGGTCCTGGCGCTTTGTCCGGTAGAAGGCAAAGACGGCAAAGAGGCCAGACAGTCCACCGCAGAGCCAGATCATTGCGGCATCGCCGAACACTGTGGCAAAACCTGCGTTGACCAGCGGGCCCGCAACACCCCCAACCGAGAAGACAAACAGCAGCGTGACGACCGTAGAGCCGACATAGACCGGCACCGTGCGGTCCATGGCATGAGCCGTCAGCAGCGAGTAGACGGGCAACAACGTTCCGCCGATCACAAGGCTTGTGATGATGAAAAGCACCTGCAGTGCCGGCGCGCCTGCACCCGTCAGATGAGAGCCGTCCCGTGGTGAAAAAATGGCGAGCAGCAAAAAGACAATCGACAGAACCGCTGACACCGCAATGATCACATACCGCCGGTCCATCTTGTCCGATGCAGCACCAAGCGGATACTGAAGTATCACGCGCCCGAGATAGATCATTGAGATGATCGTCGCGATGATCGTGGACCCGAGGCCGAGTTCGGATGCATGAAATGGCACGATGTTGAGGATGATCGTCACCAGAAACCCGTTTACGAACGCACCGACGAAGGCCGTCGGCGAGGTCTTGAAGACCGACAAGATCCGGATCTTCGCGGTCTGCTCGGGGCGGCCCGGTTCCGTCCGGGCAAAGACAAGCACCATGATCGCGAGACAGTACAAGCCTGAGCACGCCACAAACGCTCCGTTGTAATCTTCGTCATACAGGATCACCAGACCCTGACTCACGATAGAGCTGACGCCCAGGACAATGGAGTAGACCGACAGGATGCGTCCGCGTGACTGGTCTTCTGCGGTTTCGTTGATCCAGGCATCCACAATGCCATAAAGCCCTGCGGTCGCCAGACCGGTAAAAAATCGCGCAAGCATGATTGCGGGCGAAACTGACGTTTCCGTCAGGAGCAGTGTGCAGATCACGCAAAGCGCCGCCGCCGCCGAAAAGGCCCGGATGTGGCCGATCCGAGCAATCGGCGCACCAATGTAGAAGCAGCCGATCAGAAACCCCAGAGAATAGCTTGAGGCCACCAGTGAGGCTTCTTCCTGCGTCCCGCCGTTTGCCGCGATTTCCAGCGCGACAAGCGTGCCCAGTGCGGCCGTCGCCAGATGAATGCTGCCTGCCGCGAAGAAAAGCGACTTTAGCGAGATACCCTTGGTGTCCAAGATCGAAACTTTACCCCAAATTAACCATATGATTTTACTCCTTTATTTTCCAAGTGTGGACACTTTGGAAGACGGTGTGGACATTATCAGTCTGCGGCGATCAGCACTTGTAACGTAATCCTGCGCTTCTGAAAGCGTTTTGTGCCCGCCCCAAGACATGATCGCGAGCGCCGATCCGCCAGCTTCCGCAATGGCCGTCAGTCGGGACTTTCTGAGGCCGTGTGCGGTGCGCCGGAATCCGGCGGGCTGCACCGGATTACGCCTGCTGTCTGCCGGACGCTCCGTCAATCGGTGAACGGATCGTCCACACGAGGCCAGTAGGGCGTTTGCAGTTTGGCAAACGGGATCTTTTCGAAAGAGGGCGAGGTGCCGCCCGGTGTGGCGACCTGAATGATCCGGGATGCAATCGCTTGAAACGGAGCGAAAAAATGAAACAGCGATTTGACTGTCACAAGGCGTTTTGTGTGCAGACCTATGCCGATTTGTTCGAACGCTTCGGGATGGTAGACCTGCGTGCGCAAGTCGTTCACGAGGATGTCTACATTTCCCTCGGCGGCCAGCCGGACCAGCGTGCCAAGCGGTTCCAGCCCTTGACCCAGATGCTGTCCGAGCCCGGTTCTGATGCGCACGACCTTTGCATTCAGATCAACCGGATCACCGGAATCCGGCCCGGTCTTTCCACCGATGCGCAGGGACAGTTCCGATCCTTCTCCGGCGTCCTCGCACATGCGAACAACCATCGGGTCCCAGTAGATGCCGGTCGCAACATCTGTCAGCCCGCGCTCCAGCACCGCGCGCAGCACAAAGGTTGAATCACCGGGCGCGCCACCACCGGAATTGTCTCCCATGTCGGCAAGCACGACAGGTCCGGTTTCGGCGGCAACTGCGTCATCAAGCGCCTGATCGAGAGACACCGGACGACAAATCACCTGCTGCCGGAGATCGAAGAACTCCTTACCCAGCATTTCGGCAGTGGTTTGTGCCTGTTCAAGGTCGTTGTCCGCAATTACAAGCGTTCGGGCGCCGACGTCCTTTACGTCGCCCCACGGGAACCCGTGCGCGAGCGATACGGACAGAATACCTGCCTCGCCTTCCAGCGCGCTCAAGCGGTCGACAAAGGCACGCATGGCGCCGGATTTCGTGAGATACAAGTTGATCATGCGACAGTCATAGGTCGCCATGACCGGCGCGATGTGCCTTTCGGCCGTCTTCCGGACCAGATCAAACAGCTCTTCCGCACGTGCCGAGGCATCATCATGCGGGTATTCCTTGAAGCAGATGATCACATCGCTGCACTCGATCATCTTTTGTGTCAGATGGCAGTGTGGATCCAGGCAAACACCGATCACCGCGTCTGGCAGCATGGCGCGGACGCGGCTGATGATGTCTCCTTCGCAATCGTCCGTGCCTTCGGCGACCATCGCGCCGTGCAACTGCAACAGAACGATGTCGATGGCTCCAGCTGCCACGGCATCGGACAGCAGCCTGTCGCGCAGCGCCTGATAACACTCTGCCGTCGTCGGCCCCGCAGGTTCAGCTATTGCGGCAATGCTTTCGACCACCTCCCAGCCCAGGTCCTCGGACCGTTTGCGCCAGACGTGCAGTGCTTCTGTCATCAGGTTGGGTGGCATGCTGGAGGCATCCCCGTGGCGCAGAAAGTAGGCCTCGAATCCCGACATGGCCGTGGGCATGGCAGCAAACGTGTTTGTCTCTGTCGATAGGGTTGCCATGAAAACACGCATCTTTGTGCCGCCTCCGTGTTGGTTCTTCCTGGCGGCACCCTACCCAAAATAAAACGGTCGTGTCGGGAAAAACCGACATGCCGATTGCGTGGTTCGTGTGTGCTTGTCCGCGGGAAATCAACGCTCTGCACGGCGGGAGAATCGCGCTACGATGAAGCCGGAGAACGTTGGAACGGAGATCCTGACAAGATGAAGTCATCTCACATTGCGGTCTGTCTCAGCGCCGTCTGTGGACTTGCAGGACCGCTGCAGGCGCAGGACGCGGATACGATCTACACGGGTGGTCCGATCGTGACGATCAACGACGCCCGGCCTGACGCTGAAGCGGTTGCCGTGAAGGACGGTGTCATTCTGGCTGTCGGCTCTCTGTCCGACATGCTGTCCCACCAGAGCGAGGAAACCGAGATCTTCGATCTGAATGGCCGGGCCATGCTTCCTGGGTTTGTTGACAGCCACGGCCACACTGTCATGGGCGGCCTGCAGGCGCTTTCGGCCAATCTGCTTCCACCACCGGATGGCCCCAACAGCAACATAGCGGCGATCCAGACATCGTTGCGGGACTGGATTGCAGCAAACCGGGACGCCGTGGAGCGTGTGAACCTGATCATCGGCTTTGGATATGATGAAAGCCAACTGGCCGAACGCCGCCCGCCCACGCGCTACGATCTGGACGAGGTGTCAACAGAGGTGCCGATCATCATCGTGCACCAGTCGGGGCACTTCGGAGTTGCGAATTCAAAAGCGCTTGAAGAGACCGGCATCAAGAAAGGCTCTGTTGCCCCTCCCGGCGGACTCATACGTTTCGACGACACCGGCGAACCAACCGGGGTGCTGGAGGAAAATGCCTTTTTCTCTGTTCTGGGGCCATTGATAGGAAACCTTGGCAGCGATGGACTGAAAATCTTTGCCCGCGCCGGCACCAGGCTCTGGGCGAGCTATGGCTATACGACCGGTCAGGAGGGGCGCGGCACACCGGAGGTTGTCGAGGTCTTGCGCAGTGTGGCCGCAGAAGGTGACATTCCGATTGATGTCGTGACATACCCCGATGTTCTTGTGGATCGCGACTATATCGCGGCGAATGTTTCCATGCAGTATGTCAACGGCGTGCGCGTGGGCGGCGCCAAGCTGACAATCGACGGCTCGCCCCAGGGCTTCACCGCGCTGAGGGATCGCCCTTATTACGACCCGATCGGAGAGTATCCGCCCGGTTATGCGGGGTATGCCTCTGCCACACCAGAGCAGGTGCAGGATGCCGTGCACTGGGCCTATGAAAACGACATCCAGATTATCACTCATGCCAATGGGGAAGGGGCCTCGGACATGCTGATCAGCGCAATCAGCGCCGCGCAATCCGAATTCGGTCGGAAAGGAACCCGGCCTGTTCTGATCCACGGCCAGTTTCAGCGCGAAGATCAGGTCGACAGTTATCAGAGGCTTGGCGTTTTCCCGTCCGTTTTCCCGATGCATACATTCTACTGGGGAGATTGGCACCGTGATCACACGGTCGGGCCTGTGAATGCAGAGAACATATCGCCGACCGGCTGGATCACGCAGCGTGGAATGATGTTTGGGTCACATCACGATGCCCCGGTTGCCTTTCCGGACAGCATGCGCGTTCTGTCGGCCACCGTGACCCGCCGCACGCGGTCCGGCGACATACTCGGGCCGCACCAGCGGGTTGATGTCATGACGGCGCTCAAGGCTATGACCCTCTGGCCGGCCTGGCAACATTTCGAGGAAGATCGCAAAGGGTCGATCGAGGCGGGCAAGCTGGCGGATTTCGTGATCCTCTCCGACGATCCGACCTCTGTGGACCCCGAGAAACTTGCGGACATCTCGGTCTCTGTCACGATCAAGGAAGACGAGGTGATCTACGAGGCGCCGGCCGGTGTGAGGGAAGGCCGGGTTGACGACTGGCCGTTCCTGAGCAACCCGAACGTGGCACACCAGTTTCTGCATGTGATCTACTCGGGGCTTGGAACCTTCTGAGTCCGGTTGCGGTGAAACGCCGCGACCGGGTGCCGACCGGCCGTCTCGGTTGGATCAGTCATCATGCCAGCGTCTTTTGAGAAGGAACTGGTTCTTGAAGTTCTTGAGGCCGAGCATCACCTCGGCGTCAGAGACGTCTTTCTGACTGTGGACATGCCTGTCCAGAAAATCCGACAGATCCTCGGGTTCGTCGCAGACCATTTCAA
>JBCCHI010000096.1:0-14475 GCA_039028815.1 Pseudomonadota bacterium
CCGCATCACCCCCGGACGCGTCACGATGTGATAGCCGGTTTCGCCTGAATCGCGAAACAGCAGACACAGGCGTCCAGCCTCGACGTCATCTTCAACCGATGACATCGCCGTGCATATCACGCCCTGGCCCGCGCGGGCGCCGTCAAGCATCAGATTGCCCGGAACGTGCGTCCATTGCTTCACCCGGCCTTCCGTCACACCGTGCTTCTGAAGCCAGTCTCGCGAGGACGACGTTCCAAGCTCTTCCAGCCAAGGAAACGCCAGCAGATCGGCCGGACTGTCGATCGAGCGCCCCCTGACCAGAGACGGAGCAGCGGTGATCACGATGTCCGACGGCACCAGCATCTCTACCTCCAGACCCGGCCAGACACCGTCACCGAACCGCAACGCGACATCAACTCCTCCGGCCTGCGGATCGGTCAGCGTCGCGGACGGGTGGATCATGAGGTCGATATCGGGATTGCGGGTCTGGAAATCGAGCAAACGCGGCATCAGCCAGGTTGAAGCAAACAGTTGCGTTGTCGAGACCTGAACAGGTCGTTCAGCATCTGCTCCGGTCAAGGCATCGACGGCTTTCGCAATCGTCCCGAACCCCAGACGCAGCGCCTCCGCCAATTCCTGACCGTCGGCAGTCAGTAGCAACGTCCTGCCGGTCCGGTCCACCAATGCCACCCCCATATGCGCCTCCAGAGCGCGAATCTGCTGACTGATCGCCGCGTGAGACACATTCAGCGAACGGCCAGCCGCAACCGCTGTGCCGGTTTCAGCCAAAGCAAGAAACGCGCGCAGTGCGGTCAACGACGGCAGGGACATCCAACTCATATGTAATTAATTCTTACATTTCAGAAAAATCGCTGAGGCGACATTTCTCGATGACAATCATATTTTCATAACCAGACCAAAGCACGAAAGGAAAAAAGATGATAGGAATTCTTTCAGCAAGCTTCCGTATTGCAACCCGTACTCACGCCGGCGACGCGCGCGCGCACTGGACGTCAGGTGAACGCTTCGACAATCGGAAGGCCGCCACGCTTGAGGCGCACAATCTGGGTCAAGGCCACGTCTGACGGCACTGTTCCGCCAAAGCCGGATCCCGCATGGCTGTGCACGCGCCCCGGATATCTGCCCGGCAGTCCGCTGCCGGGCACCTTAATCTGCAAGAGCCAGAAACGCCGGGCGCAACTCTGCTGCCGGGCGCACGCCCTGCAGCGTTTCAACATGCTCGCCCTGCCCGTTCAGCAACACAAGCGTAATATGTGTGACGCCGAATGCCTGCGCAAAGTCACGGCCCTGTTGTGTTGTCTGATCGGCAACAAGAAAGATCAAACTGTCGTCGGAAAAGTCGCGCATGGCGCGGCGCGCCTGTTTCTGCAGCGCTGCACAGGACGGACAGGTCGGATCATGAACCTGAACAACCGCCGGGATACCCTGGCCAATCCGTTCCAGATCGCCCTCCTCCATACGCGCGGTGACCGATCGCGCGCCCAGGAACACGCCTCCGCCCGCGACGCCCGCCGCCAGTCCGATCCAGGACAGTCGGTTGAGAAACGCACGGCGATCCTGTGCGCGGGGTGGCGCGGGATCCGCATGTCGCGCCGGGCTGCGCGCGGCAGGTTTTGAGGGCTTGCGCTTTGTCTTCTTCATTCTGGCTCTCCGGTGAGCGTCAAAGACAGCGTAGCGCATGGCCGGGCCAAACCTGCGTCACAATCCGGTGAAGTCCACCGAAGCTGGCGATGTGAACCGTTTTTCAAGCAGCAACGCATCCACGGCCTCACCGGCGGGGCGCGCATAGTACCCGGGCCGCCGGCCCACCTTTTCGAACCCGGCTCCGGCATACAGCGTGCGCGCCGCCACGTTATCGGCGGCAACGTCGAGAAACAGTCGTTTCGCGCCGCGCGCGCAGGCTTCGCTGGTCAGCGCATTCAGACACGCTCTGGCATGGCCCTTTCGACGATGCTCCGGCGCACATGCAAGGGTCAGAAGTTCCGCTTCGTCCAAAACGACGCGTGACAGCGCAAACGACACCGCATCGCCGACGGCAAAGACGTTGGGATCACCGCACAACGCCCGGAACTCCGACACGCTCCATCCGCGCATGAAGGGTGCAAACGCGCGCTGGTGCAGCGCGGACATCTGCTCAGGTGTCATCGAAAATCACCGGACCGGGGTCCGCCGCCGGCACGGCGTCGGGCGGGCGAATGTAAAGCGGCGACGGGGCTGACGACACATGCGCCGCAGTGGCGGTGATCTCTGCAATCGCGCGGACATGATCCTCGGGATCTCCGGGCCACACGGCCTCTGCCGGAACCTCGGCCAGGTCGATCTGTTCGGGGGGCGCCGTGCCGTGCTGCACATAGGCGGTGGCACGCGGGGCGGGAATGGCCGCAACACGCGCAGAAATACCGTGCCGCAACGCTTCAAATCCACTGACACCCAGCGCCGGCACGGCCAAACCCAGGGCAAGCCCCCGCGCCGCCGAGATCGCGATTCGTATGCCGGTGAAGTTGCCCGGGCCAATGCCGACGCCAATCCGCCACAGGTCCTGAATCCCGAGCCCCTTTTCGGACAGGACCGCATGCATCATCGGCATCAGCGCGTCTGCCTGACCGCGCGCCATGCCATCAGCGCGGGTTGCCGTCGCGCCGCCCACACGCAAAGCGACCGCGCAGTGCGCGGCCGACGTGTCAAA
Organism: Pseudomonadota bacterium; assembly: GCA_039028815.1. GTDB lineage: Bacteria > Pseudomonadota > Alphaproteobacteria > Rhodobacterales > Rhodobacteraceae > Roseovarius. The sequence continues at coordinate 2,690 of JBCCHI010000096.1, forward strand.
TGCCAGAACCGGCCCCACGGGCGGCGTGGTGTCAGAACCCAACCGGGCGTACCTCAACCACTTCGGGAATGTAGTGGCGCAGCAGGTTCTCGATGCCCATCTTCAGCGTGATCGTTGAAGACGGACAGCCGGCGCAAGCCCCCTGCATGTGAAGATAGACCACACCGCTTTCATAGCCGTGAAACGTGATGTCTCCACCATCCTGCGCAACGGCAGGTCTGACGCGGGTGTCCAGCAACTCCTTGATCTGGCCGACAACTTCCGCGTTCTCGCCCTCATGTTCCGCATGACCGGACCCGGCGGCGGTCTCCAGAACCACGGGTTTGCCGGACTGGAAATGCTCCATAATCGCACCCAGAAGCGCGGGCTTGACATGATCCCATTCAACCCCGGCGCCTTTGGTCACGGTTATGAAATCAACGCCCATAAACACACCTTCAACACCCTGTATCCTGAACAGACGCTCTGCCAAAGGCGACTGGGCCGCACTGTCGGCATTGGGAAAATCGGCTGTCCCGCTCTCCAGAACGGTTTGTCCGGGCAGAAACTTCAGTGTGGCGGGGTTGGGTGTGGATTCGGTTTGGATGAACATGATGGCGCCTCTCGCGTGTCCGATGGATATGCGCCTCACCGGCACGCCTGTCAAGGTTTAGAACAATTCTAAAAGAGGCGCCGAAACCGGGTCAGGTGATCGCCTCGAGCCGCTCTTTGCTCAGTTCACCCGGCACGATCGTGATCGGAATCGGCAACCCGCCCGCATTCTTCGACAATTGCGACACCAGCGGTCCCGGCCCCGAACGATCGCTGCTGGCGCCAAGCACAAGCACCCCGATGTCCGGATCTTCCTGAAGCTGCGCCATGATTTCCGCGACAGGCTCGCCTTCACGGATCACCAGCTCCGGTTCGACACCCGGCCTGTCGCGCATCCATTTCGCATAGACTTCAAAATGCGTTGTAATACGCTCGCGCGCTTCTTCCCGCATGATGTTGCCAACGCCGATCCAGTGATTGAACTCTTCTGGCGGAATAACGGCAAGTATCGACACGCCCGCCTGTGTATGAGCTGCACGCATGGCGGCAAAGCGCATGGCGTTGAGGCATTCGCGGGTGTCATCGAGCACCACAAGAAACTTGCGCATCACATTCCCAGTCCCTGTTCCGACCGGTATATTGACCGCTCTGTCGCCATCTCGCAACTGTGTCGGCGCTTTCGGTTGCCGTGAGGCAGGAAAGATCGGTCAGTCGAATGTTCCCGCTGCCCGCCCGAGCAGCATGAAGGCGCGGGCCGTGCGCGTGTCCGACAGGGCCGAGATTTCGGCATCGCTGGCCGCAAGGCAGAACCTGCTCATGGTCTGGTCAAACAGCCGCAAAAAGTGATGCGCGGCATCACGAAAGATCGTGTCCTGCTTCATCCTCGCCGCCGCAATTGTCAAAGAGGCGCGATCATGAATCCCGCCAAGCGCTGCGATCTGGCGCCCACGCTCGCCCTCGGCAAAGCGGCGCCACAACTCCGGCCTTGCCCGATCAGGCGGCAAATCGTCCATGTAGATCCCATCCTGTGACAAAAGCGTCAGAACATCTTCCGAGGCCTGCACGATCCGGGCGGTTTCGCGTGTCCGCAGGGCTCGGCGCAGAGCGGCAAACCCTTCCCTGTCATCTGCGGTAAGCGGAAAGTTCAGCGCACGGATAAAATCCGAAATCCCCACGGGTGGCGTAGCCGGAATGTCCGATTCCAGGGGCAGATCGGCCTGAAATCCGGATGTGTCTTCGGATGCAGAATCGTGCGGGTGCGCTGTGTCCGGGCCAGGATCTTCGTGCACGTTCGTCTCGTGCAGAACAGCTGCTGCGCGCGACGTTGAAAATGGGGCGATCACCGCATCCGGAGGGCGACGCGTCGTGGCGATATCACTGAGTTTTTCCGACACCGATGCGGCCTGTGGTGGTTGTGACGCGTATGTATCGGGCAGGTTCATAGACGCCGACGCCGCGTTCTGCTGATCGGACAGGGACGCCTCGCCCTGCATCTGCGCCGCAACCTTGCTGATTGCGTCAGCGGCAAGCTGAAGGCGCAGGCTTTCGCGGCGCATGGCCTCGCCCGTCCGCGCAGAGGCCGCCGCCACCCAGATCATCGCAACAGGCAGGATCACGACGAGGACAGTCACGGCAACACGCATGGGATAGCCCGCCAGCCCATCCGGTTCGGACCCAAGCCAAAAAAACAGCCCGGTCGCGGCGATCCAGATCACGGATGCCGCGAGCGCGACAATATCGCTGGCGATGACACCGCGCCGCTTCGGAGTCGAATAAAAACCGGCGGGTGTCTGCGGGGTTTGGTCCTGGTCCGACATGATGCCACCTCTGCCAGAGAAGACAGCTAGACGTAAGACACCTTAAGCACTTCGTACGATTTCTCGCCACCCGGCGTATGAACCTCGACGCTGTCGCCCTCTTCCTTGCCAATCAGTGCGCGCGCGATCGGAGACTTGATGTTCAGCAGCCCCTTTTCGATCGCCGCCTCATACTCCCCGACAATCTGATAGGTTTTCTCTTCTTCAGTATCCTCGTCCAGCAGCGTGACGGTCGCGCCGAACTTGATCGACCCGCTCAGCTTGGCGGGATCAATCACATCCGCCAGACTGATCGCGCCTTCCAGTTCTTTGATCCGGCCTTCGATGAAAGACTGCTTTTCTTTCGCAGAGTGATACTCCGCGTTTTCCGACAGATCACCGTGTTCGCGCGCTTCTGCGATTGCGGTTATGATCGCGGGACGTTCCTCGCTCTTGAGGTGTCTCAATTCGTTTTCAAGAGCGGCATAGCCACCGGCAGTCATCGGGATCTTGTCCATCTCGTTGTCCTTCGGTCCCCTGTCTTCATCTCTGCAAGTTGGCGATTGCCGCCCTGCTCTGCTCCGGGTCTGCACCTGTATGGATTTGGGCAGGCCGCAACGAAGACTGCCCCGAGCAGATGCCCGATTGCAAGTCCCCGCGCGCGTGGTGCAAGAAACCGGCACGACGCGCGAATCCGGCGGGTCTGACGCCTGTGAGCACGTTTTTCGTGGGTTGAACGCCGATTTTGACGGCTTTGATGTCTTTTTCCGTCGCGTTCCAATTGACGCCACTTTAAGCGAAGGGCTAGCGCTATACATCGTGACCCGGGCGTGGAACGGCGCGCACACTGTTGAGGGCGCGATTGAGAAGGTACCAGGAATGTCAGAGATCGAACGCGAAGCGATGGAATATGACGTGGTCATCGTTGGGGCTGGCCCGGCCGGGCTGAGCGCAGCGATCCGGCTGAAACAGCTCGACCCGGCACGCGAGGTTGTCGTGCTCGAAAAAGGGTCCGAAGTCGGCGCGCATATTCTGTCTGGTGCCGTCCTTGATCCCTGTGGCCTGGACGCGCTGATCCCTGACTGGAAAGAAAAGGGCGCACCACTCAACACCAAGGTCACCGAAGACAACTTTTACATGCTTGGGGCGGCGGGCAAGATACGTATCCCGAACTGGCCGATGCCCCCGCTCATGAACAATCACGGCAATTACATTGTTTCGATGGGCAATGTGTGCCGCTGGATGGCCGAACAGGCCGAGGAACTGGGAGTGGAAATTTTCCCGGGCATGGCGTGTTCAGACGTGATCTATGGCGAAAGCGGAGAGATCAAGGGCGTTGTCGCGGGCGAATTCGGCAAGAACCCGGACGGGTCTCCCGGCCCATCCTATGAACCCGGAATGGAATTGCACGGCAAATACGTCTTTCTTGCCGAAGGTGTGCGCGGATCCCTGTCCAAGCAGGTGATCGCGCATTACGATCTCAGAGCCGGGAAAGAGCCGCAGAAATACGGTCTCGGCATGAAGGAAATCTGGGACATTGACCCCGCCAAGCACAAGCTGGGGACGGTGACCCATACGATGGGCTGGCCACTCGAAAGCAACGCAGGCGGCGGTTCGTTCATCTACCACATAGAGAACAATCAGGTTTACGTGGGCTTTGTGGTGCATCTGAACTACAAGAACCCCTACCTCTTCCCCTACATGGAATTTCAGCGCTTCAAGCATCATCCGATGATCGCAGACCTGCTGGAAGGCGGAAAACGTGTCGCGTACGGCGCGCGCGCGATCTCCGAGGGTGGATATCAGTCGATGCCAAAGATGGTCGCGCCCGGCGTTGCGCTTCTGGGCTGTTCGGTGGGCATGGTCAATGTTCCGCGCATCAAGGGCAACCACAACGCCATGTTGTCCGGAATTGCCGCGGCCGAAGCGGCGCACGAGGCCATTGAAAACGGCCGCTCCAGCGACGAGCTCTCTGCTTATGAAACAGAAGTCCGCACAGGTCCGATCGGCAAGGACCTCAAGAAAGTGCGCAACGTCAAACCGCTGTGGTCAAAGTACGGGCTGGTCGCAAGCCTCACGCTGGGCGGCATGGACATGTGGACCAACACGGTCGGTTTTTCGCTGCTCGGCACGCAGAGCCATGGCAAGACTGACGCCGATGCGACCGACACGAAGTTTTATCACACCCCCATCGAGTACCCAAAGCCCGATGGAAAGCTCAGTTTTGATAGGCTGACCAACGTCAGTTTCTCGATGACCAATCACGAGGAAAGCCAGCCGGCGCATCTGACGCTTGGCAATGCGGACATACCCATCTCTGTCAACCTGGCCAAATATGACGAGCCCGCGCAACGCTACTGCCCGGCGGGTGTCTATGAGGTGGTTGAAAAGGAAGGCGAACAACAGTTTGTGATCAACTTCCAGAACTGCGTGCATTGCAAGACCTGCGACATCAAGGACCCCAGCCAGAACATCACCTGGGTTACGCCACAGGGTGGTGATGGACCGAATTATCCCAACATGTAACTCTTGCGCGACTTTCCTGTCATAAGGGGCGGCATAATTGCCGCCCGCATTGCGTCACGACCGCACGCGCACTAAATTTCGCTCAGCACCCTCACAAGGAAAGCGGATCTCGTGAAAAAACTGACCGCCGGCGTTCTGGCCGTGTTTTTGCAAAGTGTGGCGCTCCCGGCCATCGCGTCAGAGGACGTAGGGGCCTATCTGGCGGCGCGACAGGCGCGGTATGATCACGACTTCACTGCTGCGGCCGAATACTTCACTCAGGCGCTGACCCGGGACACAAAGAACCCTTCCATCATGGAAAGCGCGGTGATTTCCTTCATGGCGCTGGGCGATATCGAACGCGCAGTGCCCGTTGCGCGTCTGATCGAAGAACTTGGCCTGAAAAGCCAGATCGCCAATATGGCGCTCATCGCCCACGGTACGGCGCAGGAAGACTATGACGTCGTGATCGCGCAGATCGAGAACGATCGCGGGATCGGCGCGCTTGCGGACGGGCTCATCGCGGCGTGGATCGAAATGGGCCGGGGCGACATGGACGCCGCGCTTGCGCGGTTTGACGATGTTGCCGAGCAGCGTGGACTGAAAGGGTTCGCGCACTACCACAAGGCCCTGGCGCTGGCATCGGTCGGTGACTTTGAAACCGCAGAAGCCATCTTTTCGGGGCGGGATGACACGCCTTTGCAGCGCACGCGACGTGGTGTGATCGCCTGGACTGAAATTCTCAGCCAGCTGGAGCGCAACGAGGATGCGATCGCTCTGATAGATGACGCGTTCGGCGGCAGTCTTGATCCCGAAGTGTCCGAAATGCGCGAGGCTCTGGAACAGGGCACGCCGCTGCCGTTCCAGTTGGTCACCGGTGCGCGTGACGGGGTGGCAGAGGTCTTTTACACCATCGGCCAGGCGCTTCTGGCGGACACATCAGAAGATTACACGCTGCTTTACGCGCGCGCCGCTGAATACCTCAAGCCAGGCCATGTCGACGCTGTCCTGATGGGGGCCGAGCTGTTCGAAACGCTTGGACGCTACGACCTGGCGACAGATACCTATCGCCGCGTTCCGCGGGATCATCCTGCCTTTCCGGCCGCCGAAATGGGACGCGCGGAGTCATTGCGCCGGGCAGACAAGACCGATGCCGCGATCGAGGTTCTCGAAGCACTCCAGAAAAGCCATCCGGAGCTTGCGATCGTTCGCGTCTCGACAGGCGATCTGTATCGTCAGAACGAGCGGTATCAGGACGCGGTGACCGCCTATGATGCGGCCCTTAGCCTGTACAATGAAACCGGCACCGAGCAGTGGTTTGTGTTTTACGCGCGCGCGATCAGTCACGAACGGCTTGGAAACTGGGACGCGGCCGAGAAAGACTTTCGGCGTGCGCTGGAACTGAACCCGGAACACCCGCAGGTTCTGAACTATCTGGGCTATTCACTTGTCGAGAAGCAGATCAAGCTGGACGAGGCGCTCGGCATGATCGAACGGGCGGTGCAGCGACAGCCCAACAGTGGCTATATCGTCGACAGCCTTGGCTGGGTGCTCTACCGGCTTGGCCGCTTCGAAGAGGCGGTTGGCCATATGGAGCGCGCGGCAGAACTGATGCCGGTTGACCCGGTCGTCAACGACCATCTTGGCGATGTGCTTTGGGCGGTTGGCCGAACCGTTGAGGCAGAGTTTCACTGGAAACGTGCGCTGTCCTTTGTGGATGAGCAAAACCCGTCGCCCGATATCGACCCGGACCGCATCCGCCGCAAGCTTGAGGTCGGACTTGACGTCGTGCTCGACGAGGAAGGTGCGCCGCCTCTCAAAGTGGCCGACGACGACGGATAAAGGGCCGATCCTGACACAATGCGTGTCGCTTTGGCGTTGAACCATCTCTCATGTCGCGTTGCGTGCACCGCTGCCCTGTCTTCCGGCCCTGCGCGCAACGGCGGGCAACCGGGTTTTCACGAAACGCTTTCGGACAATCTGCCCTGCAAGACAGGCGAGAGGACGTACCGCAGCAGAGTCAGTTGACCCGCGCGACCACGTAATCGGCCAGCGCGGTCAGCATCTCGCGCACCGGGTGGCCCGGCAGATCAGCGAGCGAGGACTTGGCGCGGTCCGCGTAGGCAACGGCATCGCGGCGGGTGGCATCCATGGCGTCGTGGCGGCGCAGTATCTCCAGCGCTTGATCAAGATCGCCATCGTTCTGATCGCCCTTTTCAATCGTACGCACCCAGAAAACGCGCTCTTTCTCTGTGGCGCAGGCCACCGCCTTGATCACCGGCAATGTCAGCTTGCGCTCGCGGAAATCATCGCCCACATTTTTCCCGGTTGCCCCGCTGTCACCCCTGTAATCCAGCAGATCATCGACAATCTGAAAGGCCATCCCCAGCGCATCGCCATAGTCATGAAGCGCGCGAATTGTGGCTTCATCCTTGCCCGAGATCACGCCGCCAACTTCGGTTGCCGCGGAAAAGAGCGCCGCGGTCTTGCCGCGGATGACTTGCAGATAGACCGTTTCGTCGGTGCGCAGGTCGCGCGCCGCAGACAACTGCAAAACCTCGCCCTCGGCAATCGTCGCTGCCGCGTTCGACAGAATATCGAGAACGCGAAGCGACCCGGTTTCAACCATCAACTGAAACGCCCGGGCAAACAGATAGTCGCCAACCAGAACGCTGGACTTGTTGTCCCACAGCAGATTTGCCGTAGGCCGGCCGCGGCGGCGTGCGCTTTCGTCCACCACGTCATCGTGCAGCAACGTCGCGGTGTGAATGAACTCGACAGTGGCGGCAAGATTGACGTCGAACGACCCCTCGTATCCGCACATGTCGGCGGTCGCCAGGGTCAGCATGGGCCGCAGCCGCTTGCCACCGGCATCAACCAGATGCGCCGTCACCTCGGGAATACGCGGCGCATGTCGCGACGCCATACGTTCGTGAATCAACGTGCTGACATCGCGCAGTTTTGCGTCAAGATGCCGTGCAAGATCCTCATGAGGTTTGCGTGCCGCGTGGTCCAGTCCCATTTTTACCTTGCTACCCGACGTGCTGCGCTGTTCCATCCCGGCATCGTAGCACAACCAATGCGCAAGTCAGCCCGATGAAACTTCTACTTAGAACAACTGATCCGACGACGATGGCCTTCGCTCGTGCTCTCCTTGAAGGCGAGGATATAGACTGCTTTGAACTGGACGTAAACATGAGCATTCTGGAAGGGGGCATCGGGATTTTTCCGCGTCGTCTGATGGTCGCCGATGATGACTACATGCCAGCGCGCAGGGCGCTTCTGGACAATGGGATAGACGTCGTTGACGACGCCTGACGCCGCCACTTTGACATGCGATGCCTTTCTTGGCGGTGCGCTGCAGATATGGCAGCCGCAGAGGGGATACCGGGCGGGCATTGACGCAGTGCTGCTTGCCGCGGCGGTCAGAGCGCAACCGGGCCAGAGCGTGCTCGACCTGGGGTGCGGGGTGGGCGTGGCTGGTCTGAGCCTGGCCCGCCGTGTGGGCAACCTGCACGTCGCGGGCATCGAACGACAGCCCTTTTATGCCGATCTGGCGCAGCGGAATGCCCGTGAAAACGGAATAGACGCCGACATCGTGCAAGCCGACCTGGCCGACATGCCGACCGGTCTGCGCGCGCGACAGTTTGATCACGTTCTTGCCAACCCCCCTTACTTCGACCGGGAGCGTGGCGCGCGCGCGCCGGACGCACACCGCGAGACGGCGCTTGGCGAAGACACGCCGTTGCAGGACTGGGTGCGTATTGCGGCCAAACGCACCCGACCGGGCGGCTCGGTCACCTTCATTCAGCGGGCTGAACGTCTGCCAGAGCTTCTGGCGCATGCCACCGGCTGTCTGGGGAGCATTGAGATTTTGCCGCTCCTGCCGCGCGCAGGGCGGCCGGCGCGGCTTGTTCTGATGCGGGCGCGCAACGGCGGGCGCGCCCCGTTTCATCTGCATGCGGGCTGCGTGCTGCATTCAGGTTCAAGCCACACGCGCGACGCGGATGACTATACTGCGCCGATTGCGGCTGTCCTCCGCAATCCCAGCGAGTTGAATTTTTGAAAAATAATCTTTAAGTTGCATTATGCTTTTGAACAGCAGATGCACGCGCAGCGTGACAGAATCTCTGATTTGTGATGGACTGTTCATCGGCGACACGCAGAAGAGAGGAGACGCCTATATGTCCTTGAGTTCCCATGTCGAAGAACTTCAGAAAAAACACCAAGCTCTCTCGGATAGAGTTGAAGCCATCCAGCGTTCCCCAGGCTCCAGCGACTTTGAAATCTCGGACCTCAAGAAGCAAAAACTGCGAATCAAGGAAGAAATCGCCCGCCTGACCGCCTGACACAGCGGATCAGTCTGACAACAGATCGCGAGGGTCGATCAGAATGCGTCCCGCGTCAAATCCCTTTGCGTCTGAAACCTGTTCAACCAGCCAGTCCCGGAACGCCGCCACGTGCGGACGCGTGATGGCGTCTTTGGTGCAGATGAACCGGTAGCAAGCGATCGTTTTCAGACCGGTGCGGAACGGTGCGACAAGCCGGTCTTCAGCAATGAAGCGACCCGCAAAGGCGATGCGCGCCAGGACGGCGCCTGCCCCTGACAAAGCGGCGTCGATCGCATGATCGGCCTGGCTGTAACGCTGACCGCTCCAGTCGCGTGGCGGCAGACCTGCGGCACTGAACCAGGCGGGCCAGTCCACGGGTGGATCGAGAAAGCGGATATCATCCTGGTGGATCAGCGGAACCTGCGAGAGACCCGCATCGCCCGGATACCGCTCTGCCAGATCGGGCGTCATCATCGGCGTGACCCAATCCTCCATCAGCGGCTCGACATGCAACTGACTGTCGTTCACGGAATAGCCAAAGCGGATCGCCACATCGACCTCGGAGCGAGTCAGATCAACCATTGAAAAACTGGCGCTCAGCCGCAGCTCGATCTCGGGGTGGCGCTGCACAAACGCGTAAAGCCGCGGTGCCAGCCAGGTGGCCGTGAACGCCGGGCCTGCTGTAACCGTCAGCGTGTTCTGATCGGTCACACGCTGCGCGGTGCGCCACGCTGCAGCCAGCGATTCAAAGCCTTCCCGCGCCCCGGGGGCCAGGGCAGCGCCGGCTTCGGTCAACGCAACCGCGCGGTTCAGACGCTTGAACAGCGGCGCGCCGAAATGATCTTCCAGCAACTTGATCTGAAACGACAGGGCGGCCGGGGTAACATGCAACTCTTCGGCGGCCTTCTGAAAGGACATGTGCCGGGCTGCGGCATCAAAGGCTCGCAGGGCGGTCAGGGGCGGCAGTCGATCTGTCATTTCAGATAAGTAATACTTAACTGATTTCTGCAAAAGTCTGGTTTGTCCCTTTTTTCTTATGAATCTATATTGATTTCAGAAAAGTAAAACAAAAGGTGATGCCATGATAGAAGCCGCCCTCGATCAGAAAACCCGCGACGCATACCGCGCAGCCCACGAAGCCCGCGGCCGGGCCCTGAGCGACCTGTTCGCCTGGTTGCGACGCAACTGACACCTCCTCTCGGATTGTTGCAAGTTCCGGAGAAGGCAAAAGGGCCGGTCTGACGACCGGCCCTTTTCACGTCATGCGCGACAGCGATACGCCGGGTCAGACGAAAAACTGTGCCCCGTTGGCCGAAATTGTCGAACCGCTGATAAAACCGGAGTCGTCGGAGGCGAGGAAAACAACACAGCGCGCGATTTCCTCGGGCGTGCCCAGTCGGCCTGCCGGAATGCCGGCAATGATCTTGTTGCGGATCTCTTCGTCGATCGCCATCACCATTTCGGTGCCGATATAGCCGGGGCAAACCGCGTTGGCCGTGATGCCTGCGCGCGCGCCTTCCTGGGCCAGCGATTTCACGATACCCAGATCGCCGGCCTTGGTCGCGGCATAGTTGACCTGACCAAACTGGCCTTTCTGACCATTGATCGAGCTGATCACGACCACCCGTCCGAACTTGCGCTCCCGCATGCCCGGCCAGACAGGATGTACGGTGTTGAACACCCCGGTCAGGTTGGTGTCTATCACCTGATGCCACTGCTCTGGCGACATCTTGTGGAACGGTGCGTCGCGGGTGATGCCCGCATTGGCGACGACCGTATCAATCGGACCCAGATCGGCCTCGACCTGCGCAATGCCGGCGGCGCTGGCGTCGTAGTCGGCGACATTCCACTTGTAGGTCTTGATGCCGGTGGCGTCGGTAAAGGCGGCGGCCTTTTCGTCATTTCCGGCATAGTTGGCCGCCACGGCATAACCCTCGGCCTGAAGCGCCTTCGAGATCGCCTCTCCGATACCGCGGCTTCCGCCGGTGACCAATGCAACACGTCCCATAGTCCATTCTCCTTCAGACATTCAGATATCCCAGAAGCCTGCTTCATCTTTCCACAAATACTCCGGGGGAGCGCGAGGGGGCTGGCCCCCTCGCATCGGGCAACGCCGTCAGGCGTCGCAAACCTCTAGGGACGCTCCACGCACATCGCCACGCCCATGCCACCGCCGATGCAGAGCGTGGCAAGGCCTTTCTTGGCCCCGCGCCGCTTCATCTCGAAAAGCAGCGTGTTGAAGACCCGGCATCCCGACGCACCGATCGGGTGACCGATGGCGATGGCGCCGCCGTTGACGTTTACGATGTCGGGATCCCATCCCATGTCCTTGTTCACCGCACAGGCTTGCGCGGCAAAGGCCTCGTTGGCCTCCACGAGATCAAGGTCGCCTGCGCTCCAGCCCGCCTTTTCCAGCGCCTTGCGGCTGGCGTGAATCGGGCCCACACCCATGATCGAGGGATCCAGTCCCGCCGTGGCGTAACTGACAATGCGTGCCATCGGTTCGATGCCCCGCTTTTCCGCGTCATCCGCGCTCATCAGAAGCACTGCCGCTGCACCGTCGTTGATGCCCGAGGCATTGGCCGCAGTGACAGAGCCATCCCTGGTGAAGGCGGGACGCAGC
>JBCCHI010000097.1:0-14225 GCA_039028815.1 Pseudomonadota bacterium
CGCGGACATGACTGCACAGCGCTGACACTGCGCGTGGAAAAGCCGACGAAGTGGCAGGGCGTGCGCATCCTTCCCTACAGCCTGCCCAAGCGTACCGGACAGAACGTGCATCCCTGGCTGATTGATCTGGACAGCAAGATCACCCGCGCGGAGGCCGCGTTTCGTGCGGCGCGCGCGTTGCGTGATCAAGGCTACACGCCCGATCTGATCCTGGCCCATCCCGGTTGGGGAGAAGCGCTTTTCCTGCGTGATGTCTGGCCCGAAGCCAGGATCGGCCTTTATTGCGAACTCTATCATCTTGCCGATGAGCAGCATCTCTATTTCGACCCCGAATTCGACGACGGCGATCACGATCTTCAGGCGCTGCGCATCCGCATGAAGAATGTCCACAACCATCTTCAGTTTGGCGCGGCAGATGCCGGCATCAGCCCGACCGAATTTCAGGCAGACACCTTTCCCCCGCCGTTCCGGGACAAGATCGCCATTTGCCACGATGGCATCGACATCAAGACTGCCTGTCCCGATCCGCAGGCCACGTTCAACATGGAGAAAAACGTGCTGAGCCGCGACGACGAAGTGGTGACCTTCGTCAACCGCAACCTGGAGCCTTATCGCGGCTATCACGTCTTCATGCGTGCGCTGCCCCGCCTGCTGCGTGAACGACCCCGTGCGCAGGTTCTGATCCTGGGCAGCGATGAGGTGAGTTACGGGGCCGCGCCTCCGAAGGGCCAGACATGGAAGCAGATTTTCATCGACGAGGTGCGCGCGCAGATCCCGGATGAGGACTGGGCACGCGTACATTTCCTTGGCCGCATCCCTTACGACAGATTCCTCCGGCTTCTCCAGGTGAGCCGGGTGCACGTCTATCTCACCTATCCGTTTGTCCTGAGCTGGAGCCTGCTCGAGGCGATGTCATGTGAGGCGGCCATCGTGGCCAGCGACACAGCGCCCGTCCGTGAAGTGATCACCGACGGGGAAACCGGACGGCTGGTGGATTTCTTCGATCAGGACGCGCTGGTGGGCCAGGTCAGCGCGCTGCTTGATGACGAAGCCGAACGTCAGAGCCTTGGTCATGCCGCCCGCCGACTGATGCTGGAGCGGTACGATCTGCACGACGTGTGCCTGCCGCGGCAGCTGGCGTGGATTTCGCAGGTTATGGACGGCGCAAAGATCTGAGCCTGTGCCTCGGTCGCGACCGACACGCGCAGATCAGAAACGTTCGGCCTGTGCGCGAAGCTGCCGGGCACGTGTCAGAATTGCATCCTCGACGGCCCGCTGGGTGCCTGTCGACACCGGGCCGCCGCGCGTCTGGATCGCAACGTTGAGCGCCCGGGCATCGAGCGCGGGATCGCTGATCAGAATCGTTGCGCGATAGGCCTGACCACCACCCGGTGGCGTGCCGTAGCCAGTGGAAATCACGCCGGTGAACGGATCAGCCGTAATGATGGGAAGAAAATCGAGGATCTCCAGCGACGCCGTCCAGAGAAAGCGGTTGACCTTGACCCCTGCGGTTGCGTCCCCCCGGAACGCGTCAAACAACGTGGACCCGTCCGATGCCGTTTCAAACTTTTCGGGGCCCCGGTTCGCCAGCACTTCCTCGTTCGAGGATGCATTTCGAAACAAGCTGCACGAGGCCAGTAAGAGAAGCACCGAGAGAGCAAGCAGCCCTTTCGCCGGTGTCTTACATCTTATCAGGTCGTCCCGCATCATTTGCATTCTCGTAGCCTTTCCGCCGGGCATCGGCAAGCCGCTTTGCGCCGCAGCGGTGTTTTTGGCAACCAGCGTGAAAACCGCGCGACGGGATTGCACGATCGTAGAGGTCTATGGCACATGCGGGCAAACACAAGCAGGAACCGAAATGAGCCTTGACGATATACGCTCGCGCATTGATGCCGCCTGTGCCGCCGCAGGGCGTGCAAACGACTCGGTCACGCTGATCGCTGTATCCAAGGTGCAACCCAACGCCCGGGTCGAAGCCGTGCTGGAGGCGGGGCACAAGGTCTTTGGCGAGAACCGCGTTCAGGAGGCCGCAGGAAAATGGCCGGACTTCCGGGCGCGCTACGACGGGATTTGCCTTCACCTGATCGGCCCGCTCCAGACCAACAAGGCACGGCAGGCGATGGGGCTTTTCGACGCGATCCATTCCGTTGACCGGCCAAAACTGGCCAGAACGCTCGCGCGGATCGCGCAGGAAGAGGGCGCGTGCCCCGATATCTTTGTTCAGGTCAATACCGGTGCGGAATCACAAAAGGCCGGCGTTCTGCCAGCCGATGCCGACGCGCTGGTGGCAGAGGCCCGGGCGCTTGATCTCCCGGTGCGGGGCGTAATGTGCATACCGCCGCTGGACGAAGAGCCAAGCCCGCATTTCGCGCTGCTGGCCAAGATTGCCGAGCGGAACGGTCTGGACGGGCTTTCGATGGGCATGAGCGCCGATTTCGAGACCGCCATTTCATTCGGAGCGACCCATATTCGGGTCGGCAGCGCGATCTTCGGAACGCGCGTCGCGGGCTGAGACCGCGCCTGGTTGTTCCGTACACCGGGTAAGCGCGCGCGCCCCGGGAACCGGCAACCGGCAGTTCAACGTGCGTTGGCCCGGCACGGCTGTCTTCAACAGCGAACGATCAACCGCGTCCCGAACGTGATCCGCGCCGCGATTTGCCGCAGATGATCGCGCCGGAACGCCACGCATCCCGCTGTCGGATAGCCCGGCCGGCGCCATTGATGCAAAAAGATGCAAGAGCCGCGTCCGCCGGTCGCAAACGGCCAGTTCCAGTCCGTGATCACGATCAGATCGTAGAGTGGATCCGCCCTGCGCAACACTTCATGCGACGGGGCATAGGGGGCGCGGACCATAAGGTTATAGTCTTCGTCGCGCGGATCGTCGGACCACAGATCACCGGGCCGGATCGGCACCGCCCAGTCAGCCGGGCGCGCCATGCGATCCGGACGGTAGAGCATACCGACAATGCGATGCGCCCCGACGGGCGTCGCCCCATCGCCTTCCCGCTTGTCCAGCCGGACCCCGCCGCGTCCGATTGTGCAGGGATAGCGGGCTCCGAGAAACCGCACGCCGGTTGATGTGAGAACAAGATCTTCCGGCGTCACAAGTCTATCCCCAGGCGCCACAACAGCTGGTCAAAACGGTCCTGCCCATAGAACGGCTCTTGGCGATAGCACATCAGCGGCACACCCCAATAACCCACCTCCAGCATGTCGCGGTGATTGGTGTCCAGCAGGTCCTTTGCCGCAGGCCAGCCTGTTGCCTCAAGAACCGCGTCGTGCTCAAGCCCGATGGCCTGCATGGCGTCCGGCAGGAACCCACTCTGGTCCCATCCCGGGTTTTGACCGTTCCACAACCCGCGCCCGACGTGATCGAGAAACGCCAGTGCCTTTCCCTGCACCGTTGCCCCGACGAACAGACGGAACAGCCGCTCGACACGCGGCTGGGACCGGGAGGCAATCCAGATGGAACCCGGTTCAAACGCAATGGGCGAAGGATCGGGATAGCTGTGTGGCAGGTTCAGAAACGCGGCGGTGCGTTTGGTGTCAGTCTCGAAGTAGCGCGCTTCGAGCGCTCCACGGTCGCGCGTGGCCTCGGGCATCCGCAGCACCAGCCCGAGCACCGGCCGGATCACCACCTCGACATCCTGGTCCGACAGCGCGATCAGACGATCAAGCAGGAAATAGCAGTAATCGCTTTGCAGCGAGTACCAGACATCAACGCGGGGTCTTTGTGTCATGGTGCCAGAGCATTTCTCAATTCTCCGGCTGCCACAATCCTGGAGTTGCAGGCGTCAGGCGTTTCCGGACCCCCGGGCCAGTGCCGGATGCGGCAGACCCGTTCGCGATGCCGAATAAGAAAGCCCCGCGCTATGGCGGGGCGTTTCGTTTGTCCTGTGAGGCGCGTCAGCTTTCGCGGCTCTCCGGCGTGTCGACCAGCGTGTCAAACTCATCGCCACCCACCACATCGTCAATCACCGGAGCGGCAAGCGCCGCAGCGGCCTCTGCCTCTTCGCGGCGCGCTTCGATCACCACATTGTCGCGGCTTTGCGCGATCTGGCGCACGTTCAGCGTCGCCCCACCCGTCCCCGCGGGAATCAGCCGGCCGACGATGACGTTTTCTTTCAGACCCACCAGCTTGTCGCGCTTGCCCTGCACCGAGGCTTCGGTCAGAACCCGTGTGGTTTCCTGGAAGGACGCTGCCGAGATGAACGACCGTGTCTGCAGCGACGCCTTGGTGATCCCCAGCAGAATGGGTTCGCCCTGAGCCGGCCGCTTGCCCTTTTCGATCGCCTTCTCGTTGGCCGCCTCGAACTCTGCCTTGTCGACATGTTCGCCTTTCAGAAGCGTGGTCTCTCCGCTGTCGAGGATTTCCCACTTCTGCAGCATCTGGCGCACGACAACTTCGATATGCTTGTCGTTGATCTTCACACCCTGCAAACGGTAGACGTCCTGGACCTCGTTGATCATGTATTCGGCCAGCGCCTCGACCCCCATGATCGACAGAATGTCGTGCGGGGCGGGATTGCCATCCATGATATAGTCGCCCTTCTGGACGTAGTCACCTTCCTGAACGGGAATGTGCTTGCCCTTGGGGACCATGTACTCCACGGGTTCCATGCTTTCATCGGTCGGCTCGATGCTGATCCGGCGCTTGTTCTTGTAGTCGCGCCCGTAGCGGACATAACCGTCGATTTCCGCAATGATCGCGTGATCCTTGGGGCGACGCGCCTCGAACAGTTCGGCCACGCGGGGCAGACCGCCGGTGATGTCCTTGGTCTTGGCCCCCTCGCGCGGGATCCGGGCAACCACATCGCCAGCCGCAACCTCCTGTCCGTCCTCGATCGACAGAATGGCATCGACCGACATCGGATAGGTTACCGGATTGCCTGCTTCGTTGCGGACCGGTTCACCATCGGCCCCTGCGATCAGGATCTCGGGCTTGAGTTCATTGCCCTTGGGCGCCGCGCGCCAGTCCGTGACGATCTTTTGCGTCATGCCGGTGGCCTCGTCGGTCACGTCACGCACCGATACCCCCGAGGTCAGGTCGACAAACCGTGCCGTGCCCGCCTTTTCGGCGATGATCGGAAGCGTGTACGGATCCCACTCAAAGAGCTTGGCACCGCGCGCGACCTTTTCACCTTCCGCCACATAAAGCTTGCTGCCGTAGCCAACTTTGTGGCTGGACAGTTCCATGTCGTTCTCGCCCTGAATGGACAGCTTCATGTTGCGGCCCATGACCAGCGTTTCGCCGGCTGCATTTTTCAGCGTTGTCGCGTTCTCGAAGACGATCGTGCCTTCCTGGCTGGCTTCGAGGAAGCTTTGCTGACCCCCCTGAGCCACACCGCCGATATGGAAGGTCCGCATCGTCAGCTGTGTTCCGGGTTCACCAATCGACTGGGCGGCGATGATTCCGACGGCCTCGCCGGTATTCACCATTGTGCCGCGCGCCAGATCGCGTCCGTAGCACATCGCGCAGACACCATCCTCGCTTTCGCAGGTCAGCGGGCTGCGGATGCGCGCGGTCTGAACCGCTGCCTCGTCAATCGCGTCAGAGGTGCGTTCGTCGATCAACTGGCCCTTGGCCACGATCACATCCCCCGTCACCGGGTTTGCGATATCGTCCGCCGCGACACGGCCGAGCACCCGCTCCGCCAGCGAGGCCACGACCTCTCCGTCGTTTACGGCCGCCTCGGCGGTGATGCCGCGATCTGTGCCGCAATCATGCTCGCGCACGATGCAATCCTGCGCAACGTCCACCAGCCGGCGGGTCAGATAGCCCGAGTTCGCCGTCTTGAGCGCGGTGTCAGACAGACCCTTGCGCGCGCCGTGGGTCGAGTTGAAGTATTCAAGGACGGTCAGACCTTCCTTGAAGTTCGAGATGATCGGCGTCTCGATGATGTCACCGTTTGGCTTGGCCATCAGGCCGCGCATGCCGCCCAACTGCTTCATCTGCGTGACAGATCCCCGCGCACCGGAATGCGCCATCATGTAGACGCTGTTCGGCTCACGAACGGCACCACCCTCGTCCTTCACGTCGGACGAAATCGTGCCCATCATCGCATCGGTGACCTGATCGTTACACTTCGACCAGGCGTCGACCACCTTGTTGTACTTTTCGCCCTGTGTGATCAGGCCGTCCATGTACTGCTGTTCAAAGCCTTTCACCTGGGCGCGCGTGTCCTCGACGATGGTCCATTTGTCATCCGGGATCACCATATCGTCCTTGCCAAACGAAATGCCTGCACGGAACGCTTCGCGAAAGCCCATAGACATGATCTGGTCGCAGAAGATGACGCTCTCTTTCTGGCCGCAATACCGATAGACGGTGTCGATCACCTGCTGCACTTCCTTCTTGCGCAGCAGCTTGTTGACCAACGCGAATGGCGCCTTGGTGTTCATCGGCAACAATGCCCCGATCCGAACCCGGCCGGGCGTCGTCTCGAAGCGCTGCATCACCTCGTTGCCTTCCTCATCGATCTGCGGAAGACGCGCGGTGATCCTGGCATGCAAATGCACCTCGCCGGAATCCAGCGCATGCTGTACCTCTTCGATAGAGGCGAACACCATGCCCTCGCCCTTCATGCCCTCTCGTTCGATGGATGTGTAATAGAGTCCCAGAACCATATCCTGGGACGGCACGATGATCGGCGCGCCATTGGCGGGCGACAGAACGTTGTTTGTCGACATCATCAGAACGCGCGCTTCCAGCTGCGCCTCAAGGCTGAGCGGAACGTGCACAGCCATCTGGTCACCGTCAAAATCGGCGTTGAACGCCGAACAGACCAGCGGGTGCAACTGAATGGCCTTGCCTTCGATCAGCACGGGTTCGAACGCCTGAATGCCGAGACGGTGCAGGGTCGGTGCGCGGTTCAGCAAAACGGGGTGTTCGCGGATCACCTCATCTAGGATATCCCAGACCTCCGGGCGTTCCTTTTCGACCAGCTTCTTGGCCTGCTTGACCGTGCTGCTGAGGCCCTTGGCCTCTAACCTGCTGTAAATAAATGGTTTAAACAGCTCCAACGCCATCTTCTTGGGCAGGCCGCATTGATGTAGCTTGAGTTCCGGACCGGTCACGATAACCGAGCGACCCGAGAAGTCGACCCGCTTGCCGAGCAGGTTCTGACGGAACCGGCCCTGCTTGCCCTTGAGCATATCCGACAAGGACTTCAGAGGGCGCTTGTTGGCCCCCGTGATGACCCGGCCGCGACGGCCGTTGTCAAAGAGCGCATCGACCGATTCCTGCAACATCCGCTTTTCGTTGCGCACGATGATGTCGGGGGCGCGCAGCTCGATCAGCCGCTTGAGGCGGTTGTTGCGGTTGATCACACGGCGATAGAGATCGTTGAGGTCAGAGGTCGCAAACCGGCCACCATCCAGCGGCACCAGCGGGCGCAGTTCCGGCGGGATGACCGGAACGACCGTCAACACCATCCATTCCGGGCGGTTGCCGGACTCGATGAAGCTTTCAACGACCTTCAGACGCTTGATGATCTTCTTGGGCTTCAACTCACCGGTGGCTTCGGCGAGATCGGCGCGCAGTTGTTCGGCTTCTGCTTCCAGGTCGATGTTGGCCAGCATCTCGCGGATGGCTTCCGCGCCGATATTGGCGGTGAAGGCATCCATGCCATAGGCGTCCTGAGCGTCCATGAATTCTTCTTCGGACAGCATCTGACCATAGGTCAGGTCGGTCAGGCCCGGCTCGATCACCACGTAGTTTTCAAAGTAGAGGACCCGTTCCAGATCGCGCAACGTCATGTCGAGCATGAGGCCAATGCGCGAGGGCAGCGATTTCAGGAACCAGATATGCGCGCAGGGCGCGGCCAGTTCGATATGGCCCATCCGCTCGCGGCGCACCTTTTGCAGCGTGACTTCCACGCCGCATTTCTCGCAGACCACGCCGCGATACTTCATCCGCTTGTACTTACCGCAGAGACACTCGTAATCCTTGATCGGGCCAAAGATACGGGCACAGAAAAGACCGTCACGCTCCGGCTTGAACGTGCGGTAGTTGATGGTCTCGGGCTTTTTGATCTCACCGTATGACCAGCTCAAAATCCGCTCCGGAGAGGCCAGAGACACACGGATTTCATCAAACACCTTGGCGGGTGCTGCCGGGTTGAACGGGTTGTTTGTCAGTTCCTGGTTCATTTTGTGTCCTTAAAATCTGTGGGAAGAAGAGAGGGGAACGGGCCGGTCACTCGGCCGCGATCCCGCCTTCGTCTTCCTCCGCATCCAGGAGTTCCATGTTGAGGCCCAGACCGCGGACCTCCTTGACCAGAACGTTGAAGCTTTCGGGCACGCCGGCCTCGAAATTATCCTCACCCTTGACGATGCTTTCATAGACCTTGGTCCGGCCGGCCACGTCATCGGACTTCACAGTCAGCATTTCCTGCAAGGTGTAGGCCGCGCCGTACGCTTCCAGCGCCCAGACCTCCATCTCGCCGAAACGCTGCCCGCCGAACTGCGCCTTCCCGCCCAGCGGCTGCTGGGTCACAAGGCTGTAGGGCCCCGTAGACCGCGCGTGGATCTTGTCATCGACAAGGTGATGCAGCTTCAGCAAGTACTTCACACCGACCGTGACAGGGCGCGCGAACTGCTCGCCTGACCGGCCGTCATACAGCACCGACTGACCGGTTTCGTCAAAACCCGCCCGCTTCAGCGCATCGTTGACATCGGCCTCTTTCGCACCGTCAAAGACCGGCGTGGCGATCGGCACACCGCGGATCACATTGCCTGCCGCCTCGACAAGCGTCTCTTCGTTCATGCCAGAGATGCCCTCTTCGTAGACGTCATCACCGTAAGCTTCATGCATCGCCTCGCGCACCGGGGTCAGATCGCCGGTGCGCCGGTAGTCCTGCAACGCATCGTCGATCCGCAGGCCCAGACCGCGCGCGGCCCAGCCCATGTGGGTTTCAAGAATCTGGCCCACATTCATCCGGCTCGGGACACCCAGCGGGTTCAGACAGAAATCGACTGGCGTGCCATCCTGCAGGAATGGCATGTCCTCCATCGGAACAACCTTGGAAATCACACCCTTGTTGCCGTGACGTCCGGCCATCTTGTCGCCCGGCTGCAGCTTGCGCTTTACCGCAATGAAGACCTTGACCATCTTCATCACGCCCGGCGGCAGATCGTCGCCCCGGCGGACCTTTTCCACCTTGTCTTCGAACCGCGCGTCCAGTGTGCGCTTTTGCGCTTCGTACTGGTCGTTCAACGCCTCGACCACCTGCGCGTCCTTTTCCTCTTTCAGCGCAAGCTGCCACCACTGGCCCCGGCTGAGGGTTTCCAGCAGGTCTTCGGTGATTTCAGAGTTGGACTTCACCCCTTTGGGGCCTTTCACGGCCACCTTGCCAAGGATCAGCGATTTGAGACGCGCATAGATGTTGCGATCAAGGATCGCGAGTTCATCATCGCGGTCCCGCGCGAGACGCTCGACCTCCTCGCGCTCGATCTGCAGCGCGCGTTCATCCTTTTCGACGCCGTGACGGTTGAAAACACGCACTTCGACAACCGTGCCGTAATCACCCGGCTTGACGCGCAGTGAGGTGTCACGCACATCCGAGGCCTTTTCCCCGAAGATCGCGCGCAGGAGCTTTTCTTCTGGCGTCATCGGGCTTTCGCCCTTGGGGGTGATCTTGCCCACAAGGATATCGCCGGGCTCGACATCGGCACCGATATAGACGATGCCCGCCTCGTCGAGGTTGCGCAGCGCTTCTTCGCCGACATTCGGGATGTCGCGGGTGATCTCCTCGGGTCCCAGCTTGGTGTCCCGGGCCGCCACTTCGAATTCCTCGATATGGATCGAGGTGAACACGTCATCGCGCGCCACACGCTCGGAAATCAGGATCGAATCCTCGAAGTTGTAGCCGTTCCAGGGCATGAAGGCGACGAGCACATTCTTGCCAAGCGCCAACTCTCCCATATCGGTCGAGGGACCATCGGCGATCACTTCGCCCTTCTGAACGGTATCGCCCACCTTCACCAGCGGCTGCTGGTTGATACAGGTGTTCTGGTTGGAGCGCTGGAATTTACGCATCCGGTAGATGTCCACGCCGGGATCGCCGATTTCGAGATCCTCCGTCGCGCGGATCACCACCCGTTGCGCATCCACCTGGTCAATGACACCGGCCCGTCTGGCCAGCACGGACGCGCCGGAATCGCGCGCGACGACCCCTTCGATCCCGGTGCCCACCAAAGGCGCCTCGGACCGCAGCGTCGGCACGGCCTGACGCTGCATGTTCGATCCCATAAGCGCGCGGTTGGCGTCGTCGTTTTCCAGAAACGGAATGAGCGAGGCGGCAACCGACACCAGCTGTTTGGGCGAAACGTCGATCAGGTCGACGTGATCAACCGGGGCCAGCATGTATTCTCCGGACTGGCGGGTGTTGACCATCTCGTTGATGAACTTGCCCTTTTCATCCAGTGTCGCATTGGCCTGCGCCACGGTGTGACGCATCTCTTCGGTGGCCGACATATATGTCACGTCATCGGTGACCTGGCCGTCGACAACCTTGCGATAGGGTGTCTCGATGAACCCGTACTTGTTCACGCGCGCAAATGTGGCGAGGCTGTTGATCAGACCGATGTTCGGACCTTCGGGTGTTTCGATCGGGCACATCCGGCCGTAATGGGTGGCGTGCACGTCTCGCACCTCAAAGCCCGCGCGCTCGCGCGTCAGGCCACCCGGCCCAAGCGCCGAGAGGCGGCGTTTATGCGTCACTTCGGACAGCGGATTGGTCTGGTCCATGAACTGCGACAGCTGGCTGGAGCCGAAGAATTCGCGCACGGCCGCCGCCGCCGGTTTGGCATTGATCAGATCCTGCGGCATCACGGTGTCGATTTCGACACTGGACATGCGTTCCTTGATCGCACGCTCCATGCGCAGCAGGCCCACGCGATACTGGTTTTCCATCAGCTCGCCCACGGAGCGCACGCGCCGGTTGCCAAGGTGGTCGATGTCATCGACATCGCCCTTGCCGTCACGCAGTTCGACCAGTGCCTTGATGCAGGCCACGATATCGTCGCGGTCCAGCGTGCGCTGCGTGTCCGGTTTGTCGAGAGCAAGACGCATGTTCATCTTCACCCGGCCAACCGCGGACAAGTCATACCGCTCGGAGTCAAAGAACAGCGTGTCAAACAGCGCCGATGCGGCTTCGGCCGTTGGCGGCTCGCCCGGGCGCATCACGCGATAGATGTCCATGAGTGCCGTTTCACGGTTCATGTTCTTGTCCATCGCCATCGTGTTGCGCATGTAGGGACCGACATTGATGTTGTCGATGTCTAGCACGGGGATGTCCGTGATTCCGGCATCCAGCAGATCCTGCAGCGTGCCGCCGGTGATCTCGCCGTCCTTGTCACGCTCCAGCGTCAGTTCGTCGCCGGCCTCGACATAGATTGCGCCGTTTTCTTCATTGATGATGTCTCGTGCCACGAACTTTCCGACGATGTGATCGAAGGGAACCAGCAGTTCCGTGACCTTGCCCTCGTCAATGAGTTGCTTGACGACGCGCGGCGTGACCTTCTTGCCCGCTTCCGCGATCACATTGCCTGATTTGGCATCGACAAGATCAAAGGTCGGACGGGTGCCACGCACCCGCTCGGGGAAGAACTTTGTCACCCAGCCCTTGTTTTTCTTCAGTTTGAAATCGACCGTGTCGTAGTAGGCATCCATGATGCTTTCCTGATCGAGCCCGAGCGAATACAGCAGGGTGGTCACAGGCAGCTTGCGGCGCCGGTCGATGCGCGCGTAGACGATATCCTTGGCGTCGAATTCGAAATCGAGCCAGGATCCGCGATAAGGAATGATCCGGCAGGCGAACAGCAGCTTGCCCGAGCTGTGCGTCTTGCCCTTGTCATGGTCGAAAAACACCCCCGGCGAGCGGTGCATCTGGCTGACAATCACCCGTTCCGTGCCGTTCACGACGAAGGTACCGTTGGGCGTCATCAGGGGCATATCGCCCATGAAAACATCCTGTTCCTTGATATCCTTGACCGATTTCGCGCCGGTGTCCTCATCGACATCGAACACGATCAGACGCAGGGTCACCTTCAGCGGGGCGCTGTAGGTCATGTCGCGCTGCATGCATTCCTCGACGTCGTATTTCGGCTTTTCGAGATCGTAGCTGACAAACTCCAGAACCGAGGTCTCGTTGAAGTCCTTGATCGGAAAAACCGACTGGAACACGCCCATGATCCCCTCGCCATCGGTCGGGGTCTCGGCGTCGCCGGATTTCAGGAACAGATCATAACTGGATTTCTGAACCTCGATGAGGTTCGGCATTTCAAGCACTTCACGGATTTTGCCGTAATATTTGCGAAGACGTTTCTGGCCAAGGAAGCTTTGCGCCATGTGAACGGTCACCTTTGTCAAGTCTCACCGGACATGCACGCTGTCGGGCCCCAGCGGCACGCCCATCCGAGAAAGCGGGGGGCGATCCATGCTCGGCTCCTGTCCCACGAGGAGCCACTCGATCACCCGAACCTCGCCTGAGAAAAGCCCCTGATCAAAAGGGGCCTCTCTGAGACAGGTTCGGCCGGACCCGGTTTTCGCCGGATCCAGCCTGATTTTCGTGCATCGCAGAGGTTGAGCCCTGCGCGCGCGATTACTTCAGTTCGACCTCGGCGCCCGCTGCTTCCAGCTTGCCCTTGATCTCTTCTGCTTCTTCCTTGGCAACGCCTTCCTTCACAGCCTTGCCGCCAGCCTCCACGAGGTCCTTGGCTTCTTTCAGGCCCAGACCCGTGATCGCGCGCACTTCCTTGATCACGTTGATCTTGGAGGCACCCGCCGACTTCAGGATGACGTCAAATTCCGTCTGTTCTTCGGCGGCGGCATCACCACCTGCGTCGCCTGCCGGACCCGCCATCATCACCGCGCCGCCAGCGGCCGGTTCGATGCCGTATTCGTCCTTGAGGATAGTTTTCAGTTCCTGGGCTTCAAGCAGCGTGAGACCCACGATCTCTTCCGCCAGTTTCTTCAGATCAGCCATGTTTCAGCTCTTTCATTTCCAAATTGTGTTCCAACGCCGCTTTTACAAGCCGCGCCGGTCCTCGCGGTTGCTCAGGCTGCTTCAGCCTTCTCTTCGATCGTCGAAAGAATGCTCGCAATATTGGACGCAGGCGCCCCGATCGCGCCGGCGATGTTGGAGGCCGGTGCGCCGATGCAGCCAACGATCGAAGCAATAAGCTCCTCGCGCGACGGCATTTTCGACACGGCTTCCACGCCCTTGCGATCCAGTGCTGTCTCTCCCATCGCCCCGCCAAGAATTTCGAACTTCTTGTTGTCCTTGGCAAAGGTCTCCGCCACTTTCGCGGCAGCAACCGGGTCTTCGGAGAAGGTCAGCACGGTCATGCCCGACAGATAGTCCGCAATGCTGGCGCACGGCTTTCCATCCAGGGCAATCTTTGCGAGCCTGTTCTTCGCGACGCGAACCGACGCCTCGGCCTCACGGGCCTTGGCGCGAAGGGTCTGCATCTCGGCAACTGTCAGACCGGCATAGTGGGCTACGACCACGACGCCAGAGCTTTCGAAGATCTGGCCGAGTTCCTCGACCACTTTCTCTTTCTGGGCTCTATCCACAGTTTCACTCCAGTCATGGGGGTTGCCCCCCGGCTCAGTCACACCGGGCCCGAAGACCCGGCAAGAGGTCCGTCGAGCGGGCTGAGCCAGACGCGGAACATGACGAAGAAACCCCGCCGAGAGCCGCACGAAATCTGGTCGCTTCCCGTCTCAGGCAGGAGATTAAGCCGGCACCCGGCACCCACCGTCTCGGACGAAATGCAAAAGGTCCGACGAATCGGACCCTCCACAGAACGCTTGCTACCCGTTGCGCCAGAGAATGCCAAGACGAAAAATGCCGTCCGGTCCGACCGGTTCAGGCCGGTTCCGTCTGCGACCGCCCAGGTGCCACCAGAACAAGCGCGGTGATCATGATCGCAACGCTGGCCAGCAGCCACGGGCTCAGCGGCTCGCCGAACAGAATCGCACCCCAGATTACGCCTGATGTGACCGACACATAGCCCGTCTGCGACACGAACACCGGCCCGCCCTTGCGCAGCAGCGAAAAGTACAGCCAGACCTCCAGCGCCGAAAAGGAAAGAAGCGCTCCAATCACCCAATAGGCCGAGAACGGCACATCCGGGATCGGCCCGGCATCCATCGTCAGGGCATAGATCGGCACCATGAAGGCGACGGCGCCCATCGTCTCACCCGTGGCGATCTCGAA
>JBCCHI010000098.1:0-14123 GCA_039028815.1 Pseudomonadota bacterium
CCGGTGGGTTTTTCGTCAATGGCCCAGAACCCTGTCAGCGTGTCCAGCTTGTCCGCCAGCGCCACAGCGACGCTCACCGGTGCGGTGGGCACCGCGTCAGAGGGACCAAGCGGCGCGTAATGCGCCTCGCAGGCCGCTGCCACCTCGGGCGGCAGACCTGCCTCGGTGGCATAGTACCGCCCCATGACCCCCTGCAATTCGGGGAATTCGTACACCATCTCGGAGGACAGATCGGCCTTGACGATCCGCGCGGCCTGTTCGGCCAGATCCGGATCGGCGCCGGTCACCGGGGCCAGTGCGCGGGCCAGTGTGGCGATCCGCTCGATCCGGTCGGCCTGAGAGCCCAGTTTCCCGTGAAAGGTCACATTGGCGAGGCTGTCCAGCCACGGCCCCATCCCCGCCTTCGCCACGCGCAGATCGTTTTCCCAGAAGAATCTCGCATCCGCCAGACGCGCGGCCAGCACCTTCTGGTTCCCCGCAAGGATCGTCGCGCCGGAATCGGCGGTTTCGCGATTTGCAATGGTGACAAAGCGTTCGATCCGGCCCGTGGACGGATTGCGGACCGAAAAGAACTTCTGATGCTCGCGCATCGAGCTTTGCAGCACCTCGGACGGCAGGCCGAGAAACGCCTCGCCTATCTCGCCCATCAGCGCCACCGGCCATTCCACCAGCCCCGCGACGTCCTGCAGCAAGGCCGGGTCCTCGACCAGATCCAGCCCCTGTTCGCCGGCCAGCGCCTGCGCCGCCTGCATGATCCGGTCGGCCCGTTCTGCGGGGTCGAGAATGACACGGGCGGCTGCAAGCTTTGCCGAATAGTCGTCAAACGAGGTCACGGCGAACCGGCCGGGCGCCATGAATCTGTGTCCTTCGGTGGTGTCGCCGCAGGCCACGCCGTCCACCTCGACCGGGACGATCCGCGCCTGACCGTTGCCGCTCAGAAGGCACAGGATCGAGTGCAGCGGCCGGACCCACCGCAAGGGGCCGCTGCCCCACCGCATCGACTTGGGCCAGGGAAAGCTGCGCACCGTGTCGGCCAGAACCTCGGCCACGATATCCTCGGCCGGACGGCCTTGCCGGGTGATCGTGGCGACAAAAACCTGCCCTTTCTTGTCGTCACGCACCTGCAGATCCGCGCGCGCCACGCCTGCGCCGCGCAGAAACCCCTCGATTGCCTTTTCCGGCGCGTCGGTCCGGGGGCCCTTGCGCTCTTCTGTTGTGGTGGGCGATTCCTCGGCCACATCCGCTACAGCCAGCGTCAGGCGTCTGGGGGTCGCAAAGGCGCGCGCTGTGCCATGCGTCAGACCGGCCTCTGTCAGGCCGGCACTGATCCGCGCGGCCAGATCCGCCGCCGCACGGGGCTGCATCCGCGCGGGGATTTCTTCGGAAAAAAGCTCGATCAGCAGATCCGGCATGAGTGTGCGCCCTAGAAATTTACGATGGTCTGAATAACGACCGCATTGGCGAGATCAACGAAAAACGCCGAGACCAGCGGCAGGACCACGAACGCAATCGGCGACGGGCCGTACCGCTTTGTCACCGCCGTCATGTTGGCGATCGCAGTGGGCGTGGCCCCCAGCGCAAAGCCGCCAAAGCCCGCCGCCAGCACGGCGGCAAGGTAATTCGATCCCATCACGCGGAAAAGCACGAAAATCACGAAGCCCACGGCAAAGACCGTCTGCGCCGCCAGAACAACCAGCAGCGTCACGCCAAGCCCGCCCAGAGACCAGAGCTGCATGCTCATCAGCGACATGGCCAGAAAGACGCCAAGCGACAGTTCGTTGAGCACCGCCAGCGGGCGGCTGTTGTGCATCTGCGGAGCGGCGGGAAACAGCGCGGCATGGGCGTTCGACACCACGATCCCCATGATCAGACATGGCACGAAGAGCGGCAGCCGCAGGCCCATTGCGTCGATCCCCTGATGCAGCACATACCCTGCGATCACCACGATGTTCAGCGTCAGAATCGCACGCATCAGCCACACATGATTGAGGGTGGCCGCGCCGCCGGGGTCATCGTCGGCCAGCCCCACCGCCAGCGTCGCGTCCGGCTCGGAGGGTCTCAGGTCACGCCGCTCGACCAGGTATTTTGCAATCGGCCCGCCGATCAGGGCAGCCAGTACCAGCCCCAGCGTCGCCACGGCCACGCCGAGTTCCGAGGCGCCCTGCAGGCCGGTCGCGGTTTCAACCTCCGGGGCCCAGGCGATGGCGGTGCCATGCCCGCCGATCAGCGCGGCAGAGCCCAGCAGCACTCCGGCCTTTGCCGGAAGGTCGAACACCAGCGCCCCCAACAGCCCGATCCCGTTCTGCGCCACGATTGTCGTGAGGGTCAGAAGCAACAGCAGGATCAACGGCTTGCCGCCAGCCACCAGATCGGCAAGCCGCGCGTTCAGGCCGATGCCGGCGAAGAACAGCACAAGAAAGAGATCGCGGCCGGCCATGTCGAACTCTATCGCGATGCCGGTCAGCCAGTAGACCGCCAGCAGCCCAACGGCCGCGACAAGCCCGCCGCTGACCGCCTCCGGGATGTTGAAGGCCCGCAGAACCGCGACCGTGCGGTTGAGACGCCAGCCCAGCAGGAACACCGCAAAGCCGCAGGTCACGGCAATGAAATTCGGGATGACCCAGGCGTCAGGCATCAAGAGCCCCCCGGCTGAGGGTCGCATCCTTCGGGCAGCGTGAGGCCATCGAAGGCCGCCGCGCCGCACGGGTTGATCTGATGCCAGACGAACCCCCGCCCGTCTTCGGTGACCGCCACAACGCGATCAATGCCGTAAGTGATGTCGCGCTGGCCCAGAAACGCGTGGGCCCGCCGGTCTTTCAGCGCGGCCCCGATTTCGGCCGCGTCGAAACAGCCGAACCAGCCCGGAGCGTTGCGCGGCTCGGCGCGCGGATAGGGCGTGTAGCGCGCGGCAAGCGTCGCGTGATCCAGCCCGGTTGTGAAACAGGCGCGATACCGGATCGGACTGCTGTAGGCGTCAATGGCCTGAAACGCCTCGTGCGCAAGCGGCTCCGGCGCTCCTCCCGCGACCGTGAGACGCACATCATCCGGGCCGCGCGCCTCCACGGTGGCGTAGAAATGATAGACCTGCAGGTAGTACAGAGCGATGCCCGCCACCAGAGCGCTGAGCACGATCGCCAGACCCGCCAGCCTGCCTGTCATGGCACGTCCTGACCGAAACACACCACATTGCCGTCCGGATCGGTGACCTCGACCTCGTCCATGCCGTATTCCGTGCGCGCGGGGCCTCGAAACCCCTGCCCTGCTGCCCGCAGATCCGTCGCGATCTGATCCAGGGCGTCGGTGTGAAAATAGGCCCGCCACCCGGTGTATTCCGCCTCCGGGCCATCCCAGGAGGTCAGAAAGACCTGCGCCCGGTCGCGGCGCAGAATGCCAAAGCCGGTCACCGGGTCTCCGGCTTCTTCCACCAGGTCGAACCCGAGCACATCCCGCCAGAAGGCGCGTGCACGGGCGTAGTCGGAGATTCGCAAAACCGGAACCGACGTGATCAGCGTCATGCGGCGCGTCCTCCTGCCGCGGTCTGCACGAAGGCGTCCGCACATGCCCTGGCCAGCGCCCGAACGCGCCCGATATACGCCTGCCGTTCGGTCACCGAAATCACGCCGCGCGCATCCAGCAGATTGAACAGGTGGCTGGCCTTGATGCACTGGTCGTAGGCCGGTTGTGCCATGACGATGCGTCGGCCGGTCTTGGGGTCTTCTTCGGGCTGGTCCAGGATGCGGGCGCATTCGGCTTCGGCATCCTCGAAATGCCGCAGCAGCATCTCCGTGTCCGCCACATCAAAATTCCATCGCGCATACTGCGCCTCGGCATCGCGAAAAACATCGCCATAGCTCAGAGGGATCGGGGCATCGGGGGCATTGAACGGCATGTCATTGCCATCATCATAGCCCAGCACATACATCGCCAGCCGTTCCAGACCATAGGTCAGCTCTCCGGATACGGGCCGGCAATCATGGCCGCCGACCTGCTGGAAATAGGTGTACTGGCTGACCTCCATGCCATCACACCAGACTTCCCAGCCCAGCCCCCAGGCGCCCAGAGTGGGGCTTTCCCAGTCATCCTCGACGAACCGGATGTCATGCAGATCCATGTCAATGCCGATCGCGGCCAATGAGCCCAGGTAGATCTCCTGAAAATTCGGCGGGCTCGGCTTTATCAGCACCTGAAACTGGTAATAGTGCTGCCAGCGGTTGGGGCTTTCGCCATAGCGCCCGTCCGTGGGGCGGCGGGACGGCTGAACATAGGCGGCGGCCCAGGGGTGCGGCCCGAGCGAGCGCAGGGTGGTAGCCGGATGAAACGTGCCCGCGCCCACCTCCATGTCATAGGGCTGAAGCACGGCACAGCCCTGCGCGGCCCAATACGTCTGAAGCCGCAGAATGATCTCTTGAAATGACTGTGGTTTTTCCGGTGTGTCCGGCATGTCTGCCCTTTGCGTTGTGCGTCTGTCGCCTGCCCCGTGCCCCGGGCATTCCGCCCCGGCCCATGTCATACGTTTAAGGCGAAACGCTTGAGGCGCGCAATGGCGCACCGGCACTTCCGCACGGCACCGCGGTCCGCGGACCCGCAGCGTTATACTGTAACATTATTGCAACAATTTCGGTTGACAGGTCACTCAGCCTTGCGATGCTGGCACTCAATCAAACCGGAAATCGACGGGAGGACCTGATGCTGCGCGCCACACTTCAGCTAGCTGCAATCGCCTTGACGACAACCAGTGCCCTGGCAACGGACGGCGTTCCCAGCGAGAAGGCCGCAGAGGGCACTTTTGCCGAACGCCCCTTCTCGCCCTACGCGAACCGGGGCTTTCCCGAGCGTCCTTTGTGGGGCGACACGCATCTGCACACCAGCCTGTCGCTCGATGCCGGTGCTTTTGGCAACATCCTGCCCCCCGATACGGCCTGGCGCTTTGCCAAGGGCGAGCAGGTCACATCGTCGACGGGTCAGCCGCTGCGGCTGGCACGCCCGCTGGACTGGATGGTTCTGACCGATCACACCGATCTCATGGGTTTTGCGCCCGATCTTCAGGCGGGCAAGCCGGGCATCATCTCGGACCCGAAGGGGCTGGAATGGTACAAGGGCTACACCGCCGGCGGCGAAGCGGCGGGCAAGGCCGCCTTTGACATCATCACCAACTTTTCGCAGATGACGCTGCCGGAGGTTCTGCTGAATTCCTACAGTCCCGGCGCGGATGCGTTCGCCTTCACATGGGAACAGATCGTGCTGGCTGCCGAGGCGCACAACGATCCCGGCACGTTCACCGCCTTTATCGGCTTTGAATGGACGTCCGTGCCCAAGGGCTTCAACCTGCACCGCAACGTCATGCTGCGCGACGGACCGGGTCGCGCGCTTCAGGTGGTGCCGCCGGTCACGCAGCCGCCCTATGGCGACACCGATCCCAACGCGCTCTACGACTGGCTTGAAACCTATCAGAACAAGACCGGCGGGCGCGCCGTGGCCTTTGCCCATAACGGCAATCTCTCGAACGGCTGGATGTTCCCGACCGAAGACACCTATCACGGCGGCACGGTGGACGAAACCTATGTCACCAGACGCGCCCGGTGGGAGCCGCATTACGAGGTCACCCAGATCAAGGGCGACGGAGAGACGCACCCCTTTCTCAGCCCCGATGATGCGTTCGCCGACTATGAGACCTGGGATGTCGGCAATCTGGACATCACCCAGCTGAAAGAACCCGAAATGCTGGCGGGCGAGTATGCGCGCGAGGCACTCAAGCGCGGCCTCATGCTGGAGCAGAAATTCGGCGTGAACCCCTACAAGTTCGGTATGGGCGGGGGCACGGACAGCCACACCTCGCTGACCACCGCCGAAGAGAACAACTATTTCGGCAAGTCGGTCAGCGTTGAGCCGTCGCCCACCCGGATCGAGCATCCCTTCATCGCCAGTGACCTGGGCGAGATCCCCGGCGATCTGCTGGTCGCCTCGGGCTATACCGCCGTCTGGGCCACCGAGAACACGCGTGCCGCGATTTTCGACGCCTTCAAGCGGCGCGAAACCTATGCCACGACCGGGCCACGCATCGGGCTGCGGTTCTTTGGCGGGTGGGATTTTGACGAAAACGACCTGCGCACCCGGTCGATCGCCGAAGCGGGCTACACGCGCGGCGTGCCGATGGGCTCTGACCTGCGCCAGCAGGACGGCGACGGTGCGCCCACCTTCCTGATCGCCGCGCTGCGCGATCCGGTCGGGGCCAATCTGGACCGGGTGCAGGTCATCAAGGGCTGGCTCGATACGGCTGGCGGCCTGCACGAACGGGTTCATGATGTTGTCTGGTCCGGAGACCGCGTGCCCGATGCAGCCGGCACCGTGCCGGATGTCGGCAACACCGTGGATCTCGAAACCGCCAGCTGGAGCAACACGATCGGGGCGTCCGAGCTGGCAACGGTCTGGTCGGATCCCGATTTTGATCCGGCGGAACGGGCGTTCTACTATGTTCGCGTGCTGGAGATCCCGACCCCCCGCTGGATCGTCTACGACAGGATGCGCTTTGGCATCGAGTTGCCCGAAGACGCACGGCTCATTCATCAGGAGCGCGCCTATTCCTCGCCAATCTGGTACACGCCACCCGGTTGACCGGCCCTGTTGACGCGCAACAGACGCACGCGTGCCATAGCGCGCGAAAATGTGACGTTGCGACACCCTTGTACTGGCCGAGCGCCTGCCAGTTTTGCTACACCTTCAGGCAGGGTCCGACCGGAACAGGATCCGATTGAGGATCAGCATGGCGCGTTTTATTTCAATCCTGGTATTCGCGCTCTGGAGCGTGGCCGCCCCGGCCGCGTCGCAGAGCCAGGTTTTCATTCAGATCGAGGCGCACCCGAGCCTGACGCAGGCGCAGGACAGTCTGCGCGGCTATGCACAGAGGTTCCGGGATATAAACGGCTTTACGCTGGGCGGTGGCTGGTACGGGATCGCGCTCGGGCCCTATGCCGAAACCGAAGCCGCCGGCATCCTGCGCAACCTGCGCGCGGAGCGGCTGATCCCGCGCGACAGCTACATTGCGCGCAGCAGCGATTATCGCGCGCAGTTCTGGCCCGTGGGTGTCAATCTTGTGCCCCGCGCCGCACTGCCGGAAACGCCGCTGGCAGAGCCCGACCCCGCAACACCGCCCGAGGAGACGCTGCGCGAGGCCCGCGCGAATGAGGCGCGACTGACGCGGGAGGACCGCACGCTGCTTCAGGAAGCGCTTGAATGGGCCGGGTTTTACAAAGGGCGCATCGACGCCGCGTTCGGACGTGGCACGCGCACCGCAATGGCACGCTGGCAAGAGGCGAATTTCTATCCGGGCACCGGTGTGCTGACGACCCGTCAGAGAGCCGAGTTGCTGCGCCAGTTCAACGGTGTGCTCGAAGGTCTGGACATCGCGCTGGTCGACGATACGGATGCGGGCATCTCGCTGCAGCTGCCCACCAGCAAGGTGGCTTTTTCCCGTTACGAAGCCCCTTTCGCCCATTACGACGCCAAAGACGATCTTGAGGCGCGCGTCCTGCTGATCAGCCAGGAGGGCACGCCTGCGACGCTGGCGGGCTTGTACGACATCTTGCAAACGCTGGAGATCGTGCCGGGGCGCGGAGCGCGCGAGCTGAAAGGCAACGCCTTTACGCTGGAGGGGCGCAATGCGCAGTTTGTGTCCTATACTGAAGCACGCCTTCAGAACGGCCATATCAAGGGTTTCACGCTTGTCTGGCCCACCGGTGACGAAGAACGCCGGACCCGAGTGCTGGAGATCATGCAGAAGAGTTTTGCGCGGGCTGACGGCGTTCTGCCGGCCAGCGCGGGCAGCGGGGCCACGCAGGATATCGACCTGGTGTCCGGCCTGAGGATCGCCAAACCGCTGCGCACACGATCGGGCTTTTTCGTGGATGCGCGTGGCACGGCGGTCACCTCGTCCGACCTGATCACCGGTGGCGGCTGTGGGCGGATCACACTGGATGGAACCACCGAAGCCGAAGCCACGGTGATCGACGAAACCGCTGGCATTGCAGTGCTGCGTCCGAAACGCGCGCTTGCACCGCTTCGGATCGCGGCTTTTCTCGACTCTGAACCGCGCCTCAAATCCGACATTGCCGTGGCGGGCTATTCCTATGGTGGCGCGCTTGGTGCGCCCTCGGTCACGTTCGGGACCCTGGCCGAAACGCATGGCCTTGCAGGAGAGCCCGATGTGGCGCGTCTTGCGCTTTCCGCGCTCGATGGTGATGTCGGCGGACCGGTCGTTGCATCGGACGGGGCGGTTCTGGGCATGCTTCTGCCCGCGCCGTCCGGCAATCGCACGTTGCCCGACGGGGTCAGCTTTGCCGCCAATGCGCAGACGATCCGCGCCGTTCTGGACGCCGCGGGGATACGCACGACAGCCGATGATGACCCGGAAACGGACATGCCGGCCGAAACGCTCAGCCGGCAGGCCGCCGGCATGACCGTGCTCGTGAGCTGCTGGGACTAAAGCCTTTCGCCTTTATCCTGAGAGATCGGCCGAAGGCGAACGGCGCACAGCATGGGACCGCTTTTTAGCATGTGCCACCCGGTCCCGGTGGCGTCACGCATGGCGAAACGCGCCGGTCCGGCCCCTGTTGCGGGGATCGGGCGAAGCCCCCGCCGGCTTGCCGGGCGATGTCCAGCGCTGTCCTGTGCCGTGGCCGGATCCGGAGCGCGGCAATTCGGCCATCCCTGTGCAGGCGTCAAAACCCCTCCGCAATGCCCGCCCGCACGTGAATCAGCGTCGGGCGATCCGCGGACAGCGCGGCATTCACCGCCGATTGCATTTCTTTCAACGTGTCAGGCCGCGCCGTGTGCGCCCCGTAGGCGCGGGCCAGCGCACAGAAATCGGGATTGCGCGCAACCACCGCATTGGGGGCGATCTGGGCGCGGATCATGCTGTCCTCGATTTCCTTCAGCTTGCCGTTGTCCCAAAGAACCACGGGCAGCGGCAACCTGTGTTCCACTGCGGTGCCAAGTTCCTGAAGCGTGTACTGAAACCCCGAGTCGCCGACGATTGCCAGAGTCCGCTGGCCTGCCCGGGCGATCGCACCGCCAATCGCGGCAGGCAGCCCGAACCCGAGCGTTCCGTAGCCAAAGGGATGATGCCAGTGACCGGGGTGGTGCATCTGCCAGACCTCCTTGGCGGCATAGGCAAACTGCGTCATGTCCGAATAGATCATAGTGTCGCCGGGCAGCGCCTCGCGCAGCGCTTCGGCCACCGGCAGGATGCCGGGGCGTTCGGCGTCCGTCTCGGCATACCAGCGCGTCTTTGCCTCCGAAATCTCGCCTGCGTCCCAGTCGCTGTCACCGTGTGCGGGCAATGCGCCGGCCAGCGCGCCCAGAAATGCGGCGGCGTCCGACACTAGCGCCATCTGCGGCGCGGGCCGGTCAAGCTGCAGCGGGTCGATGTCCACCCGGATCAGCGGGGCGGTGTGACCCAGATCATCGCGCCACAGATCGACCTCTGCCAGCTCCGTGCCCACCGCCAGGACCAGATCGGCCTGTCCGATCGCACGGGCGCTGTCGGGCCTTGCCAGATAAGACCCGAAGTTCAGCGGATAGTCCGCCGCCACCAGACCGCGCCCCGCATAGCTGGTGAAGGCGGCCGCGCCGCTGCCTTCCAGCACCGCCGCAACATGCGCCGCCCCCCCGCAGGCCCCGCCGCCAAACACGACCAACGGGCGCCGGGCCTCGCGCAGTCGCCGCGCCACGTCCTCGATATCGCGTGCAACAGCGACCGGCCGGGTGATTTCCCCGACCGGCGCCGGCGGCGCGGGCGGCGCCATGCCGCCCCCCGACGCAATCGGCACCTGGATGTGTTTGGGCCGGGGCCGTGCAGCGGCAAATTCGGTAAAGGCGCGCTCGACCAGCGCGTAGACGGCCTCGGGGGTGTGGGCCTCGTGGCTCCAGTCGAACACACACGCTCCTGCCCCCTCCTGATCTATCATCTGGTGCAACTGACCGCGCCGGGCCGCGGTCTCGTCCAGACAGGACGAGATCACCAGCAGCGGCACACTGTCGGAATAGGCCTGTCCCGCGGCGGTCAGCACATTGGTCAGCCCCGGCCCGGTGATCACGTAGGCCACGCCGGGTTTGCCGCTGGCCCGCGCGTACCCATCCGCCATAAAGCCCGCGCCCTGTTCGTGCCGGGCCAGAATGTGGCGGATCCCCGCCTCTTCGATCCCGCGATACATCTCGATATTGTGCACGCCGGGAATACCGAAAATCACATCGACGCCGCGCGCCTTCAACATGTGGGATATTTGTGCGCCAAGCGGTCTTGCTGTCATCATGACCTCCAAAAAGACAACGTGAACATTGCGTAGACAGCCAGCAATTCCAGCCGTCCGATCAGCATCGCCGCAGACAGCAGCCATTTCGCCGTGTCGTTGAGCGGGGCAAAGTTGCCCGCCGGTCCGATCGTGTCGCCAAGGCCCGGCCCGATATTGGCCAGCGCCGCGCTGGCCCCCGAGAGCGACGTGATAAAGTCCAGACCCGTGAGCCCGAGCGTGATGGCCAGAACGCCCAGCGTGGCCAGAAAGAAAATAAAGAACGACATCACGGAGTTCAGCACATCCTCGTCCACCGAACGCCCGTCATACCGCGGCGTGAAGATACCGTGCGGCGCATAGATCCGCCGCATCTGCGCCTGCACCGAGGCCAGAAGAAGCTGGTAGCGAAAAATCTTGATCGAACACGAGGTCGAGCCCGCGCAGCCTCCGATCAGCCCGATGAAGAACAGCATGGCGACCGGAAAGGGACCCCAGGCCATGTAATCGGAGCTGGCATAGCCCGTACCTGTCAGGATCGACACCGTATTGAACAGCACCTGCCGAAACGCCGCTTCGGTAAAGGCCTGCTGCTGAATCGTCTGCCACAGCGTGAGCACCGCCACCAGAACGGCGCAGACGGTGAAAAAGCCGCGCACCTGCGGGTCGTGCAACAGAGGTCTGGCCGTGCCCGCGGTGATCTGCACAAAGCGCACAAAGGGCAGCGCCGCCAGCATCATGAACACTACGGCCACATACTGCGCCGCCGGGCCGAATGCGCCGAACGAGTCATCGTGATTGGCAAAGCCGCCCGTCGCCAGCGTTGTCATTGCGTGAACCGTGGCGTCAAAGATGCTGAGGCCTGCCGCCAGATAGGCAATCATGCAGATCAGCGTGAGCGTCAGATAGATGACCGATATACGCGATGCGATCTCTGTCGCGCGCGGCAGAATCTTGCCCATGGTGTCAAAGGCCGCGCTGCGGAAGATCTGCATCCCGCCCACACGCAATTCGGGCAGAAACACCATCGCCACGATGATGATCCCGATCCCGCCCAGCCATTGCAGGATACCGCGCCACAAAAGAAGGCCCTTGGGCAACTCCTCCAGCCCCGACAGGACGGTGGAGCCCGTTGTTGTCAGACCGGACATCGCCTCGAAGAACGCGTCCACGACACGGGCGTCGGGCTGGCCCATGACAAAAGGCAGCGCGCCAAACACCGGCAGCATCAGCCACACGCCCGTGGTCAGAAGAAATGTCTGCTTCAGCCGGATCGGTTCGCTGCGCTTGGACCGCCCCACAAAGGTCGCCACAGCCCCGGTGACCGTGGTGATTGCGGCACTGATGGCGAAAGCGGGCCAATGGCCGCGCCCTTCGGCAAGATCGACCAGCATTGGCAAAAGCATGGCTGTGCCGAGCGCCACAACCATCAGGCCGATCACATAGATGACAGGGCGCAGCTCCACCATGAGTGGCAGCCTTGGCGTTCCCGCATGAAGGTGTCAAGCACGCCTGTATCGGGCGTGTCCGGCCGTCTCTTCCGGATCACGGGCGCCCGCGCCCGTCCGCGTGGCGCGTTTCAGGATCCGGGTTCGGAGCCGCCACCGATCCGGTCGGGCAATGCCGGGGGATCCGACGGCTTTCTTGTCTTTCTGGGGGCCGCGGCGGGCTGCGGGTCCGGTCCAGGGGTCTGCTGCGGCGTTTTCTGCGGTGCAGTAGCCACGGTGCGGGGGGCGCGGGGAAAACCCGTCACATTGTCCTGTGTGAGCGCTGTCGCGTCCTTTTTCGTCTTGCGCGCAGCGCGCCGAACCGAAGACTTGGCCGCGCCCTTGCGCGCCGTGCCGCTTATGGCCGGCTTGGGCGCGGTCCGAGCCGCCAGCTTTGCGGCCGGTCCGGGTGATGCCGCCTTTGCCGCCGGCCCGTGACCGGCGGACGCGCGCGCCCTTGACGGCGCCGCGGCTCCGGATTTCATCTTGGGCGTCACGGACGCGCCAGCCCCCCTGGAGGCCGAGCCGTGCGCAGCCGGTGTTGCTGTCCCTGCCTTGCGCGCACCACGGGCGGCGGGTTTGCGCAGGGCGGGTTTGCCGGGTGCGGATGTGGTCTGTCGTGTCCCCTCGGCGCGCCGCGCAAGGCGCGCGTCGGCGGGGCGCAATCCGATCGACAATAGCTGCGCCTCGATCACCGCACGCGCCGTGACCTGCACAACTTTGACATTCATCTCAAACAGATAGCCCGCCAGTTTCAGGCCAGCGATCGACGATTTCAGCGGTGTTGCGATGATATCCACGAAAATGATCCCCTTTGCAGTCGAATCGCGGGACACGCCCACGTCGCAAAAAGTAACGATTGTGCAGGTGCAGAAAAAGAGGCGCGCGCGAAAAGCCGCATGAAAATCGCAGCTGTCAGGCCAACTGCCCACCTAAACCGCGTTCGCCCGGAATTTAAGCCTTTCGCCTTTCCCCTGAAACATCAGCCGAAGGCGAAAGGCGCACAGCAAAGGACCGCTTTGGGCACCGGTCCCGAGGGCGCGTCGCGCTCAGTCAGCCGGTGTGGATCAGGGACCCGAAAAACCTGGGGTCAAGACTTTCCGCGGCGAATGTTTCGCCATGTGTCAGCACGCTGACCGCGTCGTGACTGTGCAGGCTTTCCTGATGGCTGGCCGCCACGCGAAAGTCGCCCACGCGCGCATCCTGCATCAGTTGCTCGCAAAACAACCGCGCCGCATCCTCGACGAAAATCGGATTGGCGGCGTTCAGTTCCGCAAAGGCCTGCTCGTCTTCGCGCTTGACCATCACCTGGGTTTCCGTGGGAACGGCCGCGCGCGCCATGTCGATCAGATCCTCGAACCAAAGACAGGTATCGCAGCTGTCGCACGTCACCTCGACCGACAGCCGCGCGACCGATCTTTGCGAATGCGGTGTGGCCAGCTGGCCCCGCGCCTGACGGGCATGTTCGCTGAGTTCCAGCGAACACGGGCAGGTCGAGGAATAGACATAGTCCAGATGCATGAACTTGCGGCGTATCCCATTCTTTTCAACAAGTTCCAGCGCAAAGTCGTAGTACTGGAACCCGTCGAGCCCCGACCGCAGCGACCGGGTCTTCATCGGAAAGGAAAACCGCATCTGGATGCGCGCATCAAGCGTCTCGAGATCGGTGATGTAATCGTCCAGCGCCGCCTCGATCACTTCGAAGCTGAACGTGGCCTCGGCATGTTTGTAGAAGCTGCGCATGATGCGCGACATGTTGATGCCCTTCTTGTCCGCCTCAAGGCTGACAGTGCCGGTGACGGATGTCTCGAGCATCAGATCTCCGTTATCGCGTGTATGAAACCGGATCGGCAGGCGAAAATTCGAGATCCCGACATGCTGCAGTTGCGCCTTGGTGCCGCGAATCAAGGACGACGGGCCATTCTGAAGATCCGGCAGCCCGGCCCTGTAGGCCGCGTCCGGCACGAAGGTGTCTGGGTAGTCGCGCCGGAGCGCGGGATAATTCGAGACCTCTGTCTGCGGCAGCAGACGCGCAACCGCCGGATCGAGATCAGCCACTTCCTCCGGCGAGGCCTGCGCCGCCCAGGTTCTGAGCCGGTCCAGCGCCTCTTGGGCTTCGGCACGTTCCTGAACTTTTTTCATCTGGGAGGTATGAATGTTCATGGGTCGGGGTCCTCTTCTGGTACCGACGTGACTCAAGATAGGCGTCGAGTGTCCGCATTGCGAGCGGTGAATTGATTACGTTTCAGTTACCGCAGCGGATCATTGATTGCACGAGACATAGCGCATTCCCGCCCGAGTAAAGCCCTGTTTTCGCGCTTGAATTGTTTCGCAACACGCCTAGGGCGCGCCG
>JBCCHI010000099.1:0-14028 GCA_039028815.1 Pseudomonadota bacterium
CTGTGGTATAGTAGCCCTCGGGCAGAACACCGACCGGGTAGGACACGATCTCGACACTGTCCTTCATCAGGCGCTGGCCGTATTCCAGCTTTTCCCGCGCGATATAGACGTCAACGGTTTCGATCACCGGGGCACGATTGGCGCGCTCTGCAGCCAGCTGGGCCTTGTGACTGTCGACAAACCCTTTGGCAAGATACACCGCAAAGCCGGCCAACCCGATGCCAAGGATAAGAATAAGTCCGAATACCAGTCGCATGGTAACCCCTTTCCATAGTCACTGCTCTGCCGCGTCGTTGCACGGTGGTTTGGAAACAACTTGTCGCCGAGTTACGGCAAAAAAAAGGAATTGATTTGTTGTCGGTGCGACAAATCAATTCCTTTTGTATTGGTCATGGCGCGCCCCGGTCGTTCTCACCCGAACCCAATCGGGCAAGACAAAGCGTTAAGGCGTGCCTGTGGACGTGACCGCGATCGCGCTGGCAACTGATGTGCTCAACGATCCCGTTCCGCCCTGGACTGTGGCGATCGCACCGACACCCAGGCCCACAACGGCCGCGGTCAGAACGACCCAGTCGACGGTGACAGCACCGTCTTCATCTTTGCAGAAGCTACGAATAAAGTTTTTCATCACACTGTCTTCCTAGTTTACACCGTACATAAATGTCGCCTTTCAATGCGGCGAAATTATGTTGGTTGAGCATGTATTTGACTGTTTTTAAAAGAAAAACCGCAGACCTGAGCCTGCGGTTTTTTTTGTTAGCCATGCGAAGCGGCTTAAGGCGTGGTTGTGCCTGTGCCAGTCGACGTAGCAGCAACATCGCTCGAGATGGTGCCAGCCAGCGAGCTCACGCCGCCCTGAACAGTTGTCACACCGGCAATACCCAGGCCCACAACAGCTGCGGTCAGAACGACCCAGTCAACTGTAACGGCGCCGTCTTCGTCCTTAGCGAAATTCTTGAAAAACTTGATCATGGTTGGTCCCTCCAAAGGATCATCTGGTTACATAACAACCGCGCTGAACTCTGGGCCGCCTCTCTCTTTGGCCCGCTGTCCTTGCGGTATGGCGAAGATATAGCCAGCGAAATCCGGCAAGATTTGGGCGGCTTTCGAGCCATTTGTGAACGGACCATTAATTTGGGATCGAAAGGTATTAAAATATTGTTTTTGAAGGATAAAAAAATGAATTTTCTTGCAAATCAGGCGATTCCAGCATGATCTTCGCGGCGCAATTGCGGGTTTGCGTTTCACCTTGATCAACAATACTGGCCGCACGCCGCGAATTGTGCGATGCTGTGCCGAACAAGAGGCGAGCAGGCCCAGCACATGCGACTCATTTTACTCCCGGCGTTCTGCGCCGCGGTCTTTTTAGCTGCGACACCGGCCCCTGGTGACGATGGCCCGGCCTATCCGGACTTTACGTTCAAACGCGAAAAGGCCCCGCCAACCGGCACCATCCGGCGCAAGATCGTTCAGATCGATCCTGAAGAGCAGGCGGCGATTCTGGCTGCGCGTCCCAAACCGCAACCGCTGGAGCCGACAGACCCGAATTCGATCAAGCCCAAGACACCGGGCGGGGAGGGGACTGCGCGTGGCGCGCCGCGGCCCTCGGATTCGAAAGCCGCATATCCCTGGTTCTGGGCGTCGGTGCCTTCGGGGCTGCGCGCGAACACGTCGGACAGGCTGCGCGCCGCATTTCTGGCGCTGAGCGACGGTCCGGGTGGCAAACGGGTATCCGGCCCCCGGCTGCAGGCGCTGCAGACCATCGCGCGCGATCGTGGCGCCGACATTCTGCGCGCCACGATCGGCACAGATGTCTCGCCTGCGCTGGTTCTCGCGGTGATAGCGGTCGAATCGAGTGGCCGCGCAGATGCCCAGAGCCACGCGGGCGCGCAGGGCCTGATGCAGCTTATGCCCGCCACGGCGAAACGGTTTGGTGTTGGGGACAGTCTTGCCCCGGATCAGAACATCAGAGGCGGTGTCGCATATCTTGACTGGCTGTTGCAGGAATTCGACGGCGATGCCGTGCTGGCACTCGCGGGGTACAATGCCGGTGAGGGCGCGGTGAAAAAGCACAGCGGCGTGCCGCCCTATGTGGAAACCCGTGATTATGTCCCCAAGGTGCTGGCGGCGTTTCAGGTGGCGGGCGCGCTGTGCAAAACCCGTCCGCAGCTGATCACCGATGCCTGCGCGCTGGATCTTGCCTCTTTCTCGGTCGTCAGCAACGGCGGCTAAGGCGCGTTGCGCTGCTCAGGAAGTTGTGAGACGCAAAAAGCCGCATGCATTGCACCCGCGCTGCGCGTCTTTCGCACGAACGGCAGGGTCGGACCGAACGAAAACCGCATAGGCCTGTGCCGCCCCTGGTCCGGGACAGGCTCGACCAGGCTGACGCGCAGCGGTCAGGCCATGCGGGCGTGCGGCGACGCGACAGGGGGCAGTGTCAGGCCTTTTTCCGGCGCCCGGTGCCTTTCTTGGCCGCCTTTTCGGCAATCAGGCCCAGGGCCATGTCCATATTGACATCCGTGGGGTTGATGTCCTTGGGGAGGGTAGCGTTGATCTTGCCCCACTTCACATAGGGACCATAGCGCCCTTCCATCACATTGACCGGTCCGCCTTCTTGCGGGTGCTCTCCAAGCGCCTTCAGTGGTTCTGCCGCCGCGCCGCGTCCCCGCCCACGGCTGGCGGCCTTCTTGGCCAGCTCCTCGACGGCGCGGTTCATGCCGATGGTGAAGACCTCATCGACCTCCTTGAGATTGGCGTACAGTCGGCCGTGTTTGACATAGGGGCCATACCGCCCGATCCCCGCCTCAATCATCTCGCCATCCTCGGGATGGGGGCCAACCTCGCGCGGCAGAGACAGCAGCAAAAGCGCCTTTTCCAGATCCATGTCATCGGGCGCCCATCCTTTCGGCAGGCTGGCACGCGGGGGTTTCTTGACGTCTTCGGTCGGTGCGCCGCGCTGGACATACGGGCCGAACCGGCCAGAGCGCAGGCTGATCTCGTCGCCCTGATCCTCGCCAAGCACACGGTCGCCGCCGTCGGCAACCTCACCCCCGATCGGGCGGGTGTAGCGGCATTCGGGATAGCGCCCGCAGCCGACAAAGCCGCCAGAGCGTGACGTCTTCAGATGCAGCCGGCCTTCGCTGCAAAGCGGGCAGGCGCGCGGGTCGCCGCCGTCTTCGCGCGGCGGATACAGCTGCGGGGCAAGCACCTCGTCCAGTTTGTCGAGCACCTCGGCGATGCGCAGTTCCGACGTTTCGGTGATGGCTGCCGAGAAATCCCGCCAGAACCGTGACAGCACGTCCTTCCACTGCGCGTCCCCGGCGCTTATGACATCAAGCTCGTCTTCCAGATCGGCGGTGAACTCGTACCCGACATACTTGCGAAAGAAGTTCACCAGAAAGACCGTGACGATGCGCCCCTTGTCTTCGGGGATCAGCCGGTTGCCGTCCTTGCGCACATAATCCCGGTCCTGAATCGTCGTCACGATGCTGGCATAGGTCGAGGGACGCCCGATCCCCAGCTCTTCCATGCGCTTGACGAGCGTGGCTTCGGTGAACCGGGGCGGGGGCTGGGTGAAGTGTTGTTCCGGCGTCACGGCCTTTTTCGTGGCCGGCTCGCCCCGCGCGATCTGCGGCAGGCGCTTGTCGTCGTCGTCTAGGGCATCTTCGGTCTGATCGTCGCGGCCTTCTTCGTAGACCCGAAGAAACCCGTCGAACAGCACAACCTGGCCCGTCGCGCGCAGCCCAACCTGTCCGTCCGCGCTGCCGATCTCGACCGTGGTGCGTTCCAGCCGGGCGCCCGCCATCTGGCAGGCCAGCGTGCGTTTCCAGACCAGATCGTACAGCCTGCGCTGGTCCGTATCGGTCAGCTTCAGCGCGTCTGCATCGCGGCTCATGTCGGTCGGGCGGATGCATTCATGCGCTTCCTGCGCGTTCTTGGCCTTGTTCTTGTAGAGGCGGGGCGATCCGGGCACGTATTCGCCGCCGAAGCGGCTGGCGATGGCGTCCCGCGCAGCCTGCACGGCCTCCGGCGCCATGTCGATGCCATCGGTCCGCATATAGGTGATGTGTCCCGCTTCATACAGCCTTTGCGCCGCGCTCATGGTCTGCCGCGCGCCCA
Organism: Pseudomonadota bacterium; assembly: GCA_039028815.1. Taxonomy (GTDB): domain Bacteria; phylum Pseudomonadota; class Alphaproteobacteria; order Rhodobacterales; family Rhodobacteraceae; genus Roseovarius. The sequence goes on from JBCCHI010000099.1 coordinate 4,120, forward strand.
TGCCGAACTTGCGGCTGGCCTCTTGCTGCAGGGTGGATGTCATGAAGGGCGGCGCGGGATTGCGGCTTCCGGGCTTGGCCTCGACCGACGTCACCGTCAGGTCGCGGCTTTCGATGGCCTGCTGCGCCATCTCGGCCTGTGTGGCGTTTTCCAGATCGAACCGGTCGAGCTTTTGCCCCGCAAGGCTGACCAGACGCGCCTCGAACCCCTTGCCGCGCGGTGTTTCCAACCGTGCCTTGACGCTCCAGTATTCGCGGGGTCTGAACGCCTCGATTTCCATCTCACGCTCGACGATCAGCCGCAGACAGACCGACTGAACGCGCCCTGCGCTACGCGCGCCGGGCAGTTTCCGCCATAGCACAGGCGACAGGTTGAAGCCCACCAGGTAGTCCAGCGCGCGACGTGCGAGATAGGCTTCGACCAGCGGCGCGTCGATATCGCGCGGATTGGCCATCGCCTCTGTGACCGCCGACTTGGTGATGGCATTGAACACAACGCGGCGCACTTCTGTGTCTTTCCCGATCGCGCGGCGCTTGCGCAAGGCCTCTTCAAGGTGCCAGCTGATCGCCTCGCCTTCGCGATCCGGGTCGGTGGCCAGGATCAGCGCATTGTCGTCCTTCAGGGCGTCGGCGATCGCCTTGATGTGTTTCTTGCTGTCCTGGCCGACTTCCCAGGTCATCGCGAAATCATGGTCGGGATCGACAGAGCCGTTCTTCGCAGGCAGATCGCGAATATGCCCGTAGGAGGCCAGCACAGTATAGTCCGGCCCCAGATACTTGTTGATCGTCTTGGCCTTGGCCGGAGATTCGACGACGACGACGGGCATGTACTCTCCTTTACACGGCGGCTGAACCGCACTGTCACCGGGACCGGTCCGGCCTGTCGCCGTGCGGACCCTGATCGCCGCGCAAAATGTGGGTGGGCTCCGGGGATTGTCAATGCGCGCTTTGTCTTAAACTTGTCCCGCGATGCAAAGCGGGCGGCGTCGCCACCACGCCCGCGCGCACGCTGCCGGTTCGGGTGACCGGGGTCAGCTGCGTGAAATCATACCGCCGGGGTGGCGCTGAACCTGCCCGTCAAGTTCAAGATCCGTCAGGGCCGGGCTGACCGACGCTGCGGGGGCCGCAAGATCGCGGATCAGCTGATCTTCTGCCAGGGGGGACGGACCCAGACGGTTGAGGATTTCCAAATGCAGCGCCGCGGTCTCGCGCAACGGCTGTTGCGCGGGCGGGGCGTTTGCGGAGGCGGGCGCGTTGCGCATGGGCACGCCGTTCCCGACAGGCGCGGTCCCTGCACCGGAGCTGCGAGATATGACTGGCATGTCCAGCCCGGGCGCGGGCGCGTTCATATGTTTCGGCAGCGCCTCGAGCACGTCTTCGGCATGACGCACCAGCGTGGCCCCGTCGCGAATCAGCATGTTGCAGCCTGCCGCGCGGGCGTCGAAGGGATGACCGGGCACCACCAGAACCTCCCGGCCCTGATCAAGGGCCGTGCGCGCCGTCAGAAGCGAGCCGCTTTTGCCTGCGGCTTCGACAACCACGACCGCAGAGGCCAGCCCGCTGATGATACGGTTGCGGGCCGGAAAATGACGGGCCTGCGGAGCAACCCCTGGGGCCATCTCCGACAGACGCAGCCCGGTTTTGAGGATATCCCGGCCAAGCTGTGCGTTTTCGAACGGATACAGCACGTCGATCCCGCCAGCCATGACGGCGATGGTGCCGCCCGGCAAGGCTGCCCGGTGCGCGGCAGCGTCTATCCCGCGTGCAAGACCGGACACCACGACGACACCCTGTTCAGTCAGTTCAGAGGCCAGTGCCCGGGCCATGCGCAGACCCAGCGAAGATGCATTGCGTGCGCCCACCAGCGCCACCATGGGCCGTGCCAGCGCCGTTTCGTCCCCGACAATCCAGAGCAACGGAGGCGCATCGGCGATCCCGGACAGGCTGGCCGGATACCCGGGCTCGCCAATCGCCAGAAGCGTGGCGCCCGCGGCAGCGCCGGCGTGCAGTTCCGCCTCAGCGGCTTCCGGTGTACAGGGCGTGTAGCCGCGTACCCCCGCGGCGCGGGCGACGTGCGGAAGGGCATCCAGCGCCGATCCGGCACTGCCATGTTCAGCCATCAAACGGTAGAAGGTTGCAGGACCGACCCTGCGAGAGCGCAACAGACGAAGCCAGAGTAACCGATCATCTTCCGTGGTGGGTGGGAGTGGGGGGTGAGTGGAAGGATGTAAACCCTCGGTCATCTTGGCTCCGCCTGATTGCATCTTCTTGGTACGGCCCCCTTGGTAAACAGGCGGTTAACTCTGACAGCCCGGGCGGCAGGATCGGCACAGTTTTGAGCGAAAATTCTGAAAATTTTAGATAATTTTACACCAGCTGTGCGCAACGCGCCGAGTCGGCATGGCTGTGAACGCAGACAACTCGCCAGATCCGGGGACCCCGATTTCGCGGAGCACGGCGCGCGGCACCACCCCGGCTGCACCGAAAGCGATTCGCGACCGCCGGGCGATGCCGGAACGGTCGCCCCCCGGGGGCGTCTCTCAGGCGCGTTCCTCCGGGCTGTCGCTCAGGCGGCCGATCCCCCCACTGTCAGCCCGCCGATCATCAGCGTCGGCTGTCCGACGCCAACGGGCACCCACTGGCCCTGCTTGCCGCAGTTTCCGATTCCGGGGTCCAGCGCCATGTCATTGCCCACGGCCCTGATCTGCCGCAGCGCCGTGGCGCCATCTCCGATCAGCGTGGCGCCCCTGACAGGCGCCCCGACGCGGCCGTTCCGCACGCGATAGGCCTCGGTACAGGAAAACACGAACTTGCCGGTGGTGATGTCGACCTGCCCACCGCCGAATCCCACCGCATAGATCCCGTCGCGCAGATCGGACAGGATGTCGTCGGGGGCGGCGTCGCCGCTGACCATGTAGGTATTGGTCATTCTTGGCATCGGCGGATGCGCATAGCTCTGCCGACGTCCGTTTCCGGTGGCGGGCACGCCCATCAATCGCGCATTCTGCCGGTCCTGCATGTATCCCACCAGCACGCCATCGTCGATCAGGGTCGTCCGGTTCGAGGGCGTGCCTTCGTCATCGACGGAGATGCTGCCGCGCCGGTCGGGCAACGTGCCGTCGTCATAGACTGTCACGCCTGCCGCCGCGATCCGCTGGCCCATGAGGCCGGCAAAGGCCGAACTGCCCTTGCGGTTGAAGTCGCCTTCCAGGCCGTGACCGATGGCCTCGTGCAGCAGGATGCCGGGCCAGCCCGGCCCCAGGACCACATCCATGACGCCCGCAGGCGCCGGTTCTGCACGCAGATTGACAAGCGCAATCCGCAGCGCCTCCCGGACCAGGCCCTGCCACATGTCGGACCCGATCAGCCCGTCCAGCGTCACCCGTCCGCCCCCGCCGGCCGATCCGCTTTCACGCCGCCCGTCCTCATCGACAATCACCGAGACATTGATCCGCACCATCGGGCGCGTGTCGCTGACTTCGCGCCCGTCCGGCCGCAGAATCACCACCTCCTGACAGGAGGCGGACAGACCGGCCGACACCTGAACGACACGCGGGTCCAGATCGCGCGCGAACCCGTCGATCTCGCGCAATGTGTCGATCTTGACCGGAAAGCTTTGCGTTTCGATCGGGTCGAAATCGCCATACAGACGCCGGTTGGTCGGCGCGGGCGGGTCCGCGGCAATCCCGCCGCCATCACCCACGGCAAGCCGCGCGGTTTCCACGGCGCGGCCCAGGGCCGTAGCGGAGATGTCGGTGGAATGGGCATACCCCGCCACCTCTCCCTGAACCGCACGCAAGCCAAAGCCCTCGGCGGCATCGTAAGAGGCTGTCTTGACGCACCCGTCATCGAACACAAGCGACTCAGAGCGCCGCCGTTCAAGGAAAAGTTCGCCATCCTCCGCGCCCGCCACCGCGCTGCGCAGCGCTCCGAGCGCCACCGCCCGGTCGATATTCTGCTCGAATGGCTGAAAACGCTCTTTCGTCATGCCGCGACTTCCTTCACAATGAACAGGCTCACAAGATGCTGTGCGTCAGATTTAGCGTCTCTTTGCCGCAACGCAATTCCTTGTCAGCAGGTGTTATATGTGGTTGAAGACGCTGACGCTTGTGCGGGGCCTGACGGGATGTCTCCGGAGAGGCCTGGCACGCGCCGCCAAAGCAGGACCAGACCGGACCGATCAGGGTGAAAAATGCGGACATTTCTTAGCCAATTCGTCGCGGGGGCTGCGGCCCTTCTGACAGCTACAGTACAAAGCGTGCACGCTCAGGATGACTCCTTGGAAATCATCGGCACCCCGGTCGAGGGCGGCATCGGATTTCAGCCGCCAGTGACCGAGCTGGCGCAGGACATTCAATGGCTGGACGCCATGCTGCTGGTGATCATCACCGCAATCACCATTCTGGTGATCGGGCTCCTCGCCATCTGCATCCTGCGCTACAACCGGAAGGCCAATCCGGAGCCGGGCCGGTTCACGCACAACTCACCGCTCGAAGTGGCGTGGACGATCGGGCCCATTGTGGTGCTTGTCTTTATCGCCGCGTTTTCCCTGCCGGTGCTGTTCAAGCAACAGATCATCCCCGAAGGCGACATCAACATAAAGGTGACCGGGTATCAGTGGTTCTGGGGCTATGAGTACACCGACCACGAATTTGGTTTCGAAAGCTTCATGATCGGTGACGGCAAGGTGCTGACGCCCGAGGTCGAGGCCGAACTGGAAGCCGCCGGTTACAGCCGTGACGAATTTCTGCTGGCCACCGACACGGCCGTTGTCGTGCCCGTGGGCAAGATCATCGTGATGCAGGTGACCGGCGCGGACGTGATCCACAGTTGGACGATCCCCTCGTTCGGGGTGAAGCAGGATGCCGTGCCGGGCCGGATCGCGCAGCTGTGGTTCGAGGCCGACCGCGAAGGCATCTTTTTCGGCCAGTGCTCAGAGCTCTGCGGCAAGGATCACGCCTATATGCCGATCACCGTGAAAGTGGTCAGCCAGGACGCCTATGACCAGTGGCTCACCGATGCGATCGAGCAATATGCCGGAGATCCCTCTACCCTTCCATCGCATCTGCAGGTCGCAGAGAACGCCAACTGACACACACGTCCGGGCGCCGGTTGGTGTCCGGATCCAGCCACCGCGTAGCGCGTGCGTACACGCAAGCCGGAGCAAGAATGAGCGACGCAAGTCTTGAAACCGATGCCACACCGCTGAGCGCAACCGCGTCGCAGCCGCAGGAGGCCGGGTTCGGCGATTTCTTCGCCCTTCTCAAACCCCGGGTGATGACGCTGGTGGTGTTCACCGCCTTTATCGGATTGATTGCGGCACCGGGTGGCGTGCATCCTCTGGTGGCCTTTTCGGCCGTTCTCTTCATTGCCGTCGGCGGAGGTGCTGCCGGCGCGCTCAACATGTGGTGGGACGCCGATATCGACGCGGTGATGAAACGCACCCGCAAACGACCGGTTCCGGCGGGTCGGATCATGCCGGGCGAAGCGTTTGGTTTCGGCATCACGCTGGCAGCGTTTTCGGTGGTCATGCTGGCGCTGGCCACCAATTTCTTCGCCGCGGGTCTGCTGGCGTTCACGATCTTTTTCTACATTGTCGTCTACACGATGTGGCTCAAGCGCTGGACCCCCCAGAACATCGTGATCGGCGGCGCGGCGGGGGCCTTTCCGCCGATGATCGGATGGGCGGCGGTGACCGGCGGCGTGTCGATTGAATCGGTTCTGATGTTTGCGCTGATCTTCATGTGGACGCCGCCGCATTTCTGGGCGCTCGCGCTGTTCACACGCACCGACTACGATGTGGCGGAGGTGCCGATGCTGACAGTCACGCATGGCCGCCGGTCGACGCGGGTGCATATTCTGGTCTACACCGTGCTGCTGGCAGTGCTTGCCGTGACGCTTGGCTTTACCAGTGTCGGCGGACCGGTTTATCTGGCGGGCGCGCTGGTGCTGAATGCGCGGTTTCTCAAGGGTGCGTTCGATATCTGGCGCCGCGATGAAGAGAACGCCGAGGCCGACAATTACCGGGTCGAAAAGCGCTTCTTCCGCGCCTCGCTGTTCTACCTTTTCGCGCATTTCGGCCTGATCGGGCTGGAGGTCGCGCTGGCCCCCTTCGGGCTTGGAGGCTGGTGAGCGATGGCGTTGTCGCGGCAACATGAACTGCACCGGCGCCGCCAGAGCCGCAATCTGGGATTGGGGATCGTTCTTGTTGCCTTTGTCGCGCTGATCTTTGGTCTGACGATGGTCAAGGTCTCGTCGGACGATTTTACGCTTCCGCTGAACGACCGTTTCGATCCGGAGGTCTCGGGCTGATGGCGATGGATGCCAAGACGAAGACCGTGATCCGGCTTGTCGGGGTGGGCGTTACAATGGGCGCGCTGGCCTGGGCCTCTGTGCCGCTCTACGACTGGTTTTGCCGCGTGACGGGCTTTGGCGGCGTGACCGGCGTGGCAGAGGCCGGCAGCACCCGGGTTCTGGATCAGACGATCAAGGTGCGCTTTGATGCCAGCCAGGAGCGCGGTTTCCCCTGGACGTTCAAGCCGGTGCAGCGCGAGATGGAGTTGCGGATCGGCGAAACCGGCCTGGCCTTCTACGAGGCCTACAATCCGACCGACCGTCCGGTCGCCGGGTCGTCCAGCTACAATGTCACGCCGTTCGAGGCCGGGGGCTATTTTATCAAGATCGACTGCTTCTGCTTTCAGGAACAGGTGCTGCAGCCGGGCGAACGGGTCGAGATGCCGGTCACGTTCTTCGTCGATCCGGATATCGTGGATGATCGCGACGCGAAGTTTGTCCATACGGTCACACTGGGATACACATTCTACCAGATCGAGACGCCCGCAGAGGCGGACGGCCAGGAAGCCGCGGTTCAGACAGGGGCCGCAAACAGCAGCTTGAACTGAGCGCGCAGCACGAGGGAACACAGTTATGGCGCACGAAAAGAACCACGATTACCACATCCTCGAACCCAGCGTTTACCCGTTTGTCGGTGCCATCGCCGCGTTCGTCATGTTGTTTGGCGCGGTGCTTTGGTTCCACGGCATAACGCCCTGGATCTTTGCGATGGGTTTTGTCGGGGTCCTTTACACGATGTGGGGCTGGTGGTCGGAAACCATTCGCGAGAACTTTGCGGGTGATCACACCCCTGTGGTGAGGATCGGGCTGCGCTACGGCTTCATCATGTTCATCATGTCCGAGATCATGTTCTTCGCCGCCTGGTTCTGGAGCTTCTTCAAACACGCGATGTATCCGATGAGTCCGGACAGCCCTCTGACGGATGGTGTCTGGCCGCCCGCGGGCATCGAGACATTCGATCCCTGGCATCTGCCCCTGATCAACACCCTGATCCTGTTGTGCTCGGGCTGCGCCGCGACCTGGGCACACCATGCGCTGGTGCATGAAAACAACCGGGACGACATGAAATGGGGGTTGATCCTGGCGATCGCGCTGGGCGCGCTGTTCACGGTGTTTCAGGTCTACGAATACAGCCACGCAAGTTTCGGATTTGCCGGCAACATCTATGGCGCGAACTTCTTCATGGCGACCGGCTTTCACGGGGCGCATGTGATCATCGGAACGATCTTTCTCTTTATCTGTCTGCTGCGCGTGCTGCGGGGACATTTCACGCCGGAGAACCACATCGGGTTCGAGGCCGCGGCCTGGTACTGGCACTTTGTCGATGTGGTCTGGCTGTTTCTGTTCGCGTCGATCTACATCTGGGGCGCCTGACCGGAGGCGGATGCGCAGGGTCGGCGCGCCGCGCGCTGCACCACCCTGTGAGGGGCCGGCCCCTCGCGCTCCCCGGAGTACTTCAGGAATGATGAAGACCGGGTCGGGGTTCGGCCGCGTGGCGGCTTGCCCTGCCTGGGCGGATTGCTATAGCTGCGGCTGACAGGAGATCGAGACAGTCATGCTGCGCATTCTGATCCCCCTGCTGTTCGGTGTCGCGGGCGCCGCCGTGCTGGTCTGGCTGGGGCTGTGGCAGGTGCAGCGGCTTGCGTGGAAAGAAGGTATCCTGACCGAGATTGACACGCGCATGGCCGAGACGCCCGGGCCGGTGCCCGCGCTGCCCGATCCCGCGCGTGACCGGTACCGGCCTGTTGTCGTGACGGGCTCTTTCGGGGACGCGGCGCTGCGCGTGCTGGTGAGTCGCAAAACGGCTGGCCCGGGATACCTGATCGTGTCGCCATTCAAGATGCAGAACGGGCGCCGCATTCTGGTCGACCGGGGTTTTTTGCGCGTCAATGTCCCGCTTTCGCCGCCGCCTGACGGTGTCGTGACGTTTTCCGGCAACCTTCACTGGCCCGATGACCGCACGTCTGCAACACCCGACAATGACGTGGCGGAGAATATCTGGTTTGCGCGCGACCTGTCACAGATGGCCGAGATGCTTGGGACGGAGCCGGTTCTTGTGGTCGCACGCGCGCTGCCGGGCGCGGCCGCGGTCGCGCCGCTGCCGGTCGATACCGGTCACATTCCGAACGACCACCTGGAATACGCGGTCACCTGGTTTTCGCTGGCCGGGATCTGGATCGTGATGACCGGGTTTTACATCTATCGCATCGGCCGCAGGGCGGAGGGCACACAGGCATGAAGTACATATCGACCCGCGGGACAGCGCCGCATCTGACGTTTGAAGAGGCGATGCTGACAGGGCTGGCACGCGATGGCGGGCTTTATCTGCCCGAAACCATCCCGCAGATCAGCGCGCAGGACATCGCCGCGCTGCACGGAGCCCGTTACGAGCAGGCGGCGTTCACGGTCATGCGGCCGTTCATTGGCGACGCCTTTTCGGATGACGCGTTTTTCGGGATCATCGAGCGCGCCTATGCCGGCTTTGGCCATGTCGCGCGCGCGCCGCTCAAAGAGCTCGACAGCGGGCATTTCCTGCTGGAGCTCTTCCATGGCCCCACGCTTGCCTTCAAGGATTTTGCCATGCAGCTGATCGGACAGATGTTCGAGCTGTCGCTGACCCGCGCGGGCAAACGGGTCTGCATTGTCGGCGCGACCTCGGGCGACACCGGGGCCGCCGCGATCGAGGCCTTTCGCGGACTGGAGGCGGTCGATGTCTTTATCATGTACCCCGATGGCCGGATTTCCGAGGTGCAGCGCCGTCAGATGACAACCCCGGCGGAACGCAATGTGCACGCGCTGGCGGTTGCGGGCGATTTCGACACCTGTCAGGCGCGTCTGAAGGACATGTTCAACCATTTCGAGTTCCGGGATGCGGTTGGCCTGGCTGGGGTCAATTCGATCAACTGGGCGCGGGTGCTGGCGCAGGTGGTCTATTATTTCACCGCCGCGGTGTCGCTGGGCGCGCCTCGTCGCGAGGTGGACTTCTGTGTGCCCACCGGTAATTTCGGTGATATCTTCGCAGGCTACGTGGCCAAACGCATGGGTCTGCCCATTGGCCGGCTGGTCGTGGCCACCAACCAGAACGACATTCTGCATCGTTGCCTGGACACCGCGCAGTATCGCCCCGACGGAGTTCTGCCATCGATCAGCCCGTCAATGGACATTCAGGTCAGCTCTAATTTCGAGCGCGCGCTCTACTATGCTTATGGCGGCGATGGCGCGGCGGTTGCACAGCTGATGGACGAGTTGCGCGCCGGCGGGTTTGCGGTGAGCCAGGGCGCTCTGCAAGCGCTGCGCGAGACGTTTTCGTCCGGCAGCGCCTCTGAAGAGGACACCCGTGCCACCATCGCCCGGACGCTGCGCGACAGCGCCGAGCTGTTGTGCCCTCACAGTGCCGTGGGCGTCAAGGTGGCCAGGGACGCGCGCCGCTGCGCCACGCCAATGGTGACGCTGGCCACGGCGCATCCGGCGAAGTTTCCCGCCGCAGTTGAAGCTGCGGCCGGCGTACATCCCCCCTTGCCTGATCGTATGGCAGACCTGTATGAGCGTCCGGAGC
>JBCCHI010000100.1:0-13997 GCA_039028815.1 Pseudomonadota bacterium
CCGGGAGACAGGGGTCCGCCGCGCAATCAGGAAACATGGCTGTATTCCCGGCGGTGAACAACAGGGTGAGTGCAGGAGAGGCTCTGGAAGAATGACAAGACGTGGTTTACCTTTCCTTTCAGCAACGGCGTGCGGTGTGGTGCTCTTGCTCTCGGCTCAAACGGGTCTGTCCGACACAGACTCGCCGGACGCGCAGTTCGACGCGCCAGGTCTTGAGGCGCCACAGGCTCCAGATACGGATGTCACACCGCCGGAACAGACTAACGAAGGTGCCGGCAGCCCGGGTGTCAATCCGACGCAACTGGGAAACGATGAGACAACAGTGCAGGACCCTTCGCTTGGATCCGCAACCACTGCCACACCGCGTCCCGAAGCGGAGACTGGTGTCGAGGGCCTTCAGTCCGGTTCCGGCGAAGAGGATGCCAGAGCGGTTGAGGGCAACGAAAACCGGCAAGAGCCTGCTCCATTGGACAACACAATGTCGGACGCGGTGGACGCGCCTTCTGCGAACGTGGCTCTGAGTGCATCTGATCGGGCGATGGAGTTTTTGCGCAACGGTGGCCCCGCGTTGTGGGCCATTGCGGCGCTGTCGATCATCACGCTTGCACTTATTTTGTGGAAGATCTGGCGCCTGTTCCTGGCTGGCGCATGGGCGCGTGGAAAGGCCGCGCGTGCGGCAGAACTGTTTGAAACAAGCGGCTCTGACACGGCGTTGCAGATGGTCGCCGATCGTCGGGGCATCCGTTCGCAGGTGATGACGACAACACTGCGCAGCCTTGACTCCATGAGTGTCGATGTCGCCCGTGAAGAAACAGCGCGCGTGGCAAAGCGTCGCCTGGGTGAGGCGCGTGTGGGTCTGGGCGCGTTGGAGCTGATTTCAACAGTTGCACCGCTGCTTGGTTTGCTTGGGACAGTTCTGGGCATGATTGCCGCGTTTCAGGCGCTTCAGGCGGCGGGCTCTCGGGCGGACCCCACGCTGTTGGCCGGTGGCATCTGGGAGGCCTTGCTGACCACGGCTGCCGGTATGGCAGTGGCGATCCCGGCCTCGGCGGCACTAACATGGTTTGAATCCGTGATTGAGCGCATTCGGCAGGACATCGAAGACAATGCAGCGCGCGTCTTTGTCGCCTGCCACACCGAAGACACGCAACTCGCGGCGGCCTAGGGTGCAGCTCGTTCCTCCATCCCGCGCGCGCCGTAAGCCCAGCCTCACACCCATGATTGATGTGGTTTTTCTGTTGCTGGTCTTCTTCATGTTGGCGTCGCGTTTCGGCACGGATTTTGTTTTACCTCTTCCGCTCGCGTCATCCGCGGGATCCGAGTATCGCGGGTTGCCACGTTTGATCGAAGTCCTGCCTGAAGGTGAAAAGCTGAATGGGGTTTCCGTTGACGACGTCATCGGCGCTTTGCGGCCATTGATGACCGCAGACGATGACATGGTGATCCTGCGCGGTGGAGACGGGGCAAATGTTCAGCGTGTGGTCACCGTGGCAGAGGTGCTGCGCGACGCAGGTTTCACGTCTTTGGTGCTTGTGGAGTGAAGCATGGATCTGGGCACGGCTTCGAGACCGGGACGCAAAGAGGCCATTGTGCCCATGATCAATGTGGTGTTCCTGCTGCTGATTTTCTTTCTCATGACATCTCAGCTGGCGCAGCCCGAACCGTTCCTGGTCTCTCCGCCTGTCGCATCGGTTGACGCCGAACCAGAATCCGAGCCGGTCATGTATGTCAGTGCGGAGGGACGACTGTCGTTTGAGTCGCAGGAGGGAGACGCGGCAATCTCGGGTGTGGCCGCGGTAAGTAGCGAGTCCGATGTCATTCAGCTGCGGGCCGATGCCGATCTTGCTGCCGGAAAACTCGCAGCGATCCTGAGGGATCTGTCGGCGGCAGGCCTGTCGCGCGTAGAGCTTATCGTCGGTCCCCCATGAGACGCACCGGCGAGTTTTTCTTCTTTGTTCTGATTGCCATTGCGCTGCACGTGGCGCTTTTTGTTGCACGCTCTGATGCCGGTGCGGACGCGGGCGGCGTCGGAGGCGAAGCCATGATTTCGATCGAGGCCGCGACGCCGACGGTTGAGGAAATGGTCGAAGCCTGGGAGCGCCAGGCAGATGCCCCACCGTTGAATGAAGCCGATCTGGAGATGCAGCAACCTGATGCACCCCAAGATGTCGCACCTCCGCCCAGCATCGAGCTTGCAGATGCTCCCAACGCGGAACTACAGGTCGCGCGGGTCGCAACGCCGGATCGCGAAACTCTTGAAATGAGCATCGAGCGGTTGAACCAGCGTCCGCTTGAGTCGCAGCCGCAGCTCGACACGCTCACTCTGGAACAACCCGAGATCCAGCCCACCCCGGAGCTTCCGCAAGAACAGGCAGATCGCCCAACCCCTCAGACACCCCGAATTGCGGCACTGCGCCCCCCCGATGCCGACTCGGTACGGGTGGATACGGTTCCGGCGGAACCGACAAAGGCGGCAAAGGCCGCCCCCGCAGAATCGTTGCGACCTGTGCAAAGACCAGAGGCCAAGCCGGCAACACAACCCCAACAGAAAAGTCCGGAACCACAACCGCAGACCGCGCAAAAGGCTGATCAGACGTCTCAGGCCCGCGCAGGGCAAAAGGCAGCCGGTTCAGGAGGTGGCACGCAGGCCGGAAACGCGGGGCAGGCGCAGACCGCGACCCTTTCGAAAGGGCAGAAAGACAGTCTCAAGGCTGTATGGGGATCGAAAATCAGAGCAAAGATCGAGCGCGCAAAGCGCTATCCGCGCGGTGAAAACGCATCCGGGAAGGTTTCGGTGCGATTGTCGGTTTCCCGCACGGGGCAGTTGCTCGGGGTCAGCGTTCGACGCTCTTCGGGTCATCCGAAACTTGATGCGGCCGCGGTCGCGTCTGTCAAGCGCGCCAAGCGCTTTCCCAAGGCGCCCAAGGGTCTGACAGCCAGCAGCTACACATTTACGCTCAGCATGGTTCTCAAGCGTTGATGTCGATGTGACGCAGGATGAAAGCGTGCGGGTGGGGGACGAACCGGTCAGGCCGTTTGCGTCATATCGGTGCGGAACAGCGCCTCGTGCAGTGCGGTCAGCCGGGAGAATTGCACATCTGTCGCGGCGCTCCGGATCGTCCTCGCGCGGGATCGACATCATGGTCTGCGTCTAAGTTCGGACGCGATGGTGCAAGAGGGTCCGGCGCTAGCCCCTCTTCGCCTTGTACTTTGCAGCGGTCGAAAGCAACCAGTCTGAAAACGCAATGACCTCTGCGCGTTCGAGTGCGCTGCGTGTCGCAACGAGATCAAAACCGATATCTGTTTGCAAAACTTTGTCGGGAAACGGAATCGTGAGAAGACCCTCGTCAACAAGGTCCTGAAGCGTCGGAAGACCTGCGAGCATGACCCCCTGTCCCGATACAGCGGCGTTCACGGCAAGGGCATAGTCGCTGAACCTGCGGCCCCTGGACACGTCCAAATCGGAGATGCCCATCCGTTCTTGCCAGCCTTCCCAGGTGAACCACCTGCGCGTTTCTCTTGCCCAGTTCAAATGAGACATGTCCCAGTGAATCAGGGGCACTTCATCGAGCTGTTCCAGACGTTCCAGCGCCGGTGAGCCGTGCGCGATTGATGGGCTGCAGGCGGGGCAAACCTTGTCTTCGAACAGCCGTTCGACGAACAGGCCATCCTTGTGAGGAACCCCGTAGCGGATGGCAATGTCATAGTCGCTGGAGGACAGATCAATGATCTTTTGTGACGAGTCGATCAACACGTCTATTTCCGGGTGCTCAACCCAGAAGCCTGGCAATTTGGGAACCAACCAGGTCGCGGCAAGCGATGCCTCCACGGTGACGATGACCCGGCTTGAATGCTCGCGCCGTCGCACCGTTCTTACCGCGTTGGTAAGGTGCTTCATTCCCAGTCTGAGATCGTTCTGAGCCGCATTGCCGACCGGCGTCAACACGAGATCATGGCCCTTACGCTCCAAGAGTTTCGAGCCGAGGCTTTCCTCGAGTTTCGAAACCATCTGCTTTACGGCACCACGGGTCACGCCCAGTTCGTCGGCTGCGCGAAGATAGCTCAGGTGACGGGACACAACTTCGAACGCCCGCAAGGCATTGAGAGACGGCAGCCAATCACGCATGAGTTTAGTTTTTCTGAACTTCAACAGCAGTTCAAGTTGTTTCCCTTCGTGCGGAAAAATCGCTAATCAGGTGACGCCGGACGACATTGGATTTTGGTCACGTCCGGCAACCCGCGACGGGACGGCGCGCAGACTGAAGGGGATCGTGTGAGCATGCGATCAAGCGACGGAGAGACGAGAGATCTCGTGACCTCAAGACCGGGCGCAGGATGGGACTTTTCCCTGGCGCGTCACCCGTATTTTGGCCATGAACGCGATCCGGGCCCACATGACTGCGTGTACAACAGACGCCTGATGGCCGCCCGTTTTGACACGCGCAGCGCAGAGGATGGCCACAGGACGTATCGGCGCGACGTGGACTTGTTGCTTACGGGTGAATATGTGCTTCAGTTCAAAGGTCCCGATGCGGCCCTTCTTCTGGATCGCGTGTTCACCAGAGATATAACAAAGCTTAAGGTCGGCCGGTGGTGCTATGGGCTGGCATGTTACGATGACGGTGGACTGATTGTCGACGGTATCGTCATGCGGCTTGATGGTCAGTTGTACTGGTACGTTCAGGCAGACTGCGATTTCTACAGCTGGGTCAGGGCGCATGCGCGCGGACTGGACGTTGAACTCTCTGATCCCGACGTGTTCGTTTCGCAGGTGCAGGGCCCGAATTCGTTTAAGTTTCTTGAAGCGGCAAGCCAGCATGGATTGCCGGTAAATGCGTCCGATGCGCGTGGACATTCCGGCTCGCCCTTTCTGACACAACGCACAACAGGAACCTAACCATGGCCCAGATCGTATCCGCCGGACGACTGCGAAAGTCCCCATTTTACCAATCCACGATCGACGAAGGTGCGGAGACCCTGCTGACCTACAACAACATGCTGATACCGCGGGGCTATGGCGACCGGGAAGCGGAATATTGGCGTCTTATCAACGGTGTATCCATGTGGGATGTGGCCGTGCAAAGGCAGGTCCAGCTGCTGGGGCCGGATGCCGCCAGACTGGCGCAAATTCTGTGTGTGCGTGATCTTTCGAAACAGCAGGTCGGACAGGGCAAGTACGTGGCGGTCTGCGATCATCGCGGCGCTTTGATCAATGACCCGATCGCACTGAAGGTGGATGAAAACCGCTACTGGCTTTCGATAGGCAATTCTGACATCTGGTTCTGGGCACGATGCGTCGCCGGAGAGCGTGGTCTGAACGTCCAGGTCAGTGAACCGGATGTGTCGCCACTGGCTGTTCAAGGTCCAAAGGCAGAGGATGTCGTCGCGTCACTCTTCGGAGATTGGGTCAGGGACTTGCGGTACTTTTGGTTCAAGGACGCAGAGATCGAGGGCATTCCGCTAAAGATCGTTCGGGCCGGCTGGTCAAAACAGGGCGGATATGAGCTTTTCCTGATGGACGGATCGAAAGGCGATCATCTGTGGCAGATCGTAAAGGAGGCTGGCACACCTTTTGATATCGGCCCCGGGTATCCCAACCCATCCGAACGCACGGAAAGCGGGCTCTTGAACTATGGCGTCGACACGGATGACAGCACAAACCCGTTCGAAGTGCGCATGGAAAAATTCGTTGATCTTGAGGTTAGCGATGATGTGATCGGAGCCGCAGCGCTGCGACGCATCAGAGCCAACGGCGTCAAAAGGCATCAGCTGGGCATTGTTCTGGACAGCGCCGAGGAAAACGAGGATCAGTCAATCTGGCTGGACATCGAGAAAGACGGCAAGGTGATTGGCCATATGACGCACAAGGCATGGTCGTACCGCATGAAGCGCATGATCGGTTACGCTCTGGTTTCGGTAGAGGCACAGCCCGGTGACGACGTGAAGGTCATGGGCGGTGACACGCCCGTGAGCGGTCGGCTTGCCGAAGTGCCCTTCAGGATCGCCCCCGGTCGCTAGCGTCGTCATTTCGAGAGATCGCGCAAGCGGGCGAGCGTGCAGGTTCACAGTGTCGCGCGGCGCGTTGCCGCAAGCTGCGCAAGGGGTTCCGGTGAAACGCTCAGACCAGGTCGTCCTTGATCAGGTCCGCCCCCTTTGAGCCAATCATGATCGACGCGGCGTTGGTGTTGCCGCTGATCAGGCGGGGCATAACCGAGGCATCGGCGGCAAACAGACCGTCCACACCGTTTACGCGCATCGTGCGGGCATCCACCACGGCGTTGGGATCTGTTCCCATACGCGCCGTGCCCGCGACATGATAAATTGAATCTGCCGTGTTCCTCACGACCTCATCAAGATCAGGATCAGAGACAAGTTCCGGACCCGGACGCAGTTCTGTTCCGGCGATCCTGGCAAGCGCAGGTTGGCGGCACAAGTCGCGCAAAACCTTCAGGCCTTCCCGCATCATGGTCCGGTCCTTTTCTTCAGCCAGATAGTTCGGATCAATCAGCGGCGGCTGACCGGGGTCTGTTGAGGCCAGGGTCAGGGTGCCGCGACTTTCGGGCCGGGTCTGTGTGGTGTCTATGGCAAATCCGTGGCCGCGATCATCGGCGGTTGCGCCGTCAAATGCCAACGCGTTGATGAAGTGGAGTTGTGTGTCACAGGCCGGCGCGTCGTGTTCCAAACTGAAAAACGCACCCGCCTCAAGGCCCTGCTGACGGCCAACGCCGGTTCCCGCAATCATGTATTGCGCGCCGGTCCACAGGTCGTTGGGAAACTTCATGTAGGACCACAGCGACAAGGGCTCTGTCATACGGTGTTTGACCTTGACCTCCAGATGGTCTTGCAGGTTCCGGCCCACGTCCCTGCGGTCTGAAACCACCGGGATACCGAGCGTCCGAAGGTGTTCGGCAGGCCCGATGCCCGACAAAAGCAGCAGATGCGGTGTGCCGATCGCTCCGGCTGCGAGAATGGTGGCTCCTGCATGCAGTGTTTCGGAGCCCGACGCGCTGGCGATACGGACGCCTTTGACCGTTGTGCCCGCAACGTCGAGACCAACCACCTGCGCATCTGTTCGCAAACTGAGATTGGGGCGCGACAGCGACGGTTTCAGAAACGCGTCAGCGGCGCTCCAGCGTCGCCCGTCCCGGATATTGAGCTGGTACGGCCCAAAGCCCAGCTGTGTCTCGCCGTTAAAGTCCGGATTGAACGGATAGCCCAGTTCACGCCCTGCCTCGATGAATGCATCAAATGCCGGATTGGCCGATTCCGGGTTCGACACCGTCAGCGGGCCGCCGCTTCCATGATATGGGCCGCTGCCGAACGCGTTGTCTTCCACGTCACGGAAATAGGGCAGGACATCCTTGTAGCCCCAACCCTGACAGCCCATGGCCACCCAGTTATCGTAATCCCAGGCATTGCCGCGCACGTAAACAAGCGCGTTGATCGACGACGAACCGCCCAGCGTTTTGCCGCGCGGGGTTGACAGGCGGCGACCATTCATGTGGCGTTGCGGAACGGTTTCAAAGTGCCAGTTGAACCTGGGCGAACCGATGGCTTTGGCCACGCCTGCGGGCATCCTGATGAAAATGCTGTTGTCGGATGGGCCGGCTTCGAGCAGCAGAACCCGACAGCTGTCATCGCGGCTAAGCCGTTCGGCGAGCGCGCAACCCGCGCTTCCCGCACCTACGATGATAATGTCCGCTGAGGTCATGCAGGACGCCTTTGCACTGTGTTGCACTCCTCCCGGCGCGTTCTGGAGTCCCAAAGTCCGCATGCGCCGGTACGATATGCGCGACTGTCGGGAAATCGGGCAGCGCCTGGCCGAACGGCAACCGCACGATCATGTTCCGGACAACAGGACATGTGCGTGTCGCGTGTTTTCAGGTGCGTTACGGTCCTGGCGGAGCAGTCTGACACGAATCCGGCATCCATTCTGGCTCTGCGACACGCCGGGCTGCTCTGGTTCACGTCCCGCCGCGTCTTTCAACGTGTGCTGTAGAGAATAGTTCACTTGAGCGAAAGAAAGATTCTTGGTACTCACTGATCCGAGAGGCCAGCAGCCGCGTCTTTTGTGATGATTGCCACGCAAGCTTTCTTCGAAAGACACTCGAAACCAGAGTAAAATCTGATGAACCTGACGGATTTTTCCGTGATCGGCGCGTGCGGTGGTCGTTGCCTCTTGGTCGCTCCCGGAGCTGACGATGCGCGACCTGATGCGTTGGCACACCGTTTTGACTCACCGTCGATCCCGAACCGGATGCGGCCGATCGACCATCGGCATTTCTTGTCCGGACAAACGTCACGCAGACCGCATTTTGTCTGCGTCGCGTCGAGCCGCCAACGCGTGTCTTGCGAACGTTCGGCACATTCCGGTCCGGTGGTCCCTGCCGCAGGCGTTATCGCAGGAGCGACGACCGCGGTCGGCGGGGGCAGGTGCATGTTCAGGAGAACCCAATGCTTCAGTTAACGACCCTGCCACTTGACCAGGCACCATTTCTAGACATTGCCGATCCGTGCTGTTCGACACGATCTCCCGAGGTCAAGAACGCCCGAGATATCAGTTGGTACGCGCGCACGCCCTATGGGCTGGCCATTTTGCGTTATGCAGAGATGGGCCGTCTTCTGATCCATCCCAGCCTGCGTCAGGGCAGTCATGCCTGGCCAGAGCTCAACGGGGTCAATTCGGGGAAGTTCGCCGACTGGTGGCGCAGAACCATACTTGTCACCGAAGGTGAGGACCACCTGCGGTTGCGACGGCTTGTTACTCCGGCTTTCACACCGAAAACCGTCAAGGGTCTGATGCCGGATTTCGAACGACTGACCAATGAGTTGGCGGCAAAGTTAGTCGACAAGGGTCAGTGCGACTTTATGGCTGATTTTGCTGATCCATACGCCGGTCGCATCCTGACGATCCTGATCGGTCTGCCGGAGGACGCGGCACAGGACATCCTCGATCTGTCGGCGGATATGGGGCTTGCCCTTGGGGTGACCTACAAACAAAGTCTTCCCAGGATTGAAGCAGCAACCGAGAAAATGTGTGTTCTCGTCGAAGATGTGCTGAAGGAGCGGCTGAGATCGCCGGGCGACGATATTCTGTCGATCCTTGCAACCGCATCGCAGGGCGAAGACAAGCTGAGCTATGATGAGCTTGTGAACATGGGCGTCATGCTGGCCTTTGCCGGCGTCGACACAACACGTAATCAGCTTGGGCTGGGGATGTCGATGTTTCTGCAGCATCCCGAGCAATGGGAAATCCTGGCCGCTGATCCGCAACTGGACATGGCAGCGGCAATCGAGTGCATGC
The DNA here is from genome assembly GCA_039028815.1 of Pseudomonadota bacterium. Lineage (GTDB taxonomy): Bacteria > Pseudomonadota > Alphaproteobacteria > Rhodobacterales > Rhodobacteraceae > Roseovarius. The sequence goes on from JBCCHI010000100.1 coordinate 9,305, forward strand.
GTGTCCGTCCCACGATCACTTGGGTCACACGTGAAGCACTGGAGGACTTCGAGTTTCAGGGCCTTCAGATCAAACGGGGAACAACCATACATCTGATGTCTGAAAGTGCGGGAACCGACCCAAACACATTTGACGAAGCGCCATTCGACATCACCGCGCGCCGCCCGAAAAATTTTGGCTTTGGCGGAGGTCTGCATGTGTGTCTGGGGCAGGCGGTTGCCAAGAACGACATGGCAGTGGCGTATCGGCTGCTGTCGCAACGCATCCGGGACATTCGACCGAACGGTGATGCAGAATTTCTGCCTGACAGCGGCAACACCGGACCCTTGGCTTTGCCGATGGCGTTCGACGCGCGCTGAACGCGTCAAGGCACAAAACAGAAACGATCCCTGACATGCAGGCCCGGCGCGTCCTGTCCGTTTGCGCCTCGCCCGCCGCATGAACCGGCAGCCCGGTGCCGTCCTGCCCCCGGTTTTGCGGTTGTGGATCGTGTTTCGGGTGTACCACGACCCCCCTTCAGGGTTTGTCGCGCGGAGTGATTGCGCAGTCAAACAGCACGTCCGATCCCAATGAGAACGCGCGTGTGTCGGGCCGTATCGCCTGGCTGAGTTGCTCGGGTGGGTTCGGGACGGTCAACCCTTGCGGACCGTCACCGATCAGCAGAGGCGCAATGGCCACATGCATGCGCGACAGCAGATCCGCCTCAAGAAACTTCGAGATCGTGATGCTGCCGCCCTCGATCAGAAGGGAGACAAGCCCGTTTGCCTTCAGAGTGTTTCGGATGGCGTGGGGGTCGATGATACCCGATTGACGGTCCATCTGGATCACCTCGACGCCTATTGGCCGGGGCCGCCGTACCCCCTGAATGACGATTCGGCGGGCGCCGTCATCGCGCAGCATCGGTGCGCTGTCGGGCAGCCGGCCATTGGGATCAATCACGACACGAGCCGGGTTGGACCCGGAACAGAGACGCACCGTCAGGCGCGGAGTGTCGTGCAGCGCTGTTTTGACCCCGATGACGACTGCATCGACCAACGCCCTCAGCCGGTGCAAATGCGCCAGCCCGTCGGGCCCTGACACGTCTTTTGCATCGCCGCTTACCGTGGCAATCCGCCCGTCCAGGGACTGACCAATCTGAGCAAGAATTGTGGCGCGGCCGTCGCGCCGCGCGACCGGGGCGTAAAGGTCCAGCGCCTGCGCTTCGCCGGGGCTCCAGTTCTGCGGACAGGAACATGGCACGCCCTCACGCATGTGGAGCAAGTGCAGCCAGACGTCCTGCGTCACCTCAACCTGATGCATGTGTCGCGTCCCGTGGTGCAGACCGGGGCGTGACCAGAAGGTCTTCGTGCCCGATCCAGCAGGTGGTCTGTGGCGCGGTCTCGTGGCGCATGAGGCCCCACTCCTGAGCGCCCGCCGCTCCTGCCTCTGCCGCGGCCCCGGCGATCCCCTCGACAAGCGCGCGTTGAAGCCTGTGCATCTCTGGCGTGACTTTCCAGGGGCTGCGGGCGCGCAACACCGTAAATCCGGCATCGGCAAAGATTTTCGCGGCCGTTGCAACAGCATCGGGTCCCAACGCCGGGCCAAATCCCTTGTCCCTTGTCTGATGGATATTGAAGGCAGCCGTTATTGTAGCGTCATCCGGATCCCCGGGGGTCCAGGACATGACGCCATCGTAGCTGAGCGTGGCATAGAACGGTGTCTCGATCCGCGCCGCCAGATCTTTCAGCCAGTCCTCGGACACAAGATCCAGAAGGGCGGATGCCGTCACAAGCTGCACCCCGTCCAGGGGCAGATTGTTCACGTCGTTGAGGTCCGCTCTGATCGCGTCGGAGTGCCCCTCAGAGCCGGCCGTCGCACGGCGCAGGAGTGCAGGGTCGTTGTCAAGAAGCCGCCAGTGGGAGAACTGATGAAGATAGGGCATCATCGCGCGCATGGTCGCCCCCGTGCCGCAACCCAGATCCAGTACCACCGGCCGTGGACCGGCCAGCAACGCCGCACGGCGCAGCAACACCGGGTCGCGCGCCGCCAGATCGCTGGGCTCGCGCAAGGCCAGCCAGTCTGCGGAAAACCCCATGATCATATATCTCCCTCGTACCAGGCGCGGGCGACATGGCTTTCCTGCAGGCTGATACGCAGCCGGCGCACCCGACCGTCATCGGCCACCGCACCTTCGCGCACCTGCCCGGCCAGAATGGTGAAAATGTGGTGACACAGAAATTCGGTCGTGGTGAACTTGCCTGCGAACTCGGGAACGTCGTCCAGGTTCTTGAAGCGCAAGGGGGCAAGCGTCCGGGAAAGCGCCTCGGACGCGAGGCCGATATCAACAACCAATCCGTGATCGTCGATGTCTTCTGTCAGAAAAGCGGCATCAACCGTGAAGGTTGCACCGTGCATGCCCTGGGCTGGTCCAAAGACTGCAGCGGGCAGGGTGTGGGCGATCATGATGTGGTCACGCACTTCTAGGGCAAACATGTGATCTCCTGGTCCGCGTTTGTGTCAGCGTTGGGATAGCGGATGCGATGGCAGAGCGTTTCGGGATCGGACAGAATCGCGCCATAGCGCTCTGAAAGGTCGGCAAACGCGCATTCTCCGCTGATCAATGCGTCAAGTCTCGGGTCTTGCAGCAGGTCCAGCGCCTTTTCCAGGCGCCGCCGATGCGTCCAGCGGGGACGCCGTTGCGCGGGCAATTGCCCGACCTGCGAACTGACAAGCCTGAGACGTTTGCTGTGAAAGGCCCCACCCAGAGGCACGCTGGGGTTGGTTGTGCCGTACCAGCTGGCCTCGACAACCGTGGCCTCGGTCGCCGCGCAGCCGATTGCCGTTGCCAGGCCATTCGCCGAAGCCGACAGGTGGATCACGCAGTCCTGATCTTTCGGTGCGTTCGGAGGCGTGACAAATCCGCAGCCCAGTGCGCGCGCTGGCGGCGCACGGTCTGTGTTGGTATCAATCAGCGTGACGTCGGCCCCGGGCAGTTTCGCGGCCAGATACGCGGTCAGAAGACCCACGACGCCTGCGCCGACAATGGCAATCCGGTCCCCTGCACCTGCTTTGCTGTCCCACAGGATGTTCAGCGCGGTTTCCAGATTCGCCGCAAGGATGCCCCGCGCCTCGGGCACGCCCTCTGGCAGAAACAGCAGCGCAGGTTCCGGCAGGCGAAACTGCGACTGATGCGGGTGAAGCGCGAAGACCGAGCGCCCGCGATGGGCGCCTTCAAGCACCCGGCCCACGACGCTGTAGCCGTACTTGACGGGGAAGGGAAAGCGCCCTTCCTGGTTTGGACAGCGCATCCGGTCCCATTCACTTTCCGGCACATGGCCTGCGTGAACCAGCCGTTCCGTTCCGCGGCTGATGCCTGAAAACAGCGTTTCGATCAGGACCCCCTGGCCGGTTTCCGCCGTGCGCAAAACCACCTCGCCCGGACCGACGCACCACAGCGCCAACGCTGTCATCCGGTTAACCGCGGGGGGGTATTCGGGCGGGTGCGCAAATCGGCTGAACACCGGGCCAGCACCCGGACCATACGAGAGTGATGCAACATGACCTGACTTTTTGATATAGTGTTTCTAGTATCATAGCGCGTCCAAGCCGAAGGCAAGCGGGTGTTGTTGCTCATCTGTCCTGCCATCGGGGCGCTTTGAAATGCCCGACCAGATGCGATGAATCGGAAAGGACACCAAAGTTGGACCGCTGGCTGGGATTGATCCGATCGCTGGTGATCTACAATAACCCCGTTCGGACCCGCGCATGGCGGCGGTTCTATCGTGGCATTCTGATGCCGGGCGATGTGGCGTTTGATGTCGGTGCCCATGTGGGCACGCGCACGCGCGCAATGCGTGCCGCGGGGGCGCAGGTGGTGGCCATAGAGCCTCAGGACCTCTTTGTGCGGTTCCTCCGCCACTCGCTGCCGCGCGATGTCACTCTGATCGCGGCCGCGCTCGGAGCATCCGAGCAGCAGGCGAGCATGGCCGTATCGTCGCGGTATCCAACGGTGTCCTCGCTGAAGCCTGATTTCGTGACAGAGGCCAAACACGCGCCGGGCTTTGGTCATGTTCGGTGGGATCGCCAGCAGAACGTCACAATGACGACGCTGGACCGGTTGATTTCGGAGTTCGGAGTGCCGCGATACATCAAGGTTGATGTGGAAGGTTATGAACTTGATGTCCTGTCGGGCCTGAGCCGACCGATCGAACTGGTGTCGGTCGAATATCTGCCGGGCTTTGCCGGGCTCACGCGCGCGGCGATTGAACGCATGCTTCAGCTTGGATCGTGCCGCTTCAACCCTCTGGTCGGGGAGCAGACAACATTTCTGTGGCCTGAATGGCGGGATGCGGCAGCGACGGTGGCGTGGCTTGAATCGCTTGCGGCGGATGCGCCGTCGGGTGATCTCTTTGCGCGGTTCGAGACCGAGTGACGGCGTTGGCGTCGGGTGCAAGGCAAGGCAGCAATCGCTGAGCGCGCCGCAGACACGTCGGGCAGATCCCTTGAGGTCGCTTCAGCCCCGTCGCGCAAGGCCGCGAACCATGGTTTTGTAAGGCCTTTGCTGCGTCGGGCGCACCGGTCTGACCGTGACGATGCACGCCGTGGGTTCAGACGTCACCTGGCGTATTCCGCTTTGTCTCAACCTGCAAAAGAACAGCCTCCACAATCCGGGCGGTGGTGTTCCAGTCCGGTCGTCTGCTCCCTGCGGCCTCCG
>JBCCHI010000101.1:0-13950 GCA_039028815.1 Pseudomonadota bacterium
CTGCACGATCGCATGGGAGCGACAACCGTCTATGTGACCCACGATCAGCTTGAAGCCATGCAGATGGGCGACAAAATCGTGGTCATGAATCACGGTGCGATCGAGCAATTCGGCACGCCTCAGGACATCTATGACAAACCAGCCACGATGTTCGTTGCCGAGTTTATCGGATCCCCGCACATGAATTTTCTGAAGTTTCAGGGCAGTCTCGAAGTCGGTGCCAATACGGTCACGCTGCATCACCAAAGGCTTGGATGTCCGGTACTGAGAGAACCGTTCGATGGCGACATGATCTATGGCGTTCGTCCCGAACACGTCAGGCTGTCGGACAGTGCAGATTACCGCGGGGAAATCATCGCGACCGAGTATCTGGGCACGACGCAAATCGTCACTCTGAACACGCATAACGGTCAGATAAAGGCGCGCATCAACTCTGATCAGCGGGCAAGCATCGGCGAAACTGTCGGGTTGGATTTCAACGCTGCAACAGTGACCCTGTTCGATAACCAGACCGGAAACGCCATCCGGTCCGATCTGAACGAAGGTGTGCTGAGCCATGGCTGAGGTGCGTTTGGATAATGTGTCAAAGTCATTTGGCCCGACGGTCGCGGTCGATGGCCTGTCCATGACCGTGCCCGACGGGGCCTTTGTTGTTTTGCTCGGCCCCACGGGCGCCGGTAAGACGACAACGCTTCGCGTCATATCGGGCCTTGAAAAGGCTGATCGTGGTGACATCGTGATTGATGGCCGTTCGGTCACTGGTGAAACGCCGGCACAACGAAATGTCGCGATGGTGTTTCAGCAGTATTCCCTCTACCCGCACATGTCGGTCCACGACAACTTGGCATTCCCCCTCAGGTCACCGCTTCTCCGAACACCCGAAGCCGAGGTGAAGCGAAAGGTTGAGGAAATCGCCGAAGTGCTGCGGATTTCGCATAAGCTGACCAATAAAGCGACAGCGCTGTCTGGTGGCGAGATGCAACGCGTCTCCATAGGACGTGCGCTGGTCCGCAACCCGTCAATCTATCTTATGGATGAGCCGCTTAGCTCACTTGATGCGAAATTGCGCGCCGATCTGCGTGTCGAACTCAAGCGGATACAGGCGGATCTCGGCGCTACACTTTTGTATGTGACCCATGACCAGATAGAAGCCATGACAATGGCGACCAGCATTGGCGTTCTTGACCAGGGGCGTCTCGTCCAGTTCGGAACCCCGCGCGACGTCTATGAAAACCCCTCGAGTCTCTATGTGGCGGCCCGTCTCGGACTGCCACGCATCAATGCCCTGCCTGCCGGGCTATTCGGTGGCGCTCCGACCGGCGCCAAAACGATAGGGCTTCGGCCAGAGCACATCGTTCACGGAGAAGGCAAACCTTCGAAAGTTGTCCGGATTGAGCATCTGGGGGACCAGACGCGCCTTCATCTCGAACTGGAAGGCCATGACATTGTAACACTGACCGATGTCCACACCGCACTTGAACCCGGCGAAACAGTCGCGATTCAACCCCGCAATGCCCTTTACTTCGACGCCGCAGGCGCTCGGATCGCCTGAGGAGGAGAACCATGAGACAGTTCATTAACTCGAAAGAAACCCTGGTTACAGAAGCGATAGACGGGGCACTGCGGATTGGCGGCGGACGTCTGGCGCGCCTCGACGGCTATCCGCATATCAAGGTTGTCGTTCGAACCGATTGGGACCGTTCAAAGGTCGCTTTGGTATCCGGCGGCGGCTCTGGTCACGAACCCAGCCATGCCGGCTTTGTTGGTCAGGGCATGTTGACCGCAGCCGTATGCGGTGAAGTCTTTGCTTCACCTTCGGTCGACGCGGTGCTGGCGGGTATTCTTGCGGTCACCGGAAAGGCAGGATGCCTGCTGATCGTCAAGAACTACACCGGTGACCGTCTGAACTTTGGTCTTGCGGCGGAACGTGCGCGCGCGCAGGGGCTGAAGGTCAACATGGTGGTGGTCGATGATGATGTTGCTTTGCCCGATCTCCCCCAGGCCCGCGGTGTGGCGGGCACGCTCTTTGTTCACAAGATTGCCGGAGCAGCCGCAGAACAGGGCGCTGATCTGGAAGACGTCACCGAGGCCGCCCGGCGCGTCATCAAGGGGGTTGTCACGATCGGAATGTCTCTGGACACCTGCACTGTTCCAGGCTCCCCCAAGGAAGAGCGCATCCCCGTTGGCAAGGCAGAGCTTGGTCTTGGCATTCATGGAGAAGCCGGGATCGAGCAAGTCGCCTTCACCACGGCGCGCGACGCGGTGGAAATGGTTGCAGACAGGCTTGCCTCAAGCATTGCGCCCGGCCCGCATGTGGCGCTGTTGAATAATCTCGGCAGCACCACCCCGCTGGAAATGGCTGTCCTGGCCGAGGAACTGGCGCGTTCGCGAATTGGGGAACAGATCCGCTGGCTGGTGGGACCTGCGCTGCTGATGACATCTCTTGACATGAGAGGGTTCTCGGTTTCCATGCTTCCGGCCACAAAGGCGGACGAGACCGCGCTGGTTGCGCCTGTCGCGCCCTGGGCCTGGCCCGGATGCATCGCATTCGGCGATGTCGTCGTAGAGCCTGTCCCAGACGGGCTGGCGCCGATCAAACCAATTCCGACCCGAAACGACCAGACACGCCGCTTCATCGAGAAGTGCTGCACCATTCTGATCGACGCAGAAACCGATTTGAACGCCCTGGATGCCAAATCTGGCGATGGCGACACAGGCAGCACGCTGGCGACTGCTGCGCGCGCCTTGATTGAGGCACTTGATCGCCTTCCGTTGGCAGACCAGACGCAGCTCTATCGGGCAATTGGGCTCGAACTCAGTCAAACGATGGGGGGATCTTCGGGCGTTCTTCTCGCGATATTCTTTGAAGCCGCAGGTGACGCGTCGGCCGCCGGCAAGGATGAAATCGGCGCACTTATGGCCGGTCTCGATCGCATTCAGCAGGTTGGCGGCGCACGCATGGGTGATCGCACAATGATCGACGCCTTGTTTCCCGCGCTTGAGGGCTTGCAAAATGGGGTAAGCTCTGCGGCGGCGGCTGCACGACAAGGTGCAGATGCAACCGCACAGATCACACGCGCAAGAGCAGGTCGCGCCAGTTACCTGTCCGCGGAAAGCCTCGCAGGACACAATGATCCGGGCGCAGAAGCCGTCGCGCGCTTGTTCGAAGCGCTGGTCGTCACGAAGAGCCAGGCGCCAGACAAGGATGTCTAGAAGACGGTTTCAAAGACTGTTGTGACGATACCCGAAGCGGACACTGATCGAGGACAGCCATGAACCGCACCGCGAACACGTCCCGTGTTGCTTGAGCCGGGCAGTGTTCGGAATGATTGCGTCGCCACTTTAAAGTCGCTTGGCCGTCGATCGCGGCGCCGGCTTCAGCTACAATCTCTGCACCAGCGTTGGAAAAGGCAGGGGTGCATGGGCAAAATCTGGCAACGCATTGTCATGATGATCGCTTTGGTTGCGTCTCCGGCGGCAGCTTCTGACCGGTTTGTGATCTTTGGCGATCTGCAGGATTCCAGCCCCGAGGGACGCCAGCGCGACGCCATGCTGATTGATCAAATCAACGATCTCGCGCCAGCGTTCTCGGTGTTCATCGGCGACATCAAGGAGGGCAGCACGCCATGCACTGACGACCTGTTCGTCGCCATGCGCGCGGTCTTTGACACCCACACCGCCCCACTGGTCTATACACCGGGCGACAATGAATGGACCGACTGCTGGAGAGCGCCTGCCGGGCGCTTTCAGGCCTCTGAACGCAAGAGCAGGGTCGTGTCCATTTTTACGGCGGAGCGCGAAAGTATCGGGCAGCGTACGCTGCGCCTCGTACAGCAGGAGGACCAGCGCGAAAATGCCCGCTGGCGATGGAACGACATAGTTTTCGTCACGCTGCACATAGTCGGGTCCAACAACAATCTCCAGCAACGCGATGATGCGATAGCCGAGTATCAGAAACGGGACGCACTGAACGAAATCTGGCTGGACGAAGCCATCACCGCCGCTTCGGACGCCGCAGGTCTTTTCCTGTTTATCCATGCGAACCCCAAATGGGACGCGAAATGGTGGGAACCTACAGGCTTCGACCGCTTTCGGGACCAGCTTGCCACGGCGGCCGCCACGCTTCCTGGCCCGGTCGTGGTTGCCCATGGCGACACGCATACGTTCAGGATCGACAAACCTTTTGCTGATGCACCTCAATTGACCAGAGTTGAGGTGTTCGGACCACCACAGCGCGGGGCGGTGATCGTCTATGTCGATCCGGAAACACCGGACATCTTTCGGTTCGCCCCGCTGCTTCTGGACCCCTGAACGCCACGACGGACCACAGAAACATTCACCGTCCGTCGGGGCGAAGTCCGTTACGCCAAAGAAGACGTCCGCCAGAGCCCACCGACGACGGATAAATGATCTCGTCGGGCAACGGTCCTTACCTGGCTTTTGTCGCCGGTTTTCCAAAGCGTTTCGCGACAAACCTGAACCGCAGAGTGTCGCGAAACGCAGCGCATCATCCCTATGCTGTGCGCCTTTCGCCTTCGGTTGATGTTTCAGGTCAAAGGCGAAGAGCTTGACGCCGGCGGCGGAAAACCGCGTGTCTATCTGCCGGATGCCTGCGGATGACGCGTGTTCAGGTACACCGCCAAGGCCGCGTCGAAAACACGCGCACTTTCCGACCCAACAGGTGGCATTGCGTAGCAGCTGGGCAGGTTGCCACCGGCATCATGCAGGATTTCCAGATACATTGACGTGGCAATCCGAAACACTTTCTGGCGCGCAGCATCATCGAGTTGCCTGCTGATATCCGGCCATTTGCTGCAGGCAATAAGTTCGCAAGCCATTTCGGTCAGATCAAGTTCAAGTACATCGACGTGCATCTCTGCCCCCCAGCTTCTTTAAGGTCGAGTCTGTGTAATGAGATTCGGGCAACAATGTGGCAAGAAGTCAGGGCGCGCCCTGCGGACTTTGATGTCCAATTTTTGACACTATTGAACCAAATTCAGGACACATTTTCTAACGATTCACCCAAAAGCGAGAACTTTTTTATTCAGCTTCTTGTTCCGGGCGAGTTTTGCATCTTATGCGCTGTGTCAACTCAGCCGGAGTCGTTCGAAATGAGACCAACCGCGATAGGGATCGGGGCACAAAAGTGCGCTTCCTCGTGGGCACACTCTGTTCTCAATGCACACCCTGACGTCGGCGTGTCGGATCCCAAGGAAGTAGACTTTTTCAGCTACCATTTTGACCACGGGTATCAGTGGTATGAACGTCACTTCAACTGTCTTGATGGGTATTCTGTACGCTGCGAGACGTCGCCTTCGTACCTCTATGACCCCAGAGCGCCTGAACGCGCCCTGGCCTACGACAAAAACCTGAAGGTTGTCGCCATACTGCGTGATCCAATCGCAAGAGCCTATTCCAACCATCTTCACGAAGTAATCAAAGGCCACATCGAGCCACAGAGTTTTGAAACCGGGATGCTGAACAATCCCGCCTACATCGAACAGGGACAATACCATAGGCATCTGAAACGCTGGATTGACACCTTCGGGCCAAAGCAGGTTCTGGTGCTGATCGCCGAGGACATTGGCAAAGACCCGGAACGCTGCGCGGCATGTCTTTACGACTTCATTGGCGTGGATTCCGGTTTCTCTTCGGCAGTGGCGCGGGAACGGCGCAACGTAAGTGACCTGGCCCGTTCGCGGACCCTGCGTCACGTCCTGCGCAGTGGTGGCAATCTCCTGCGCCGCGCCGGACTTGAAGAGCAGCTTGTTCAGCTCAAGTCCACGGGTGCCGTGGCAGGTATGCTGAATGCAAACAGTGTGGACATCCGCAAACAGATACCCCCGATGCTGGAGAGCACAAGACAGCACCTGACTGAATTCTTTGCGCCTGACCTTTCGGATCTACCCGAACTTCTGGGGCGCACTTCTTTGCCCTGGCCCACGTGGCGGGCTGCGACGGCCGGACAGACCCGGACGCCCATCGCGGTCTGACCGAAGCCAACCGAAACCTGGAAACCGGAGTGCGGCGTGTGACCTTGATAGAGCGTGATTTGCTGAACCCGCCGACGGGAAACGGCAACGAGCCGCCCAACCTCAGACATGCGTTGACCGCGGCTGCAAATTCCTTGCGCAATCACTTCTGGCTGTTGATCACCTCTGTGTCGCTTTGTCTGGCGCTTGCGGTTCTGAGCATCCTGTCCACCACGCCGGTTTATCAGGCAACAACCACGATCTACATCGACCCACGCGAAGCCCAGGGGTTCAGAGAAGCGGGAGGAATTCTGTTGAACTCGGACGCACTCGTCGTCGATTCCGAGGTAGAGATACTTACATCCTATACCCTTGCGGAACGGGTCGTGGAAAAGCTGGGGCTCGACGCGCTTGAACCTTCCGAAGAACAGGAGCCGCCGCAGGTTTCCTTTACCTCTCGTCTCAAATCTCTTTTGAACCCCGGCGAAGAAGAAGGGCAGACCGTTGTTCTGAGCCCGGAACAGGCCGCGATGCGCCGCGCGGTGTCCCAACTGCGCCAGTCAACAGAGATCGGACGTCTGGGCAACACCTATGTGATAGAAATCACAGTGAAAAATACCGACAAGCAAAAGGTTGCGGCCATCGCGAATGCCTATGCCGAGGAGTACCTTGCAAGCGGGCTGGAGGTGCAGGCACAGCGTCTTTCACAGCTCAACAGCTGGTCGTCAACCGCCTTGAGCGAGGCGGTCGAGTCGCTGGAAACCGCGGAACAGAACGTCAATGAATTCAGGCTCGTGAACCAAATTGACGCTGGTGAACAACAGGTCGTCAGCACCGAACTGCTCAATCTCAACACCGCTCTTGTCACGCTGCGAAATGAACGTTTCGACGACGAACTTTTGCTGGATCGCATAACTGCTCTTCTGGCAGACGGCAGCGCCGAAACGGATCTGGCCGAAGTTGACGGGGTTGAAATCCAGCAGATTCGGTCCGCCATTCTCAAGATTGAACTCGACTACGCGCGCATGACGGTAAACGGAACGCGCAGTTCGCTTCAGGCAGAGATACTGGCCAAAGAGCTTGAAGCGATGAAGTCACAGCTGTTGCAGCAATATCAGCGCATCGCACAAGAGCTTGAAGCACAGATCGAGTTTTCACTCACCGAAGAGCAGAAGCTGGAAGACCGCGCTGCAGCGCTTCGCGCCGATGTCGCGCATGTGTCCGACAGAGAAGCCAAGCTGCGAGAGTTGCAGATGCGTGCCAATGGCGCGCGCGCAGTCTATCAGGCCCTGCTCACGCGGTTTCACGAAACATCTGACGATTTCGCGTACAATACCAGTTCTGCGCGCATCCTCTCTGTTGCCCAGGTGCCCGCGGGTCCAAGCGCACCTCGAACCACCATAATCCTCGCGCTTGGGTTGGTCGGCGGTGTGTTCCTGGCAGTCGTGGCGATTTTCCTGTTCGAGCAACTCGACACGCGCATTCGCGCACCGCATCAGATCGAAAATCTGGGTCTGCGGTATCTGGGCGCGATCCCGCGATTCCCAAAGCGTGTATTTCCCATCGGGCTGCCCTGGCTTCGCGGCCCCCGCGCCGTGAGAGCGCCGGCTCTTACAGGCAGACGCCGAGAACGTGAACTTGCGCAGCTGAGCTATGCCGTTGACTACCCGCTGTCAGAATTTTCCGAAACGGTCCGCTCAATTGTATTTGACGCAGTGGACAGAACCCCGGGCGCGGACAAGGCACAGATTATTGTCGTCACATCGACCACGCCCGGGCAAGGAAAGTCAACACTTGCCGCCAATCTGGCCTCGTACTACGCGAAACAGGGCAAACGCGCGCATCTGATTGATTTCGATCTGAGAAACCCCACGCTTTCAAAGTCCATCACTGAGAGGCGGGAAAACAGAGCAAACAATGAGGCACACACCCGCGACAAGGACACGCAAGCCGAAAATCCATCCAAGAGCTTTGATTTTTCGGGAAAGGTGAAGGATGCAAACGCCGCCGACGTGATCGAACTGATCAATCCTGAAACGATCCTTCAGTACTTTGAAAATCTGAAATCAACTTATGACATCGCGGTGCTTGATGTCGGTTCACTGAGCGAAAGCTCGGATGCGCGGATGTGCGCCGAGTTGGCCGACTATGTCGTTCTTGCCGTCAAATGGGGTGAAGACTCAGCCGAAGACTTTGAATTGTCGGTAGCGCGCGGTTTGAACAGAACGAGCACCCAGATTGGTGCGGTCCTGACAATGGTGCCCAGACGGGCGCAGCTGAAAAGGACCGCAGCCAGCTATGCAGGGCCCCTCCAGAAAGCGGCAGCCTGACATGCAACAGACGACACCGGGTCAGGTCACATCTGTCGCAGTCTTTGCGCACAATGAAGAAGAGACCATCCGGGAAAACCTGGAAAGCGTGCTGAAGGCGGGGCTGGGTCACAATGACCCGGTCTATGTTATGATAAACGGGTCGACGGACAAAACAGCCACCCTTGTTGCGCATCTGGCCCAAAGGGATGCGCGCATTCATCCTGTAATCATAGCGCTTGGCGACAAGGCGAATGCCTGGAGCTATTACGTGAACCGGCTTGCTCCGGCAAATGCCGGACTGCACGTTTTTGTCGATGGTGATGTGAAGATTTCCAAAGGGTCCCTGGACGCAATCAAGGAGCAGCTCGCGACGCATCCCGAAGCCCTGGCTGCGTCAACCCTGCCGCAGGGGGGACGCACATCGAAGGACTGGTCGGAACGGATTCTGCGGCATCATGGCCTGGCCGGAAACTTCTACGCTCTGCGGGACAGCACGCTTAGAGAATTCCAAACGCAATCGGTCAGCATGCCCGTTGGTCTTGTCGGCGATGATCAGTTCCTGCGCTGGATTCTTTTGAGAGGGCTGAACCCGGTCGCGGACCCCGTGGCAGATCGAATTCAGCCAGTGGAAGACGCATTTTTCCACTACACGTCTATCCCGGTCTACAGCTGGGCCGGGCTGCGCGCGTTGTTCGCACGACAAATGCGCTATCAGCTGCGCGACCTGCAAACGAACCTTCTGGTCGGACACCTGATGTCCTGTGGTCTGTCGGCGATGCCGCGCAGAATAGAAACCCTCTACAACAGCGCCACACCTCTCATGGCGCTCAAGGGGCAGATCAAACTGCGCAAACTTGCCTTTCTCTACACCTATATGCGCGTCCGGACATACCGGCCCGATCCTGATCAGGCCACACCATGGTACGAGACGCAAACAGGCTCGAACGCAGTGGGACAACTGTGAAATGACACGTTCAGACGTCGCGCAGCGATCAACAGCAAAGACAGATCTGGCCCGCCGGTTTGCGCCGGACTTCTTCATCATCGGGGCCATGAAGGCTGGCACCACAACTCTGAATCATTACCTTGATCAAAGTCATGACATCAGCATGGCACGCATCAAGGAAACCGACTATTTTCTTCACAGGCCAGAAGACGGCATTGGGCCAGACTGGTACAAGTCTCAATTCGATCTCTCGTTCAGATGCCTCGGCGAAGCTTCGCCAAACTACACGAAACACGATACCTTCCCTGGTGTGCCGGAACGCATTTCCGCCATCGCGCCCGACGCCCGGTTCGTATTCAGCGCGCGCGACCCGGTGGCGCGGTTTGCATCGCATTTCCGGCATTCCTGGTTGCACGGACATATGCGTGTCGCGCCACAGGACCTGCTTGCCAGCACGCAAGGCCGTCACATGATCGAATGCAGCAGATACGCGGCGCAGATCGAAAAGTATCTGAACTACTTTGATCGCTCTCAGTTTCTCGTCGTTGACTTCGAAACGATCTGTCGCGACCCGCAAACCGTCGTCAACGAGATCACCGACTTTCTCGGCTTGCCGCCAACCTTGATCAGTCAAACCGCAGCGCGCAACACGGCAGACCATATCGCACGCATTCCGCCCTTTGTCAGACGCGCGGCCCGCCACAGGATCGTCCGCAGGATCGAGCGATACTTTCCAAAGAGCACGCGCGAAACGCTTGGACGCGCCATATCTTGGCGTCAGCCAATGTCTGTTCCCGAACTCGGGCAGGACGTGCTTGACGCGGCCGGGGAGATGCTGCGCGAAGACAGCGCAAGGTTTCGCGACATCGCAGGACTGGGCTTTGCACAATGGTGCGTCTAGCCGCTGTTCATATCCTGGCTCTTTGTCTCGCTTGGTGCCTTCCAGTGCCAGGTTCGGCCGGACCTGACATGCTGCGCTATACACTCGTGTTCGAAGATCAGTTCAGCGGCCCGCTGAACCGGTTCGATGGCAAGACCGGTGTTTGGCGCGACTTTCCACGCAGGCAAAAATACATCGGAAACGGACCACCGTCGATCTACGTCAATCCAGGCATGACCCGCCGGGACGGTTCCGCCCTGGGCCTCACCGCGTTCAAGTTGGACGATGGCAAGCTGCGCATTTCTGCAGGTGAGATCCCGGAGCTGCTGCTGGATGATGTGCACGCTCTTCTGCGGAATGCAGGTTACAGCCAAGGGGCTGTCGAAAAGGTGCGCTACTATTCGGGATCGCTCTCAACATTTTCCAGCTGGTCGCAGACCTACGGATATTTTGAGATGCGCGCAAAGTTGCCCGAAGGGAAGGGCCACTGGCCGGCCTTCTGGCTCGTGCCATCTGTCAACGGATGGCCGCCGGAAATAGACATTTTCGAAGCACTGGGGCGTGAAAACGGCAGCGATGGTCCGGGATCGCCAGACAACCGGCTGCATATGCGGGTTCACTTCGATGAGATTGCGGCAGATGGAACGTACGCGCCGGAACCGCGCCTGAGCAATCCGTTCGAGTTGGAAGACCGTGTTCCGCAGCGTGCGATCCGGCGCAAACATGGCAATGGCACCAGGTACACCTTTGCAAAGACCGTGGACGTGGGGCAGATGTTTGGCCGGCATATCTTTGACGAGTTCAATGTTTATGGCCTGAGCTGGACATCAGATGAGATCACCTGGTGGTTTGGCCCAACCCGAGACGCGTTGCAAAAAGTCTACCGCACACCAACGCCCCGCGACGCAAACGGACCGATGGCGATTGTTTTCAACAATCAGATCGGGGGCAAGTGGGCGAAGTCACCAGACCCCTCCGCCGCTCGGGAAACATTCGAGAGCCAGTTCGTCATTGATTATGTCAGGGTCTTTGCGCAGGCACCGGTGCATGCGTTTACGTCTGGCGCACCCTGTTTCAGCGGGCGTGGCGGCGACGAGCTCATTGTCGGGAATGCGGCATCGCAGTCGATCCGGCCCGGAGGGGGATTTGACATCCTGACCGGAGGTGGCGGGCATGACCGTTTCATTGTTCCCGGCAATGGCGGGTCAAAGATCTTTACAGATTTTGCGCCCGATGACGTTCTTGTCCTCAGGGACTGGAGCTTTCACACCTTTGGCGAAGCATTGAGCCGCATCACTCAGGTGGGCAACGACCTCTGGCTGGTGGACAAGCAAGAAGGCCAGCCGCCGCAAACCCTGATCCTGCGCGATCTCTCGGTGAACGATCTGACCAGCGCCAACTTCGATTTCGGAGCGTCGGAGTGACAACAGTCCCCGTCACGTCCCATTCCGCCCCCGGCCCTGGTCTCGGCACCGGGTTACGATCCAGACACCTTGTGTGGACGGCCGCCTGCTATGATCTGACGCTGGCCGTCATGATCATTGTGGCTGGCAGCCAGGGTACGTACCGCTTTGCGCCACCCCTGCTACTCTGGCTGGCAATCTACATAATGCTGACGTTGAAGTTTGTCACACGACTGCACACACTGTTTGACGCCCTGAGGCAGAACATTGCCATCCTGGCCTTCCCTGTCGTCGCGGCACTCTCAACAGTCTGGTCCGTTGCGCCGGGCGCATCCGCATATGCCGCGATGCAGCTGTTCATGACCTACATGGCCGGTTTCTGGATCGGTTGGCGGTATCGACCCAAGGACATCGCAATCATCGTGCTGCTGGCTTTGTCGCCGCTGATTTTCCTGTCACTGGTCAACTGGGCCACAGGAGTGTTCGGCGAAGTATATTCTTATTCCGGCGGACTTCTGGGTGTGTTCAACCACAAGAACATACTTGGACGCATGTCACTTCTGCTGGGGATCGTGGCAATCGCGCTTCTTGCGAGCCGTCCGTCAAAGTTCACTGGAGCCGTTTTTCCAGGCTGTGTTCTGGTTCTGTCGGGATGCGCGCTGTTCTTGTCGAAATCGGCGACCTCAACCATCGTCATGCTCTCCGCCACAGTCGTGTTCGTCGCGCTGACGCAACGTCGCTACTCAAACAGCGTGCGTTTGCTCATGCTGGGACTGGGCATTTTAGCGGTCGCCGCCGTCATCGTTTCCATTGGGTCGGGTGGGTTCGATCCGATCCAGGATACCCTGGGCACGTTTGGCAAGAGTTCAACTCTGACCGGGCGCACCAAGCTTTGGGATTTCGGTGTGCAGGAAGTCTCTCGACAACCGTGGCTTGGCGTCGGGTTCAAGGCATATTGGGACAACGGCACGTCATTGGCCGTTGACCACATCCGGCGGTCGTTCACTGATAGTATCTTCAGCTTTCACAACTTTATTCTCGATATCTGGTTGTATCTTGGCATACCCGGGCTGATCGCGATCAGTATCACTCTGACGGCGATCGGAGCCAGTTTTGTCAGATATTACGTGCTCTCGTCTGAAGTTTGGCCCGCAATGGCGCTGACGCTTCTTTTCGCCGGTATTGGCGTGGCGTTCTTCAATCCTTTGCTGCACGGGCAGCACGGGAACGTGATTGTCATTCTCGTGGCGCTCGCCGTTTCGGCGAAGATCGAAACCGCCCGCCTGACCATACGGCGACCGGTCTGACGTCAGATCGTCAAACGATTGCGCATCTCGTCCACACGGTCCAGGATCTGAACCTGACGTTCGCGAAGCACCCTGTCCCGGCTCAGATACCCTTTTTCGCCTGCGACTTTCTTCAGATCTCGTGTCAGCATCGTTTCAATGATCGGTGAAAACCATGAGGCCCATTTGCGCGCACGATGTTTTTCGTCCGCGGACACCACCCTGGCCACGCGCGTGCCATTGGCGTGAGACCTGGCATCGACGGGCCCGGGCGGCGTCCGATGTGGACCCCAGAACGCCCTTTTCAGCCGTGCCAGTCGCTGAGGTGTTTCCGTCAGACTGCCGAGTATGGTCCGGAATGATACGTCGAAGAGCAGCGACTCGGCCCAGTCTTTCCATTTGTGTTCGTTGAAGGTGGGCGAAATGGACACAGGAACAAATGGCACACGGAAGGCATCGGCGACAATTGCACCATGCAGAGACTCGGTCAGAACCAGACGTGAACCGGCAATCGTGCGGATCACCTCCTGACTGTCTCGGGCCGGTGAAACGTAATGAATGCCTGCCCGCTCTGCCGCACGCTCCCAGTTGAGCGGAAGCTTTGCAGTCCCGACATGCGGAATGAAAATGATCTGACGATTAGCGGTGATTTCGGAAAAGCGACCGAACGTTGAAACCATCGCCGCAGGATCGGTGATTGCCTGCTCTGGTGCCAGTCCAAGAAGTCTGGCCGTGCGTGGCCCACGGACAAAGCCGACTTCCGCTCCCGGCGGCAATTCGTTCGGCACCACGCCATAACCGGAACCACTGCCCATGACCACGGCATTCTTGTTTTCCAGAAAGTTCTGGCGCCAGAGTATACTGCCAATCCCAAAGAGAGTTCTGTCCTGCGCGATGTCCCTGTGGCCGGGAAACAGTTCATCCCAAAACCACTCGTTCATGTCGTCGCCAAAGTTGCCGCCATCCACTTTGCAGAAGAAAACCTTCATGTTTTCTCTCCTGCCTGCAGCGCCAGATCAATTGCACGCTTCTTCCAGCGCAGCAACGATCCGATGGCAGACACATCGCAACCGGTTCTTCGCCAGCAAAGCGCCCATCGCAATGCCTGAAGCACGACAAGCGTTGTCGCAAACCCGGCCGCCGTTGCATCC
>JBCCHI010000102.1:0-13929 GCA_039028815.1 Pseudomonadota bacterium
CGGCACCCACTGGCGCTATCAGCAGGTGCGCAACCTCACCGACTGGATGGCCGGCGACGGCGCGGATGTCACGCTGTCCACGCTGGATCTGGACGACTTCATCGGCACGTCGTTCACCACCGGTCCCGACGGCAAGCTGTACCAGTTGCCCGATCAGCAATTCGCCAACCTCTACTGGTTCCGCTACGACTGGTTCAACGACGACAAGAACAAGGCCGATTTCAAAGAGGCCTACGGCTATGATCTGGGCGTGCCGGTCAACTGGTCCGCCTACGAGGATATCGCCGAGTTCTTCACCGGGCGCGATCTGTCCCATCTCGGGGTCGAAGGCGAGGTCTTCGGCAACATGGATTACGGCAAGAAGGACCCCAGCCTCGGATGGCGGTACACCGATGCGTGGATGTCCATGGCCGGTATGGGCTCGGAAGGTGAACCGAACGGCCTGCCGGTTGACGAATGGGGCATTCGCGTCAACGAGCAGTCGCAGCCTGTCGGCTCGTGCGTTGCGCGCGGCGGGGCCACAAACGCACCTGCGGCGGTCTACGCGGTGACCAAGGCGATCGAATGGCTGCAAAAGTTCTCGCCCCCCGCGGCGCAGGGCATGACCTTCTCCGAGGCAGGCCCGATCCCGGCGCAGGGCAACATCGCGCAGCAGATGTTCTGGTACACCGCCTTTACCGCGGCCACCGTGGAACCCGGCCTGCCGGTGATGAACGACGACGGCACGCCCAAATGGCGCATGGCGCCCAGCCCGCACGGCGCCTATTGGACGCCGGGCACCAAGATCGGCTACCAGGACGCGGGCTCGTGGACGCTGATGTCATCCACGCCTGTGGACCGTGCACAGGCCGCCTGGCTTTATGCACAGTTCGTGGTGTCCAAGACCGTCGATCTGAAGAAAAGCGATGTCGGTCTGACGTTCATCCGGGAATCGACCATCAATTCCGATCACTTCACCGACCGCGCGCCGCGCCTCGGTGGCCTGATTGAATTCTACCGCTCGCCCGCGCGCGTGCAGTGGTCCCCGACCGGCACCAACGTCCCGGACTACCCGAAGCTGGCACAGCTCTGGTGGCAGAACATCGGCGATGCCATGTCGGGCGCCAAGACCCCGCAAGAGTCGCTTGACGCGCTCTGCGCCGACCAGGAGCGGGTTCTGGAGCGGATCGAACGCGCCGGCGTTCAGGGCGATCTGGGGCCAAAGCTGAACCCGGAAGAGGACCCCAGCTTCTGGCTGGATCAGCCGGGCTCGCCCAAGGCCAAGCTCGACAACGAGAAGCCGCAGGGCGAAACAATCGCCTATGACGAACTGATCAAGTCCTGGCAGGACTGATCCGTCGCCTGTGCAGCACAGCCGGGGCCGTCAGGCCCCGGCCCTTTGCCCCCAGCCTGCGCGACACCTGACCGACGCGCCGAGACAGACCATGACCCACATCCTTGCCATCGACCAGGGCACCACATCCAGCCGCGCGATCCTCTTTCGCCCCGATCTCAGCGTTGCAGCCATCGACCAGAAAGAGTTTCCCCAGCATTTCCCGCAATCGGGCTGGGTCGAACACGATCCCGAAGACATCTGGTCCACCGTCGCCGGTACCTGCCGCGGCGCAATCGAACGGGCCGGCATCTCACCGGCCGGGATCGCCGCCATCGGCATCACCAACCAGCGCGAAACCACTCTGGTCTGGGACCGCAGGACTGGCGAGCCGGTCCACAACGCCATTGTCTGGCAGGACAGACGCACCGCCCCGACGTGCCACGCGCTGCGCGAGGCCGGACACGAGCCGATGATCACCGAACGCACAGGACTTCTGCTTGACCCCTATTTCTCTGGCACAAAACTCGCCTGGATCCTCGATCACGTCGACGGCGCGCGCGACAGGGCCCGCGCGGGCGATCTGCTGTTCGGCACGGTCGACTGCTTTGTGATCTGGAAGCTGACCGGCGGTCAGGTTCATGCCACCGACGCCACCAATGCCGCGCGCACGCTGCTTTACGACATCCGCAAGGGCCGCTGGAGCCAGTCGATCTGTGATCTGCTCGACATCCCCATGACCATGCTGCCCGAGGTGCGCGACTGCGCCGCCGATTTCGGCACCACACAGGCCGATCTTCTTGGCCACGCCATCCCGATCCTTGGCGTGGCGGGCGATCAGCAGGCCGCCACCGTGGGACAGGCCTGTTTTCATCCGGGCATGATGAAATCCACCTACGGCACCGGCTGTTTCGCGTTGCTCAACACCGGCAGCACGCCGGTTGCGTCGAAGAACCGCCTGCTCACCACCATTGCCTATCAGCTGAACGGCACCCCCACCTACGCGCTCGAAGGCTCGATCTTTATTGCCGGCGCCGTGGTCCAGTGGCTGCGCGACGCACTCCGGATCATCGACGACGCGCGCGAAAGCCAACCCCTCGCCGAAGCCGCCGATCCCGATCAGCAGATCATCCTTGTTCCCGCCTTCACCGGTCTGGGCGCCCCCTACTGGCAACCCGACTGCCGGGGCGCGGCCTTTGGCCTGACGCGCAATACCGGGCGCGCCGAACTGGCCCGCGCGGCGTTGGAATCCGTGGGCTTCCAGACCCGCGATCTGCTTGAAGCGATGGAGGCCGACTGGACCGGCCAGACCGGGGACGCGGTGCTGCGCGTCGATGGCGGAATGAGCGCATCCGACTGGACCATGCAGTTTCTGGCCGACATCATCGGCGCGCCCGTAGACCGGCCGCGCATTCTGGAAACCACCGCGATGGGCGCGGCCTGGCTGGCGGGCATGCAGGCCGGGATCTGCCCGGATCAGGCCGGCTTTGCCAGGGACTGGGCGCTTGAGCGGCGCTTTGAACCGGCGATGGAGTCCCGCACCCGCGACACCCGCTACCAGGCGTGGAAACGCGCGGTCGCCGCCACGATATCGGTGTGAGCCCCCTGCCGCCAATCCCGGCGTTCGGCTTTGCCGCGCCGGGCCAGATCCTGTTCGGACGCGGCACGTTTGCCCGCGCGCCCGCGCTGGCCGCAACGCTGGGCACGCATGCCTTTCTGGTGCATGGCCGGACCCCGCGCCATGCGCAGGCCCTGATGCGCGCGGATGCGCCCGCCACCACCGCCTTTGCCTGCCCCTCCGAACCCGATCTGCCGCTGCTTGAGGCTGCGTTGTCCGCGGCCCGCGCGGCCGGGTGCGATTGCGTGCTTGCCGTCGGTGGCGGGGCCGCGCTGGATCTGGGCAAGGCGGTGGCGGCCATGCTCAATGCGACCGGCAGCCCGATGGACCATCTGGAAGTCGTCGGGCGCGGACAGCCGCTGGTGGCCGCGCCCGCCCCGTTCATGGCGGTGCCCACCACCGCCGGAACCGGCGCGGAAATGACGAAAAACGCCGTGATCGGGGTGCCGCAGGCGGCGCGCAAGGTGTCGCTGCGCGACGCGCGCATGATCGCCCGGATCGCGCTGGTCGATCCCGCGCTCACCGACCACTGCCCGCGCGCTGTCACGCTGGCCTCGGGGCTGGATGCCGTGACGCAGGTGATCGAACCCTGGCTGTCGGTGCGCGCCACGCCGCTGACCGACGCCCTGTGCCGCATGGCGCTGCCGCGCGGCCTTGCGGCTCTGGCCCGGCTGATGCAGGCCGAAGACCCCGCCGCGCGGGACGCTCTGGCGCTGACCTCCGTCTGCGGCGGGCTGGCGCTGGCCAATGCCGGTCTCGGCGCGGTGCACGGTCTGGCCGGCGTCATCGGCGGGCGCGCGCCCGGCGCGCCGCACGGCGCGGTCTGCGGGGCCCTGATCGGCCCGGTGCTGACCGCCAATGCACAGGCCCTGGACCCGGCCACTCAGTCCGCGCGCCGGATCGCAGAGCTTGGCCCGATGATGTCCGGCGCGCTCGGCACCGCCGACATTGCGGCCTGGGCGCGCGACGCCGGCCTGCCGGGACTGGCGGCTCTGGGCCTGTCACCCGCGGATCTGCACGACACCGTCGCGCAGGCGCAGGAGGCAAGTTCGATGAAGGCCAACCCGGTCCGGCTGGACACGCAAACGCTGGTCGACATTCTGCGCGCCGCGCTGTGATCGGCGCGCGGCCGCGCGCTGGACTTTCGCCCGCCCTCCGCTTAAATCAGATTTCCATGAATTTCCGCGCAATATTTCAGAAAGTCTGAACCTGGCCATCAAGATCGACATGCTGCGCTGCTTTCTGGCCGTGGCCGAGCGGGGCAATCTGACCGATGCCGCCCGGCATCTGGGGCGCACCCCATCGGCGGTGTCGATGATGCTCAAGCAATTCGAGGACCACATCGGCGCCCCGCTGTTCGAAAGCGGCCGCAAGTCCCATCTGACGCGCCTTGGCGCCCTGATCCGCGTCGAGGCCAGCCGGGAAGTGGCGCATTTCCAGAGCACCGTCGCCGCGATCGAGGGGCTTTCCCGCGCCGAAACCGGCTTTGTGCGCCTCGCCGCCACACCCTCTGTGGCGCATACCCTGATGCCCGCCGTGATCCAGCGCTTTGCCCAGGCCCATCCCGGTGTCCGCCTCGATATCAGGGATGCCGATTCCACCACCATCGGACAGCATCTGATGGCGCGCCGGGTCGATATCGGCCTGGCCACGTTGCCGCCCGTGCCGGGCTTCGAACGCCACCTGCTCTTTTCCGACCGCTTTGGCGTGGTCTGCGCCCGCGACCACCCGCTGACACGCGACTGGCAGGACAAAACCTGGGATGATCTGGCCTCTATTCCCTTTATCGCCAACGGCTTGTGCAGGATGATCGAGGACCCTGACTTTCAGCCGATCCTGAACGGCGCCCGGATCAGCGTGGCCAACACCGCCTCCATGCTCGCGCTGGTGCGGGCCGGCACCGGTGTGACGCTGCTGCCCGAACGCGCGGTGCGCGCGGATGAACCCGGCCTTGCCTTTCTGCCGCTCAGGGACACGCGCATCCGGCGCACGATCTGGGCGGTGCACCCCGAACCGCGCGACATGACACCCGCCACACAGGCTCTGGCCCGGGCCATACGGGCCGGGGCGGCAACGCTTGAGGAGTCCGCACTTCAGCCAAACTGAAATATCCTTCAGTCTTTTTAGATTGCCCTGAAGACGAATCCTGATGACAACGCAAGAACCCGGACCAGAGGAGCGGTGCAATGGCCGACACCCAACTGAACCACATCGCGGGCGACTGGGTCGCCGGCCCGTCAGAGATCGAGAACCGCAACCCGTCCGACGTGACCGACCTGATCGGTCTCTATACGCAGGCCGGCACGGCGCAGCTTGACGATGCCATCGCCGCCGCCCGCCGGGCCGGGCCGGTCTGGGCCGCCACCCCGCTCGAGGCCCGCCAGGCCGTGCTGGGTGCAATCGGACAGGAACTGATGGCCCGCGCAGAAGAGCTCGGCACGCTGCTGTCACGCGAAGAGGGCAAGCCCCTGGCCGAGGGCAAGGGCGAGGTCTATCGCGCCGGCCAGTTTTTCACCTATTTCGCGCATGAAGTGCTGCGCCAGCTTGGCCAGACCGCCGACAGCGTGCGACAGGGCGTCGAAATCGACGTCCGCCGCGAACCGGTGGGCACCGTGGCGGTGATCAGCCCGTGGAATTTCCCGACCGCGACCGCAAGCTGGAAAATCGCGCCCGCCCTGGCCTTTGGCAACGCGGTGATCTGGAAACCCGCCAACCTGACCCCGGCCTCTGCCGTGGCTCTGACCGAGATCATCGCGCGGCAGGATATTCCGGCCGGCCTGTTCAACCTTGTCATGGGGCCGGGCGGCGCGGTGGGCCAGCATCTGGCCGAACATCGCGGGATCGACGCGCTGACCTTCACCGGGTCGGTCCCGGTGGGGCAGGCCATCGCCGCCGCCGCCGCGCCCAACTTCACCCGCCTGCAGATGGAGATGGGGTCAAAGAACGCGCTGGCGGTGATGGACGACGCCGATCTTGACCTTGCCGTTGCGCTGGCCCTGGGCGGCGCGTTCGGCGGCTCGGGGCAGAAATGCACGGCCTCCTCCCGGCTGGTCGTGCATGACGCGGTGCATGACGCCTTTGTTGACAAACTGGTCGCGGGCGCCAGCGCAATGGTCGTGGGCCACGCGCTGGAGCCCGGCACCCAGATGGGACCGGTGGTCAGCGCGGCCCAGCTTGGCGAAAACCTGGCCTATGCCGATCTCGGCCGGTCCGAGGGCGCCGAACTGGCCTGCGGCGGCACGCGGCTGTCGCTGGCGCAGGATGGCCACTACATGGCGCCCGGTGTCTTCGTGAACAGCACCAGCGCCATGCGCATCAACCGCGAAGAAATGTTCGCGCCCCTCACCGCGGTGATCCGCGTGGGCAGCTATGACGAGGCGCTGGCCGTCGTCAACGACACCGAATTCGGCCTCACCTCGGGCATCGTGACCCGGGATCTCGCCCGCGCCACGCATTTCCGGCGCACTGCGCGCACCGGTGTTGTCACGGTCAACCTGCCCACCGCGGGCACCGACTATCACGTACCGTTCGGCGGCCGCGGCCAGAGCTCGTTCGGCCCCCGCGAACAGGGCACGACGGCGGTCGAATTCTACACCCATGTCAAGACCAGCTACATCGCCGCCGGGGCCCCGGCATGAGCGTGCGCATCGACTGCCTGCAATACTGCAACTGGTCCGAAGAGATCTTTCGCCAGATGCGCGCCGGCGGGCTTGACGCCGTGCATGTCACGATCGCCTATCACGAAACCTTTCGTGATACCGTGGCCAACCTGGAAACCTGGAACCGCCGGTTCGAGACCCACCCCGACCTGATCATGAAGGGCCGCTTCGCGCAAGACATCACGATTGCCCGACAAACCAATAGAACTGCTATATTTTTCGGATTTCAGAATCCTTCACCAATCGAGGATGACATCGGCCTTGTCGAGGTCTGGCACGACCTTGGCGCACGGTTCATGCAGCTGAGCTACAACAACCAGTCGCTGCTGGCGACCGGCTGCTACGAGGCCGAAGACCCCGGCCTGACCCGTATGGGCCGCGCGGTGATCGCCGAGATGAACCGCGTGGGTCTTGTCGTGGACATGAGCCATTCCTCCGAGCGCTCGACGCTGGACGCCGCAGAGCTGTCGTCGCGCCCCATTGCGATCACCCATGCCAATCCCGCGCTCTGGCATCCGGCCCGCCGCAACAAGTCCGATGCGGTGATCCGCGCCGTAACCGAGCAAGGCGGAATGATGGGATTTTCCATTTATCCTCATCATCTTGCAGGGGGAAGCGCATGCAGTCTCGATAGCTTCTGCCGGATGATGGCCGACACCGCAGACCGCTACGGCACGACACAGTTCGGCATCGGCTCGGACCTGTGCCAGAACCAGCCCGACAGCGTGGTCGAATGGATGCGCACCGGCCGCTGGACCAAGCAGACCGACTATGGCGAAGGCTCGGCCGCCGCGCCCGGCTTTCCACCACAGCCCGGCTGGTTCCGCGACAACCGCGACTTTGGCCGGATCGAAGAGGGCCTGCGCGCGACCGGTTTTTCCGACCCCGAAATCGCCGGCCTGATGGGCGACAACTGGTTGCGCTTCTTCGAAAGCAGCTTTAGCGCGTCACAGTGACACCCGTGACACTTGACGAACTGACCCTACGTAACCTCAATAGGCTCGGAAAGGCCATGTCAGAGTTTTGTGACCAGCAGATCGCCCCGCGTCCGCCCGACGTGGTGATGCGTCTTGAACGCCTCGGCGCGGCCCATGCCACGCGGCTCAGCTTCATGCGGCAGCTTCTGCGCCGGATGCGGGCCGAAAACTGGTCGGTCAGCTGCACAGGCTTTGACATCGACGCGCGGGGTGTGGGCACGGCCACCTACACTGGCCGCGGCCCCGATCACGCTTACACGCTGGTCGCCTTCGCCCATGACCTGCCCCCCGAGCAGCGCACCGACCGCGTGATCGCCACCGCGTGGGATGCCACCTTTACCCTGTTTGACGGCGTGCCCGACGCGGATGACCTGACGCGGCTGCGCGCCAATGTCCCCGGTCAGGAGGCCGGCCGCCTGTCGGGGCGCGAGCTGACACTGGCGCGCGCCAACCGCTCGACCCGGCTGTGGGATCATGTGGTCGACGCGCTGGCCCGCGGCCAGCAACCCGATCCCGGCCGCGTGGCCGAAGTGGGCTATCTGATGCGCACGACCGCGGTTTATGGCTCCGGCAAATTCGGCGCCGCCGACCGCATGCTCACCTGCGCGCGCCCCGAATGCGCCGCGCCCTTCCAGCTTGAGATGCTGACCGTCTACCTGATTCGCTGCTTCGTGCTGGATCTTGTCGAACACATGGCGCGAATGCAGGCCCCCCGAACCGCGGTGCCGCTTGCGCCAACCCTGCGGCGGCGCTTCGGGATCGGCAATTCGACAGGTCTGGGCATGGCCCCGTTCCTGGTCAATCATCCCGCCCTGCTGCACCGCTGGATCGCCGCGAGAGAACAGGCGCTGGCCCGCATCCGCAGTCAGCCGCAGGGCTCCGAGGACCGGCTGCAAACCCTGCGCACTCTGGTCCATCGCGCCGCGCGTCTGGCCGCGGACTGGCGCACCGGCCACCCGTTGCAGGCCCCGCGGGTCGTTGGTCTGCGCGCCGATCTCAGCTTGTTGGAATCGCACCTCAGCGGGCTGTCGCCGCACATCCGCGATCCGTGGAACACGCTGTGGCTCTGGGCCGAGGATCACCTGTCTGTCGAAGGCCAGGAACAGCTGCTCGCCCTGCTGCTCGAACTCTACCCCGATTTCGTCGACGATCTTGCCGGCGACATGGCGGTGGACGAGCGGGACAGCTTCACCATCGACGGCGCCATGCCCCTGCATGACCTGCGCGCGATCCTCCAGGACGTCTACGCCGCCGCGCTTAACACCGACTGGGACGCGCGCGCGGCGCAGGCCCGCATCTGGTACGTGTCCGAGGCCAAGCTCGAGCCGCGCCTGGGCGAACGCTTCGAGGAAGACCTGGACCGCTACGAACAGCCCCTCGACACCCATCGCGCGGCGGCGGCGCTCCACGCCGCGCTGGACGACCACCCCCCGGGCACCGTGGCCGATTTCCTGCTCCGCCATCCCGACCACCGCCATACCGTACGCCGCGCCCAGATCGCGGCGCACCTGCCCTATTCCGAAATCCGCGACAACACGCTGGCCGCCGACATGCGCCCGATCGACATGCTGCGCCTGAAACTCAGCTTCTTCGGCGCGGCCCATTTCGACCCCCGCTCGGACCGCTGGGTGCGGATCAACATGTACCAGAACGCACCCTTCCCCGGCGAGCTGCAAACCGATCTCGCCGATGACTGGACGCTGCCGCCAGCGCTGCCACGCATTCCCGCATGACCCATTCGCTGAATGAAATCTCCGCACTCGCGCGCAAGGCCGCGCGCGGGGCCGGCATGCCCTGGGGTCTGGCCGAGGAATCCGCCGAGGCCACGCGCTGGCTGTGCGCGCATCGCCTGCCGGGGGTCGAGTGCCTGGCCAGCGTGCTGCACGATCAGGACCGCGCCGCCTGGGAAGCGCTCTGCCCCGTCATGGCCCGAGGCGTCTGGTCGTCGCGCGGCACGGCGCTGTGCCCGATCGCTGCGGGCGCGTCGCTGTCGGACCGCGCCGCCGGGCTGGCCGGGCTGGCGCCCCTGACGCTCCGGTCCTGCCGGGCGCCGCTGATGCTGCTGCCGTTCGCCTGCGAAACCGCGCGCCTGAGCGGCCACAGCATCGGCCTGACCACACAGCAGTTTGCAGCCGTCTGCACGGGTCATGCGCTGGTGCTCGACGGCACGTTCAGCCCCGACAGA
This sequence comes from Pseudomonadota bacterium, assembly GCA_039028815.1. GTDB lineage: Bacteria > Pseudomonadota > Alphaproteobacteria > Rhodobacterales > Rhodobacteraceae > Roseovarius. Next base: position 9,752 of record JBCCHI010000102.1, read on the forward strand.
CCACCCGCCGATGTCACCCTGACCTGCCCCGCAGCGTCGCGCACCGGGCCACCGGTCCCGCTGACCGATCGCGCCGCGCCCGACCCCGCCGCGCTGGATGTTCTGACCGGCTTTGCCGCCCGCCTCTACGCGCCCGAAACCGAGGCGCGCCGCCGCGACGGCGCGGGGGCGTCAGGACCCGGCGCGCTGAGCTGACGCAGCCGGGCCAGACCGTCACGAGCGGGCCAGCCGGAAAAACGCGTCTGCCGCTGTTGCACGCCCCTTGGCGTCGAGGATGATCGGGTTCACGTCGAGTTCAACCAGACTGCCCCGATGCTGTTCCGCAAACGCAGCAATGGCCCCGATTGCCCCGACCAGCGCCGTCCTGTCCGCGTCGGACAAGCCCAGCCTGCGGCTGATCTTCAGCGTATCAAGCGCGTTATCGATCTGGACACGACCCGCCGGAAGCAGCAGGGTTGCATAGTCCTGCACCTCCTCGACCTCGGTTCCACCGCGACCAATGACCAGCGCATGGCCCAATCCCGGCCTGCAACTGACCCCGACGATGAATTCGGCACGCGGTGACGCGACCATGCGCTCGATCAGGAACCGCTCGGTCGAAAGATCAGCGTCGTATGCGCGGACTGACCGTCCGATCGCATCAATCGCGTCTTCAAGTGCGGCCCGGTTTTCAATGTTCAGATGCACCGCGCCAGCATGGTTCTTGTGGGCCAGCTCGGCATTGAGAAGCTTGACCGCCAGCGGATAGCCGACGGCTTCGGCCTGTCCGATCACCTCTCCGGCTGATCCGGTCGCGCCTCTCGGGATCGTCAGCCCCCAGCTTGCCAAAAGCGACTTGCCCTCTGCCTCATCCAGTTGGATGACAGAACCGGGCTCTGGCGGCGGCGCACGCAATTCCCGGTTGTCGCGATCCGCCAGAACCGCGCGGCGCAGGGTGTGGTACCTGCCCGCCGCTGCGATCGCCGAAACCGCGTCATCCAGACCCTGAAGGCAGATCACACCCGCATCGGCAAGCCGGCGGCGCAGGTCCGCAGGCATCCCGTCGGGCAGGACGCTGGCAACCACGACAGGTTGAGTGATCCGCGCATTCAGACGCATCAGGCCTTCCAGTGTCGGCCACCACACCCGGGCCACGTCGCTTTGCCGGGGCCAGTCCATGAAATAGACCAGCACATCGGCCTGATCGGTCATCAGATGCCCCAGGCCGACATCCGACGTGTCCGCCCGCGCCATGCTGGCCCACGGTAAATTCCAGTCCAGCGGGTTCGAGAGAGACACCAGATCCGGCACATCGCGGCGCAGCGCCTGCCGTTGCGGGTCGCTCGGCGCCGGAAACGCCAGACCAGAGGCACGGCCCTTTTCACCAATCATCGCGGCATAGCCGCCTGAATTTGCCCCGGCGATGATGCGATTGCCTTTTGGCGGCTTGGGCGACCCGAGCAGTTTCAGCGTCTCCACAAGGGCCTTGGGCGATCCCGTCTCGACAATGCCAAGGCGATGAAACAGGGCGCTCCACATGTCATTGGCAACCGCCAGGGTCCCCGAATGGCTCCGGGTCAGCTCTGCACTCTCTTCGGTGCCCCCTGCCCTCAGAGCGACAATCGGCACGTCTTTGTCGATGGCCCGCAATGCCGCCCGACTTAGCGCGGCGACATCGACGATACCCTCCAGATAAAGACCGATGGCGCGCACGCGGGGATCGTCCAGAACAACGTCGATGAAATCGGCGACGTTCAGCACCGCCTGGTTGCCGATGCTGATGGAGTAGCCCAGTGGCAAGCCCGCTTCGACATTGGTGATCGAATAGGCGACATAGCCCGACTGGCTGATCAGTGCGACACCCTCGCCGGTGACCGGCTCAAAGACATTGTCGCCGCCCCAGACCGCCGCGCCGTCAAACATGTTCATAAGTCCCAGACAGTTGGGACCGACAAGCGCAAGATCGCCTGCCGCCTCGACCAGGTGTGCCTGCAACGCGGCCCCGTCCGCGCCTGCCTCGGAAAACTCTCCCACGATCGAGACAGCCCCGCCTGCGCCCATCGCCGACAATTCGGCAACGACCTGAATCGTGCGCGCGCGCGATACCGCAATCAGCGTGGCGTCCGGTGGTTCGGGCAGGTCCGCAAGGCCTGGCACGCACGGAATGCCTGCCAGATCGTCATATGTCGGATGCACCACCCAGATGTGCCCGGCAAAGCCGGACTTGCGGGTGGCGTTGATGCAGTCTTCGACCGCCTTGCCGCCGACAAAGGCGATGTGACGCGGTTTCAGAAGCCGTTTGAGGTTTTCCCGGCGGCGGGTGGCAGCGTGGTCCTTCATCCTTTGAACTCCATGACCTCAAGGCCGCGCGGAATCCGTTTGTCAGGGTCGAAGAACGGCAGGTCATGCAGGCTCAGCGGGTGTTCATTGCCGGTCCTGTCCGTCACCGAGAAGGCACTTGCCAGCATGGCCTCGGGGGCATCGAACAGGACATAGCCGATCCCGGCCCCCAGGGTTGGCGAGCGCTCGAACGCCTTCACACGACCCACCGCCTTGCCGTTTGCCGACACCGGCGCGCCCCATTTGACGTCCCTGGCCTCGGTCCGGAAGCCGGAAAACCGGGGTTTCCGTTCGGCCAGGTGCAGCGCGTCCCTGCCGATGAAGTCATGGCCGAAATCAACAAAACTCCCAAGTCCCAGATCGAACGGTGTCGTGTCCCATCCCATGTCCGTGCCGTAGTTCATGATCCCCGCCTCGATCCGGCGCGGGTTCATGGCGTAGGTCGACAGGATCTCCAGCCCATGCGGTGCGCCTGCCGCCATCAGGTGAGACCACAGCGCCATGCCATCGACCTGCCGGTCCATGTTGTAGACCTCGAAGCCCAGTTCGGCGGTCCATCCCGTCCGGCTGATCAGGACGGGCTGGCCGCCCATCGTGACCTGACGCGCGTGGTAGTACTTGAACCCGTCGGGGCCCCCGCCATCGACGCAGGCATCCAGTATCTCAAGGCTGGTCGGCCCCTGGACCTGGATCGCCCAGGCGCCCGGATCGCGGATGTCCACGTCATGGCCGGGGCTCAGAGCCTGAAGCCATGTGAACACGTCACGATCCGCATGGACATACCAGAACCAGTCTTCCGCCAGCCGGAACACCACGCCATCGCAGGCAATGCCGCCGCCGTGATGACACATCAGGCCATAACGCCCCCGGTTCACCGCCAGGGTGCTGACCGGTCGTGTGAACACATAGTCAAGGAACGCCGCCGCATCCGGCCCCCGGATTTCCAGCGGCACCTCCGGCACATCGAAGATACCCGCCCTGGTGCGCAACACCCGGTATTCGTCGGCGACAGGGCGATCAAAGGCGACAGGCGTCAGCCGACCCTCATGATCGCCGTATGCGGTGGTCAGCGCGCGCGTCGCCCTGAACCAGGGGGACCGCACAGCGCTTGAAATCACGGGCAAAACCATTCCGGCCATATCCATGGCTCCCTTTGTCTTGAACGGAGGGGATCAACCGGGCAGTGCGCGGCTGATTATGACATCGAAATCGACCCCCTTTGGCAGGGTGCCGAACGCGCCACGATAGCGCGCGGCAAGGCGGGTGGCGCAGAAGGCCTCGGCCAGCTCCTGCGTGCCATGCCGTGTCAGCACTGCGCCCTGAAGGGTCAGCGCCATAAGCTCCGTCACCATGCGCATGCGGCCTTCCAGCCCGTCCCGATCGGCAAGTTCGTCCCGCAGATCGTCGATCGCTCTGTCGAGGTTGGGGTGGTTCCCGCGAGAGCTCTCCAGCTCCGCCATCACGGCGGGGATCGCCTCGGGCTCGCGGTCCATGGCCCGCAACACATCAAGCCCCATCACGTTGCCGGACCCCTCCCAGATCGAGTTGAGCGGTGCCTCACGATACAGCCGGGGCATGATGCTATCCTCGACATAACCCGGCCCGCCGTGGCATTCGAGTGCTTCGACCACAAGGCCCGGACATCGCTTGGTGTTCCAGTATTTCGCAACCGCGGTGCCGATCCGGGCCAGCGCCGCCTGCGCCGGGTCATCCATATGGTCCATCGCCTGCGCGATCCGCAGGCCCAGCGCCAGCGCCGCCTCCACTTCCACGGCCATGTCGGCCAGAACGTTTTGCATCAGCGGTTGCCGGATCAGGCGCTTCTGAAAGGCCGAGCGATGCGAGGTGTGATGCAGCGC
>JBCCHI010000103.1:0-13822 GCA_039028815.1 Pseudomonadota bacterium
ACGGCTGGTCACCGTTCTGCGCGCAAAAGGGCGACGGCTTTGTCTGCAACACCACGCTTGAGGCCGAGAACTGAAGAGGTGATCGCCGCCTACTGTCCGGGTGGTTCAGGCCAAAACCTCTGCGCCGTGCCCGCCGGTGCGCGGGTTTCCCCTGCTTCAGGGGCCAGTGCGCTTCACGTCGGGCGGGGCCACACGGTCAGGGCAGATTGCGTCACCGTCGCAACCAGTCCTGCGCGGCGTCAAACTCTCCGGCCTTGAAAAAGCGCGCGTCCAGCGCAAAGGCCCGCTTGCCGATCTGCAGCGCCATTTCCTGCCATCCTGCATCGCCCAGCACCGCCGCGCGCGAGATCCTGGGCGCATGGCTGCGCACCAGATCAAAGTGATCCTTCAAGGCCCCCAGACCCTGCCATCCGTCGAAATCGCGAATGTCGATCAGCAGACGCGGGTCGTCGTGCGCGGCCAGAAAACGGTTCAGATCCTCGATATTGTTCTCGTAGGCTTCGGAATCGAGTTTGCCGCGCAAACTGAGATGAAGAATCCCTTCGCCAAGATCATCCTGCTGAATGCTGCCCAGGCTTTCGCGCAGCCAGCGGCGCGCGGCCTCGACCTGATCCATCTCAAACATCGACACCGGACAGGGCAGAAAGACCGAAAACGCGCGAATTGCGTGTTTCATGGCGCGGTTGTCTGAGGCGACCGCAATCCGATCGAAGCCCTTCCAGTGTTTCAGGCCCACATGTGTGTCTTCGAACATCGCGCCCAGGGTGAAGTCGGAAAAGCCGGCCGACACGATCACCAGAAGGCGCACGCGGTCGGCATCGGCAATGGCATGATCAATCGCAGGCACCAGAACGGATTTGTAATCTTCGGCGGACACCGGGGGGTCCATTCTGACTTCGAGAATGCCGTGGTCTTCGAGGGGTGAGACGGAAATCATCGCGGTCTCCAGCGTATCGGGAAAAATGTGAGACAAGGCTAAGAGCTTTGACCATTCGGTTCAAGCTGGCGAAGAAGGCGGCGTCCACCGGTCTGGCGTGCCCCGCTTTACCGCCCGGCCGCAGCGAATCGGGTTAGTCCAGCAGCACACGCTCCAGAATATCGGTCACCAGCCGGTCGAGGCCCGGCGCTTCGGACGCTCTGGGACCGGCGATGTTCAACACCGATATCGGCGTCTGCCGCATCCACTGATCAAGCTCGGCCGCACAGGCGGCAACACCCCCGCGCGTGTCTATGATCCGGAACGGCTTTCCGAGGTCCCGGGCAAAGTCAGCGGTTGCATCGGTGCCCCCGCTTGCCGATCCGTCGGTAAAGATCACGGTTGCATCGCTGGTCCTGACGTTCATGCGCGTCCGGTGTGCCACATCCGCCGAGGCGGTCTCTTGCAGACCCTGGTAGCGCTGTGGAATGCGCCCCGCCTCGTTGGTGCGCCCCCTGGGAACCCAGCCGCCATAGGGCATGCCGTGCCTGATCGCAAAATTCAGCGCAGCCATGTCCACACCGGTTTGTCCGCCGGACACAAGCTTCAGCACCGGCTATCCCCAGGGACCGGCATCAGAACGGCCGATATCGGGGCTTTGGGCCGCGAACCTGCCCTGCCCCGCGAGCTTTTGAAGCGCGGCGATCCGGTTGGCCGTGGAGGGATGGGTCGAAAAGAGCTTGTCGCGCTTGTGGGCGTGCAGCGGATTGATGATGAACATGTGCGCCGTCGCCGGGTTGCGCTCTGCCGCATCGTTGTCGATCTGCGCGGCCCCCTGCTGAATGCGCTGCAACGCAGAGGCAAGCGCCATCGGCTGACCGCAGATTTCGGCCCCCATCCGGTCGGCGGCGTATTCCCGTGTCCGGCTGATGGCCATCTGCACAAGGGCCGCGGCCAGCGGCGCCAGAACCATGATCGCAATGGTTCCGATCAGACCCACGGCGCTGTCACGGCGCCCGCCGAAAAACAGCGCGAAATTCGCAAGCATCGTGATCGCACCCGCAAATGTCGCGGTGACGGTCATGATCGCGGTGTCGTGGTTCTTTATGTGGGCGAGTTCGTGGGCCACCACGCCCGCGAGTTCGTCGCGCGACAGGCTCTGCATCAGACCTGTCGTGACGGCAACGGCTGCATTTTGCGGGTTCCGGCCCGTGGCGAAGGCGTTGGGTTGCGGTGTCTCGATGACATAGACCGCCGGCATCGGCAGGTTCGCGGCGCGCGCCAGCTCTGCCACCATCTGGGACAGGCCCGAGCGGTCGTCGCTGGGCACCGGGTGCGCATTGTGCATGCGCAGCACCATCTTGTCCGAGTTCCACCAGGTGAAGACATTCATGCCCGCAGCAAAAACGAGCGCCATGACCATGCCCCCCGTACCGGCAAGCAGATATCCCAACCCCATGAACAAGGCGGTCATGGCCGCCATCAAGGCAGCGGTTTTGAAGTAGCCCATGCGTTGCGATCTCCCGCGCGTCCCGGTCCGTCCGGTGTGCTGCCGATAATGCGCACTCTGTTCGATCCATGAAACCGTTTTGTTTGCATCGGGACACCGTTCCGGCGCGGATCTCGCGGCCGGACCCGATTTTTCGACCGGAATTTCACCGGTTTCTCTGGTCATTCATACCAGAAAACTGGGATAACGCTGCCAGGCCTATGTTCCGCAACGACCAGGTACCGACACATGGACGACCCCTACAAAGTCTTGGGCGTTTCTAAATCCGCGACGCAGGATGAGATCAAGAAAGCCTATCGCAAACTGGCCAAGTCATTGCACCCGGACCTGCACCCGGATGATCCGGGCAAGAAGGCAGAGTTTCAGGCCGTGTCCGCCGCAAACGACATTATCGGCGATCCGGAGACGCGGAAGCGCTTTGATGACGGCGAGATTGATGCCAGCGGTCAGGAGCGCCCCGAGCGGCAGTATTATCACCAGTATGCCGGACAGGGCGCGGGCCAGCGGTACCGCGCGGATGACCCGGCCGGCGGTTTCGAGGATGCCTCCGATTTCTTTTCCGACATCTTCGGGCAACGGGCACGCAGCCAGGGCAGCGCGTTCGAGCAGGAGTTTCATGCACGGGGCCCGGATGCGCGCTATCATCTGGATGTCGATTTTCTGGACGCCGCGCGGGGCGCCCGGCGCAGCGTGACGCTGCCGGATGGCAACGGGATCGAAATCTCGATCCCCGCCGGGGTTCAGGATGGCCAGACACTGCGTCTGCGCGGAAAGGGCGGCGCCGGATCCGGTCGGGGCCCGGCGGGCGACGCCCTGGTGACGATCAGCGTGGGCACGAACCCCGTCTTCACACGCGACGGAAACGACATCACGCTCGATCTTCCCATCACGCTGGACGAGGCGGTGCTTGGCGGAAAGGTCAAGGTGCCGACAATATCGGGAACCGTGGCCGTGACACTGCCCGAAGGGGCATCATCCGGCCGCCGGTTGCGGCTGAAGGGCAAGGGCATCAAACCCGCCAAGGGCAGCGCCGGCGACCAGTACGTGCGCCTCAGGATCGTGCTGCCAGAACAGATGAGCCCTGAGATCAGGGACATTGCCCAGCGTTGGCGCGACGCGTCCGATTTTGATCCCAGAGCCGAATTGCGGAGGCAGACATGAACGTTGATGAACGCACTGTGGTCCTTCAGGTCGAACGACTGACACTGCGCGAATTGCGCCTGTGGGTTCAGGAAGGCTGGGTGCGCCCGGCGCAGGCCCCGGGTGGTCCCGTCTTTGACGAGGTGGACATCGCGCGCGTGCGTCTTCTGTGCGATCTGAAAAAGGACATGTCGATCCCGTCCGATGCGGTGTCGGTCGTGTTGTCCCTGATTGATCAGCTGCATCAGACACGCCACGACCTGAGATGTCTGTCGGAGGCGCTTGACGCGCAATCCGAGCAGGTGCGCCGCTCTGTTCTGAAAACCTACCGCAAGTCGCAGGGCACCGCACTGAACGCGCGCAGGGACTGAACGCGCCCGGCGCCGCGGCGCGTGACCCCGATTCAGGCCCGTGCCGCGACCTGTTCGCCCGCGCTCATGAGCCGGTAGAACCTGTAAAAGTCGGAAATGCCCCATTCCATCTCGGCCAGCGGACCGGGCTGAAAGAAATGCGAATTTACCCCGGCCTGATTGTGCCGGATGATCCGCTCGTCGTCCAGCGAGGTGACATGCCAGAGCCAGCTCAGCTCTTCGGGGTCATAGTCCCGCCCCTCCTGCGCGTCCCCGCGCACCATCCAGACCACCTGAATATCCGTGTCCTGCACATCGCGCGGAACAAAGCGGTAGCCGACCACGTGATCGGAATAGACCAGCAGATTGTTCAGAATGCCCATGACCACATCCGTCGCGCCACAATCATACCCCTTGAGCGTTCCAAGCAGCGGGGCAAGCGCGTCGCCCGAGCGGCTGCCGGTTTTAAAACCGTCATACAGAGGGTAGCGGCGGTAATACACCTCGGCGCCCGGCGCGACGCTGTGCGCACCGGTCAGTTCGAGCGTCTCGGACGGCAACCCCGCCGCTTCCGCGCGCGCGGTCAGAGCGGGCAGTTTTTCCTGCAGATGCGCGGGTGATTTCAGCGTGTGAGAGCGCGAGTATTCCATGTGCGAAGGCGCGCAGTGATAACATTCCAGATAGTTCTCCAGCGCCAGCTTCCAGTTTGCCGGAACCGGATAGCTGGCCGTCTTGACCACCTTCAGATTGTCAAAGCCGAACGGCGCGGTGAGCGGCTCCAGCCGGTCGAGCGCGGCGTCGATGGGCGGCGCGTCTGCACTGGCGCAGACCAGTATCATGCCCTGAAAGACCCGCACCCGCGCTGCGATCAGACCCCATTGCGTGGGGTCGAAATCCTGCCCCATCTCACGGCCGGACCGCAATTCGCCTGACAACTTGTATGTCCAGGCATGATAGGGGCAGACAAAGGCGCGGGCCGTGCCCGATGGCTCGACGCAGACGCGGCTTCCGCGATGCCGGCAGACATTCAGGTGCGCGCGAATGTCACCATCGCGGTCGCGACAGATGATCAGGCTTTCCGACCCGTAGTCGAACAGGAAGTAATCTCCGGGATTGGGGATCTGGCTGGCGTGCCCGACCCAGATCCAATTCCGGTTCCAGATCTGCGCAATGTCATGATCGAACACATCGCGGGCGGTGTAGAACACGCGCGGCAGGGCAAAACCGGGCCGAAACTCGGACATCAGATCATCGAAGGGACTGGGCTGCACATTCATGGCTGGTCTCCGTTGGAAAGAGAGATGATCTCGCGGCGGTACCACTCTGCGTCCACATCATCGGCAGAGCGTGCGAAGTTCCGGGCGGCCATGTGACCGGCAAACACCGCATCGGCGATCAGACCCGGCCCGGCGGCGTCGCCCGCAAGCTCCAGCGTCACGAGTCCGGTGTCCCGCAGCGCGTCGTAGAGGCGCGTCCGCCGCGTGCGTTCGGTGACCAGCAGCGCAGACGCGCAGCCGACACGCCGCTCCCGTGCGCTATAGACGCATTGAAGGCGCACTTCGCCGTTCTGAACGGCGGTGAGGACATGACAGCAGAGAATATCAACCCCAAGCTCGATCAGCCGCGCCTGCACCCGGTGCTGTTCCAGCGTCAGATCGGTGAAGGGTGAGACCACACTGGCCGGGGTGACAAAGGTCACCGTGTGCCCGTCCGTCACCAGCTTTTCCGCCAGAACGCCGGCCAGATAGCCCTGATCGTCGTCGTAGACGAGCACATGACCGGCCGGCGGCGCGATGCCGGACATCACGTCATCGGGGCTCAGAACCACCGCATCCGGCGCGATCACAGGTGGCGTGCGCTGCGTGTTGCGCCCGATGCCGTCGGACCTCCACATCGCGCCCGTCGCGACAAAAACATGCTCTATCCCCAGTTCCGTCACGTCCTCGGGAGTCAGCGCGCTGTCAAAGAACATATCGACATTGGCGCGCTGGCGCAGTTCGTTCAGCCGGTAATCGGCAACACGTCCCCACGCCCCCAGCCCGGGCAAGGCGCTTTCCTTCCGCACCCGTCCGCCGGGCTGCGCCTGCGCCTCGGCCAGCGTCACATGACAGCCCCGCCGGGCCAGCTGCAGCGCGCATTCCAGGCCCGCGGGCCCCGCGCCGATCACCAGCACATCCGGTGCGCCCGCAACGGGTGCGATCCGTTCGGGATGCCATCCGCGCCGCCACTCTTCGCCCATCGTCGGGTTCTGGGTGCACCGTATCGCCACGCCCAGACTGTCCGACATCACGCAAATGTTGCAGCCAATGCACTCTCTGATCTCGTCAACGCGGCCCTCCTCGATCTTGCGCGGCAGAAAGGGATCGGCGATCGAGGGTCGCGCCGCGCCGATCAGGTCAAGCACACCCCTGCCGATCATCCCGACCATCATGTCAGGTGAGCCAAGCCGGCCGACACCGACGACCGGTTTCGACGTGACCTCTTTGACAAACGATACGTAATCCCTTTGGTACCCGTCCTGCGGCTGAAAGCGTGTGGTAACGGAATCGTTGGCCCAGCTGGCAACATTCACATCCCACAGGTCGGGCAGATCCGACAGCAGTTCCACCACGCCGCGGCCTTCCTCCGCGGCCTGCATTCCGTCGCGGCCAAGCATCTCATCGACGGCAAACCGAAACGCCACGGCGCATGTGTCTCCGACCGCCTCGCGCGTTTCCTCCAGCAACTCGCGCGTCAGACGGACCCGGTTTTCCAGGCTGCCGCCGTATTCGTCGGTGCGCTGGTTCATATGCGGCAGCATGAAATGCTGTGCGACCGTCATCTGATGACCGGCATAGACATAAATGATGTCAAAGCCCGCGTCGCGCGCGCGGCAGGCAGCCTCGCGGTGCCAGCGGCGCAGTGCGCGAATGTCGCTCTTGCCCATGGCGCGGGCCTGTTTGGGAAACGCCGCGGTGACGGACATGTCCGATGGCGCCAGGACCGGGGCGCGGGTCTGCAGGTTCTGCGCGTGATGACCATTGTGCACCAGCTGGACCGCGGCCAGCGCGCCATGCGCGTGCACGGCATCCGTCATCAGCCGGAGCGCGGGCACGTCGCGGGCATCCCAGAGCCGTCCTTCGGCAAAGGGAGACAGATCGGAGGTCGGGTGAATCTCGGATTCCTGTGTCGATACGACACCCCAGCCGCCTTCTGCTTTCATGCCGCGCATGGCCGCTTCGGCCTGTGGCCGGATATGGCCCATGCCATTGCAATGCGGGACCTGATAGAAGCGATTGCGCGTCGTGAGCGGGCCGATCCGGACCGGCTCGAACAAAACAGCATAGCGATTGACGTCATCACGCATAGAGCATCACCGAAACAAAGGGCACAGACCGCAAGGGCCCGGGCCCACCCGACCCTGCAGCGCCGGGGTCAGTGCCCGGCCCATATGCGCCCGTGTGCCCCGTTTTCTGGCCATTCATCCCGGCCACGGGCGCGGGATCGCCCATAATGGACGATCGTCCATTAATTATTGCTGTGCCAGCCCGCCTGTGTCAATCTTTCTGTCAGATGCCGCGTGTCGGCAGAAAGGGCAGAGATTATGCATGCAACAGGCGAACCAGTGCAGCGGCCAGAGCCGAAACGCCTTGCAAAGCGCAACCCCGAAAACAGCCGGCGCATCCTGATCACTGCCACGCTCGACACGATCGCCGAGAGCGGCATCACGGATACGAGCGTCAGCAAGATCGTCGAACGGGCCGGATTGTCGCGTGGCATGATTCATCTGCATTTCGGCGGCAAGCAGCAGCTGCTGGCCGCTGCCGCCCGGGCGTTTGCCGACGCGTATTACAAGGAACTGGACCGCCACATTGCTCTGGCGGAACCGGATCCCGAAACAGTTTTGCGCGCCGTCATTCGTGCCGATCTTGGCAAGGCGCTTCTGAATGAACGTGCGGTGCGCATCTGGCATGCGTTCCGCGGCGCAGCCCCGACCAGCGAAGGGATCGCGCGGTTCAGCAGCACCCGTGACAGGCGCCTGCGCAACATCATCGAACGCTCATTGCGCGAAATCGGAACCGGCTACGGGCCTGCCTGCGACCCGCAGCTGGTGCAGGCGGCAACGCTGGGCCTGCTGGCTCTGCTGGAAGGGATGTGGGTGGACTACCTTTCGAACGGGCGCGCCTTTTCACGCAACGCAGCGAATGTGATCATCTTGCGGTTCATGAAGGGCCTGTTTCCGAACCATTTCGGACCCGACCCTCAACTGTCCTGATCCGGCCTGTCCTCAACGCCGTTCTGCAACTTTTCTTCATCCAGAAAAAACACCAGAAACAGCCCGGTCGCAGCGGAGATCATGGCCAGCACAAAGGCGTAATCCATGCCCGTGTCGAACGCATCGGTCAAAACCGTGCGGATCTTTTCAACCTGCGCGGGCTCGAACTTGGCCAGAACCGCCTTTGCGCTATCGGTCGCCAGCGACGCGCCGTTTACGGCCTTCTGATCGGCCGCGCTCATCGAGATGCCGTCTTTGGCAAGATCCTGCGCCAGCCGGGACAGACTGACCGTGTACATGATTGCGGTGGCCAGCGCGACCGACAGAGCACCGTAGACAAGATGCGCCATGAAGGTCAGACCCCCGACCAGCCCGGCGCGTTCAGGCCGAACCGCGCCGACGGCTGCGGTCCCGGACGGACCCACCGACATGGTTGCCCCCAGGCCCAGAAACAGCATGCCCGGCAACAACTGGAAATAGCCCCATCCGGATGGAGAAAAGGCCACAAGCGCCGCCCCGATAGTGCAGGAGAGATACCCCAGGGCGAGCAGCTTTTTGGGACCAAAGTCATTGTAGAGCGTGCCGGAGATCACCGAACCGATCGCCAGCAGCGCCGTCAGCGGCACAAGCCCCAGTGCAGAGCCGAAAGACGACCAGCCCAGCGTTCTCTGCATGTACTGGGGAAAGTAGAGAAAGCCGACAAAGATCGCCGGAACCATCAGGGCGTTGAGCGCCAGCGTGATCACAAACTCGCGGTTTCGCAGCAGGACAGGCGGCAACAGCGGTTCGCGCACCCGTTTTTCAAGAAACGGGAAACTTGTAAAAAAGACCACGCTGCCGACGAAAAGCGCGAGAATGGCCGGAGACGTCCAGCCCAGATCGGCCCCGGCGTCTAGCGCGTAAAGCAGCATCAGAACCGCAAGCGACAGCACGGCGATGCCCGCAAAATCAATGCGCTCGTCGGGTTTGACTGTTTCTTCCCTGGGCAACAGCACCAGAAGTGTCACCAGCGACAGCAGCGCGAAGCCGACATTGGCCAGAAAGAAGTAGCGCCAGTCGCCAAAGCCGATCGCGGCGCCGCTGATCAGCGGGCCAAACACATTTCCCGTCGTCACGCCGGCCAGGATCATGCCCATGACGAGGCCGCGATGCTCTGCCGTGCCGATCCGCGTTGCGCCAAAGGCAATGATGCAGGGCCAGATAAACCCCGCCCCGATGCCCTGCAACGCCCGGGCCGCGACAAGAACGCCAAGGCTCGGCGAGAGAAAGCAAAGCACAGAGGCAGACAGGAAAACCACCAGACCGATCATGATGATCGGCCGGTGTCCGTACATGTCGCCAAGCCGCCCCCCGGTGACCATCGTCATCGCGAAGAACAGGGCGTAGATGTTGAGCACCCACTGCGTGGACGTGATGTTGGTGTCAAACCCCAGCTCGATCGCGGGGACGAGTTGCAAAGCGCCTGTAAAGTCGATGCCGACGCCGAAGGCGGTGACCATGAGCGCAAGCATGCGGAATGTGTCTTTGGTTTCCATCCGCCCCCCGACGCTGAATTCACTGGGGTGTCATTCGGTCCTGTTCGGACCGCTTTGTCAATGTTGAGTGCTGGTGTGGAGGCCCGGGAGGAGGCCCCGGAGCAGGCGCGGGAGGAGGCGGGGCCGCCACTGCATGCGAAAAGACGAACCGTGCCGGCCGGTTGCCCGAATTTCAGGCACAACACTCGCAGGAGTGCCCGTATTGCCGATCTGCGCTGCGCCGCAGAGGATCCGGGGCAAGGTGGCACGAGGCAGCCGGACCCGGCGCGCAGTGGCCCGGGGCGGGTCCGAGTATTTTTGGAAAGATGAAGCGCGGACCGGCGCGATGACGCCGGGAGCCGGGCGGCGCCTGCCCGGCGCGTGGTCCGCAGTGCAGAATCATGCTATAGTTGAGTCGGGACACCCTGTCGCGCGGCCATGTGGCGAAGCGCGCTGACACTGCGATGTGGGGTGCGCTGTGTCTTTGTGCGACGTGCCGATGAGTCGGTGTCACGGCGCCGCTGCGGCGTGTCCCGTTGGTCCAGCCTGGAGGTGTATCATGTCTTCCATTGGTTTTGGTGGTCCCGACGCCGCGTCAGATGCCGATGTCATGTCGGAAAGCCGCGCGATACTGGCGGATCTGCCCCGGCATGCCGACGCGGCCATTTTCAAGGCTGCCGTGCATATTGCCGATCACGGCACATCCCAAACCGAGCGCGAGAGAGCGCTGGCCGTGACGGCCCTGCTGAGCGACAGCATCGAAGAGATGTGAGGCGGAGGCGTGCCGTGGCGGTGAGGGTGCCGCTGTGCCACGGTGTCACATGGATCGAAGGCGCGGTCTGCGCCTGTGCCTGGCCCGGCGGTTTCGCGTGCCGGCCCTCTGTCGTCGCGCCCCGGCGTTGCGCGGTCAGAACGTGATGAACCACTGAATCAGGACCGCATTTGCGATGTCGACGAAAAACGCCGAGATCAGGGGCAGCACGATGAAGGCCAGCGGCGCGGGGCCGTAGCGTTTCGTCACGGCCGTCATGTTGGCAATCGCGGTGGGCGTCGCACCGAGGCCGAACCCCGCAAAGCCCGCCGAGAGCACCGAGGCGAAGTAGTTTCGTCCCATCACCCGGTAGACCACGAACAGGCACCAGGCGAGTGTCGCGGCCACCTGCGCGCCCAGCACGACAAGCAGGGTCACGCCGAACCCGGCAAGCGCCCAGAGCTGAAGGGACATCAGGGACATCGACAGGAAAATGCCCAGGGCGAACTCTGACACGATCGCCAGCGTCGGCGAGTGCTGCACCGTGTCACGTTCGCGCAGCAGCATCTTGCGGATGTTACCCACGACAATTGCCATCAGCATGCAGGACACGAACAGCGGCAGATCCAGCCCCATCCCTTCCAGCGTTTCGTCCAGCACATAGCCGAGCAGAATCGCGAAATGCAGCGTCAGAAGCACCTGCATCAGCGTCACATGGGTGATCTTCACAGAGAGCTCTTCGTCATAAGGCAGACCGACGATTTCGGCCGCGTCCGGATCGTCGGGTTCAAGCCCATCGCGTTCGATCAGATACTTGGCAATCGGCCCCCCCACCAGCGCGGCAAGCACCAGCCCCAGGGTCGCCATGGCGACACCCAGTTCCGCCGCGCCGCCGCTGCCTGACGCCGCTGACACCGACGGGGTCCAGGCGACCACGGTTCCGTGTCCCCCGATCAGCGACGCGGAGCCCAGAAAGACCGACAATGCGCCGGGCAGACCGAACACCAGCACGCCAAGCTGCCCGATGACGTTCTGAACGAAGATGAACCCGATCGTCAGCCCCAGCAGGATGACAAGCGGCCGGCCACCCCGGAACAGATCCGACAGACGCGCGTTGAGCCCGATGGTCGAGAAAAACAAAACCAGAAAGTAATCTCGCGTGCTGAGATCAAACACCGTCTCGATGCCGAAAACCGCGTAAATCAGCATCGTGACGCACGCGATCAGCAAACCGCCGGACACAGGTTCGGGGATGTTGAAATCGCGCAGCACACGGACGTGCCGGGTCAGAATATCACCAAGAATAAAGACCAGCAGCCCGAGTGTGACGGTTGCCAGTGCCTCAACAACAACCGTGTTGCCCACCACGTCCATCAGGCCACTTTACCGGGTCGGTTGTCCGATACCAGACAAAAGACCGGCGGCGGGATTGCGACCTGCGGCACCGCCTTGCCTGTTGTCCGGTGCGCAGCGTCATGCGGCGCGCCTGTCCGCGGTCACTGACGGCGGCGGCTCTGGTAAGAACCCACCATGCTGCCGATCAGGACGGCGACATAGAGGACCCCGACCGCGGCCTCCATGCCGGCGGCAAACTGGGCGGCGGGCGCGACCGGCAGGACATCGCCATATCCCAGCGTCGTGAGCGTCACGAGACTGAAATAGATCATTTCGACCGACAGATCACGCCCGTCCGGCAGACGGAACGCGCCTGGCAGCCAACGCTCGATCTGGACGAACAGGATGGCCCATACCATGGCAAGCAGAAAGTAGCCGTAGATCCCTTCCAGCAGACCTTCGACATCGACGTCCTCGCGTTTGATCAGATTGGCGAACGTGGCCAGCAGGGATGCAAACAGCATCAGAAGAGAGAGCAGCGCAATCATGCCGTGAAACGGGTCGAATGTCAGCGACAGAACCGCGGCCACAAACCAGATGCCCGACACGACAAGACAGAGTGTGCGCAAACGTCCGGGCGGCGCGGACACGAACAGGGCCCCCACCACCGACATCTGCAGCAGGACCAGCCGGACAATCTCATGCACCGTCGAGGCGCCAAACAACGGCTCGAACGCCAGTGCGACAAGCAGCAGCGCCAGCAGCACCACCCAGAGCATCCTGCGCCCGGGGCCCTTCGACATCAGACCGGCACCCTGTTTGCCCATGACCCCTGACCTCCACTCCGAACCATGGATTTAGGCGCATCCTGTCCTGCTTGGCAATGGCGCGCCGCAGACACTGCCGCGCCGGCGGCAGGTGCGTCGGATGCCGAGGACGCGCAGCACCGGGCGGCCGCGCCCCGGGGACGCGCCCCCGCTACAGGGTCCAGCCTGCCCGGTCCATCGTCGCGTCCATCGGCCCTGAAGGTATGCGCGACTCCACGGGATGTGTCAGTCCGTTTGCATGCGGCGCGACGCCGGGGGGAGCTGCGAAAAAGGCAGAGTGCACACCGGCGCCCACAGTCAGCAGAAAGGCGAGACCTGCAATGATAAACTTGAAATGCATTGTTGCGTGTCCTCGAATTCGATCCGCGGGTCCTCTGGCCGGCCCGCGTCCCGTCCCTACCCCGCGCAGGGTCTGCGCCGCGTTAATCTGCAATGCCCGGATGCGTTAATTCTGCCCCCGGCGCGTTATTTTCAACGCTCGGGTCGCCAACGGGGACGACGCGCTGCATGGCGACGAGGGGGCTGATCTGATCTTCGGCGGTGTGGGCGATGACCTGATCGACGGTGGCACGGGGCAGGACACGCTCATGGGCGGCGTGGGCAACGACATCATGAGTGGCGGGCCGGACGCGCAGGCCGACGTGTTTGTCTTCGAGGATGGCTTCGGCAACGATACCGTGCAGGACTACGGTGTAGGCCAGGACGTGATCAATCTTGCATCGGTCACGGGCATCACCGACTTTGCGGATCTGTCTGCCAGCCACCTGACCCAGGTCGGGCTTCATGCCGTGATCACGGATGGCGGCAACACGATCACGATCCTGGATACCGACGCCTCACTTCTGTCGTCCAGTGATTTCGATTTTGTCTGGAGCGTGTGATGTCGTCAGATCAGACGGGAGCTGAGACTATGCTTGACGGTTCTCGGAAACCTTCCAGAACCCCAAACGTTTTGTCATGGGTTTTTGGAACGGCTAACAAATTGATTGTCCGTGCGGAGATTGAGCGTGACAAAAACGACCGTTACTGATAACAGTGCAGGCTAAAAAATCATGAGTAGGTTGGAAACGTATGCACGGGGCAACAACTTTTTTTCTTGGTTTTTTGTAAGGGAAAACTGCTTTATTGTTGTTGGGTAGTTTTTGGTTCACAAAAACGACCGTATCTGGTTATTGCTACACTATGACATCAAGCTCACTATTTGGTAAATATTTTAAGCTATCG
>JBCCHI010000104.1:0-13767 GCA_039028815.1 Pseudomonadota bacterium
ACTTTGGTGATCCGCAAGATCGCAAGAAGAAACAAGGCTACTGTCGTGTCTACTAACAGGCAGATGGGCAGAACATCATACCAGTAAAATCTGGGGAGCTAGCTTTGGTTGGTTAAAGTACGAGCCAGCTTAACCGTTGAACTCCTCCTCAAGTAAAGTCTGGCCCTACTGGTTACAGCGCGCCGCGCCTAACCAACTGGTGTCAAACGTAGTTTTTGAGCGGACCCGCTAGTTACGAACGAGGTGCTCTGCCAGCTGAGCTACAACGGCTTTCCGAACCCTGCCAGTTTCGGGTTATGTGCTTTGTTTGCCAGCCTACGCTGCACTACAATTTGGAAGCCAGATCAGAAGGTCTCGACCCACGGCCGCACGGCAATCTCGTTTGACCAGGCGCTGCGATCCTGCTCGATCAGGTGACGGTAGGTCCTGGCAATGGCATCTGGCCGGAGCATGGAGCCCGGTCGCTCGGGATCTTCTGCGCGCCCGGGATTGAGGATGGCGCCGTCGATATTGATCCAAGCGACATGAATGCCCTTGGGGTGAAGTTCGCGCGCCATGCTTTCTGCAAGACCGCGTTGGGCGAACTTGCCCATGGCAAACGCCGCGGAGTGCGGGAAACCCTTCACACCAGCTGAGGCGCCGGTGAACAGAATGGTGCCTTTCCTGCCGTTAATCTCTCTTGCCTCCAGCATCCGGCGCGCGGCATGCTTTCCGGTTATGAAGGCGCCAACGGCCGTAACCTCGATCGCTCGGCGTACATCCTCGGCCGGCAGTTCGGCAATGGGTCCTCGTACACGGGCTGATGGATTGTAGATCACAACAGCTGGTGGGGCGGGCAGGTCGTCGAACAGCTTTGCCAGGGCGCTTTCTTCTGTGGCGTCAAGAAGTGCTGTTCGGGCGCGTGTTTCCTCAGCCACGGCCTGCATCTTGTCACCAGCGCGTGCACAGAGCGTGAGGTCGTGGTCTGACGCCAGTTCCCGGGCCAGGGCCGCAGACAACCCGTCGCCCACCCCAATGATCACCGCATGTGGCCTGGTCATCTTCACTCCCCTTGCAGAAACAGGTCAAAGCTTGACCCCAGAATAGGTTTAGCATAACTCGTAGTCTGCTGAGCGGGCGTTGTGTAGTGGTAAGACCTTAGCCTTCCAAGCTAATGACGCGGGTTCGATTCCCGCCGCCCGCTCCAAGACGTTTTCTCCCGAACATGGCTGGCAGATTTCTGTGTCCGAACGCGTCAGTTGCCCGAACTGGCATGTAGGGTTTCTACAGTCGTGCAGGTGTCTTCGCAGGCAGCGGGCGCGGGTTCGGTGGCAGGTACCTGCTATGGTGATCGTGATGCGGGACAAGACGCGCACTTGACCCTGACGCTGCGCCCGGCCATCACTTTTCTGCCGAAGGGTATGGACATGGCATGGTGCGCAAAGCTGAAAACAACGCCGACCTGATTGACCGGGAAAAGTCGAAACGCGTGGGCGCCTTGGCACGGCTTTGGCCGTTTCTTGTGCCGTACAGGCGTTTGACACTTGCGGCACTGGCGGCCTTGATTGTCACCGCCGCTCTGGCCCTGATCCTGCCGATCGCGGTGCGTCGGGTCATCGATAATTTCGAAGTTCAGGATACCGCCATTCTGGACCTGTACTTCATGGCCGCGATCGGGATTGCGGGGCTGCTCGCCATTGGGACCGGCTTGCGCTATGTGCTGGTCAGCCGGCTGGGCGAACGTGTTGTGGCGGACCTGCGTCGCGCCGTGTTTGACCGGATCATCTCGCTCAGCCCCGGATTTTTCGAACGCACCATGACCGGCGAAGTGCTGAGCCGGGTGACCACAGATACCACGTTGATCCTGTCCGTGATCGGGTCCTCGGTCTCCGTGGCGTTGCGCAATCTGCTGATTTTCGCGGGTGGTCTGGCGCTCATGCTTCTCACGTCGGCAAAACTGACCGCGATGGTTCTGCTGCTTGTTCCGGTCATCATTGTGCCAATCATTGTTCTGGGCCGGCACCTGCGTCGGTTGAGCCGAGAACACCAGGACTGGATTGCCACCTCATCCGGGAACGCCGCGGAGGCGCTCTTGAACGTACAAACGGTTCAGGCGTTCACGCATGAAGGTGCGAGCCGTGCAGAGTTTGGCGACATGACGGAAGAAAGTTATGCCGTGGCACTGCGCCGCATCGCCGTGCGTGGCTGGCTTACGGTGATTGTCATCTTTCTGGTGTTTACGGGCATCGTCTGTGTTCTCTGGGTTGGCGCGAACGATGTTCGGACCGGTGTCATGACACAGGGGACGCTGGTTCAGTTTCTGATCTATGCGATCATGGTTGCCGGATCGGTTGCAGCCTTGTCCGAGATCTGGGGCGAATTGCAGCGCGCGTCAGGGGCCACCGAACGTCTGGTCGAGTTGCTTGAAGTCGAGGATGAGGTGCGTGACCCTGCAACGCCTGTTCCGCTTCCCCGACCTGTAAGAGGCGCAATTCGGTTCAACGCGGTGAGTTTCTCTTATCCGACACGTCCGGACGTGTCGGCTGTGCGATCGCTCGACCTTGAGATTGCGCCGGGCGAAAACGTCGCGATTGTGGGTCCGTCAGGGTCGGGAAAGTCAACGCTTATCCAGTTGATTCAGCGGTTCTACGATCCGCAGGACGGCAGCGTGATGCTGGACGGGATCGCACTGCCGGATATGGCGCGTAACGATTTTCGCAAGGCGCTGGCGCTTGTTCCGCAGGATCCGGTGATCTTTGCCACCTCGGCGCGCGAAAACATCCGCTTTGGCCGGATGGATGCGACCGAGTCCGAAATCGAGGCCGCCGCCCGCGCCGCAGCTGCTCACGACTTCATCGCGGCCCTGCCGGACGGGTATGACAGCGATCTGGGCGAGCGCGGCGTGATGTTGTCGGGTGGGCAAAAGCAACGCGTTGCCATCGCCCGGGCGATCCTGCGTGATGCACCGGTTTTGCTGCTGGACGAGGCGACCTCGGCGCTGGATGCGGAAAGCGAACGGGCCGTGCAACATGCGGTTGATACACTGTCAGAACGGCGCACGACGATCATTGTCGCTCACCGGCTGGCAACCGTGAAAAAGGCTGACCGGATCATCGTTATGGATCAGGGGACAATCGTGGCTGAAGGCACGCATGCAAGTCTTGTATCTCAGGACGGTTTGTATGCCCGACTGGCCCGCTTGCAGTTTGCGGACGGTGTGGCCGCCGCCTGAGATATCTCCACAGCACGCCTTGCCATGTCCCTCCTGAAATGCGTGGTGACGCAGGGTGTGCGTCCCGTGTTTTGCCGCAACTCGGCGTCAGGGCGGCGTGCGTGAGGTGCCGGTCAGGCGCCCTTGAAGTTCACGCGACCCTCGGCTTTCATGGCCTCGGCGGTTTCGCAATCATCCTCGTCCTCGACCTGTTCAGCCTGACGTTCGGCTTGTCGCGCTCTGAGGCGCCCGAACTGACCGATGGCAATCGCAACGAAAATGATCAGACCGCCCGGGAGGAGCCCGGGGCCCGGATCTTCGCCCAGAAGGACCATTGCAATAATCAGAGCTGCCACAGGAGAAAAAGATGTGGCCAGAGAGATATCGCCGGACCGCGCGTTCTTCAGCCCGAGATTCCAGGCAAACTGGCCGCAGATGATGACGATGACCGCATACACCCAGACCCATTTCAGAACGATCGGTTCGAACAGATCCTCGAAGTGTTGCGGGCCGTAAAGGTAAAGACCCAGAAAATAGTAAATGATTGTGCCCAGCACGGTGCGGTAGATCGAGAAAATGCCAAGCGGGATGCCCTGCAACCCCACGCGCGTGACAAGGGTGGAGGCGATAAAGGAAAATGTCGCCGCAACCGTGGCGATCTCACCTTTGCCGAACTCCAGTTGACCGCCACTTGTGTTCATGACGAACATGACAATCGCACCGAGAAGCGCCACCAGACCGGCTGCCAGCGCCCAGGGATCCAGCCGTTCGCCAAGTATCAGAACCGTGGCCAACAGAAAAAGTGGCGGCTCGATCCGGCCGATCAGAACCACGTTGGTGACGGATGTGTGGTCGAGCGCAATGAAGAACAGCGCCGGAGTCAAAGCAGAGGACAAGACCGCCGACACAGACAGCACCGCCCAGTCGCGGCGCGACAGCTTGCGGAGGTTTTCCATCGTCCAGTCGCGCCAGAACATGAACACCATGGGCACCAGCGAAATCAGCGATCCCAGAAACAGGAGATTGCACAATGTGATTGCGTTGCGCCCCATGACGGGATGTTCGCGTCCGATATCCGCCAGAAGCGACACGATGGAATTGGCGGACGCGTAGATGATCACTGCGGCCCAGATCAGCAAGGCGCCCATCAAGACTCGAGAACTTTGGTTCTCCGGGTTGGTGGCGGTCTGTGTCATGGCAGGATCCCTTGATGCAACCTGTATCCTTTTTGGGTGCGCAACGCCTCTGGCGCAAGTTCTGCTTGCACACGAATGTATCACTTTGACGGAACCGGATGGAAACAATTGAACAGATTTGAACTTGTCTCGCGTCACCGACTGATAAAGAAACGGCCGGAATCCAGTCAGGTCAGGGGAACAGCCGGATGATCGAAAACAAGGGCGGAACGGATCAGAAAATGATCACGAACTATGACGAGGTGTATGATTTGCCCGACGTGCGCGGGTGGTACCGCGCGATGGATCAAGACGGTTTTGAGTCCGCGCAACACGCCTCTGACGTATTTCGGGCCATTCTGGCGGAACTCAAGCGAACCAGAGGACTTTCCAGTGCGGTTGTGACGGATTTCGCCAGCGGTTACGGCATTGCCACCACGCTCATGCGTCACAGCGCGACCCTGGAAGACGTGCTGTCGCGCTACCGTCTGCCAGCATTTGCTGACACCCGGCCCGCCGACGTGATCGAAGCCGATCGCGTCTGGCTTGCCGGTCTGAAAGATGAAAACCAGGACAGATATGCGGGCGTTGATGTGGCGGGCAATGCGCTTGCATACGGGCAGGCTGTGGGAATTTTCGACGCGATCTTTCCCGAGAACCTCCAGCAATCCGCGCCGTCTGCGGCGTTGACTGCCTGGCTGGCAGAGTGCGACCTTGTGGTCGAATGCGGCAGCGTTGCCCATATGATGCCGGGTGCGATGGAAAACCTGATGCGCGCCACGCAGCAGCGCGGCGCCTGGATTGTCATCACTCCTATTCGTGGCAACGACCGGGCGGAGGCGCTTGAACTGATGGCCGACTATGGCAGAACGGTTGAATTGTTGGACATACCTCCGTTCCGGCACCGGCCATTCGTCAGCGAGGCAGAGCGCGCAACCGGGATCACCAATGCGCGTGCGCGGGGCCATGACACCTCAGGGTTTGAGGACAGCGGGCATCTCTATGCGCAGGTCTATCTGGCGCGCCCGGCTGCGGAAACGACACCTTTTTCCAACTGGCCTGCCGCTGACTGATCGCGGCTCTGGCGACGGGGCAGATGTCCGGCTAGCATGGCACCATGTCGTCGGGGTATCAGAAGAAACCGGTGAATGTGGTGCTGCTCGGCGCAAGCGGAACGATCGGGCGCGCGGTTCTGCAGACCCTTCATTCGCGGGGGTATCGGGTCATCTGCCCGATGCGCGCCGCGGCGGCCGCGCCAGCCGCTGACCCGCGCGTGCGTGTCGAAAACGGTGACCTGACGGATCCCGCGCTGCAATCGCGCGTGATGCGGGATGCGGGCGTCGTGATTTCCTGTCTGGCGTCCCGCACAGGGACGCCGGATGACGCACATGCCGTTGATCATGCTCTGAATTCGGGATTTCTGCGCGCGGCGCAAGCCGCGGGGGTCGAGCGGTTTATCCTTTTGTCGGCGTTGTGCGTGCAGAGGCCGGAACTGGCGTTTCAGAAGGCCAAGCTGGCATTCGAGACAGAGTTGCGCGCCTCCGGTCTGAACTGGACAATCGTCCGGCCCACCGCGTTCTTCAAGTCGCTGTCGGGGCAGATGGAGCGCGTGCGGCAGGGCAAGCCCTTTCTGGTGTTCGGAGATGGCACTCTGACGGCGTGCAAACCCATCAGCGATGCAGATCTCGCCCGCTTTATCGTCGACAGGGTGGATGATCCGGGCAGTCACGGCGCGGTCCTGCCCATCGGTGGTCCCGGCCCGGCGCAGACACCGCTGGAACAGGGACAAGCGCTGGCTGAGGCGCTTGGCCGCCCCTTCAGAGCGCGGCACGTGCCCGTCGCTCTGCTGGATGTGATCATTGCTGTTCTGGGTGCCGCCGGCCTGGTCGTGCCGCGTGCGCGCGAAAAGGCTGAACTGGCACGCATCGGCCGCCATTACGCCACCCGGTCCATGCTGGTCTGGGACGCGGCGGCCGGATGTTATTCGGATGACGGAACGCCGGAAACCGGGACCGAGCGGCTGGAGGAGTATTTTGTTCAGCTGGCGGCGGGCGAGGTCGTTCTGGATCGGGGTGCGCATGCGGTCTTCTGATCTGGCGTCGCATGAACGGATCGGGTAGGGGGCGGCATGGAGCCACATCCTGACCAGACACGCGCGGGTTTTGTCGCGCTGATCGGCGAGCCGAACGCAGGCAAGTCCACGTTGTTGAATCGCATGGTGGGCGCGAAAGTGTCGATCGTTACGCACAAGGTACAGACAACCCGCACCCGCATTCGTGGTGTTGCGATCGAAGGCATGTCCCAACTGGTGTTCGTGGACACGCCGGGGCTGTTCGCGCCGCGGCGCAGACTGGACCGCGCGATGGTGGCAGCCGCCTGGGCCGGGGCAGCGGATGCGGATGTGACCGTCCTTCTGATTGAAGCGCATCGCGGCGTGACGGATGGAGTGATGCGCATCCTGGACGGTCTGGGCGATCTGCCGGCAGGGCGGGCCCTGGCTTTGGCAATCAACAAGATCGACCGCGTGCCTGCTGAAAACCTGCTTGCGCTGGCAGAGCAGGCGAACGAAAGGGCCGTATTTTCAAAGACCTTCATGATCTCGGCGGAAAAGGGTCATGGGGTTGCCGATCTGCGGCGCTGGCTGTCCGAGGAGGTGCCGGAGGGGCCGTGGCTTTATCCCGAGGATCAGATCGCCGACGTGCCGTTGCGGATGATTGCTGCGGAAATCACCCGCGAGAAGCTGACGCTTCGGCTGCATCAGGAACTGCCCTACCAGCTGACCGTCGAAACCGAGAGCTGGCAGGAACGCGACGACGGCTCTGTGCGGATTGATCAGGTGATCTATGTCGCCCGGGACGGGCACAAGGGCATCGTGCTGGGCAAAAAGGGCGACACCATAAAGGCGGTCAGTCAGGCCGCGCGGGAAGAGCTTGAGGCGTTTCTGGGACGCCGTGTGCACTTGTTCACTCAGGTCAAGGTCCGTCCGGGCTGGCTCGACGAGGCAGAGCGCTACACGGAAATGGGCCTTGATTTCAAGGACGGCAACGGGTGAGAACATGGCGCGCCTGACGTCGGATTTCTGGGTGCAGGCCTATCTGACGCGGTTGCGGGGACACGACATTCCCGCCTTTGTCACGGCGCGCGGCGATGCCACGGCCGGTGCGGTTCTGGTCAAGCTCAACACGCTTGACGGGCAAGCGCGCGCGTATCAGCGCAGCATTGATCTGACCAGCGGAGAGCGCGGCTGGATGATGCTGGCGGAAGGGCCGGAGCACGAGGTGGATGCCTCGGTGATGCGCCAAAGGCAGTTCGATCCGGATCTCTGGGTGATTGAGGTGGAAGACCGCGCCGGGCGTCACCTTCTGGACGAGCCGGGACTGCACGAATAGGTCCGTTTGGGGTGAAACGGCTTAACGCACTGAAAAACAGTGAAATTCTGTTTTGTTGCGGCGTCGATGCAGGCGTGGTCAGACCCGGAATGATCAGGGCGTGCGGAGCGTGGGCGATATCGCCGGCGCGCGGCCCCGATGGTCGGCGCACGGGCGGCTGAACGCGCCGGGCCGGTCGTGGTTGACGTGTGTGGCGCGTCGCCGGGTGCGCAAGACGTCTTTGCTCCGGGTCGAAAATCGCGCAAAGACGTCCGACAGAAAGCGGATTGACGGGATTGCGGGATGGAGTGGCGCGATCAGGGCATATTGCTGAGCGTTCGGCGGCACGGCGAGACGGCGGCGATCATTGACGTGTTCACACCCGGGCATGGTCGGCATGCCGGTGTCGTGCGCGGTGGCGCCTCGCGGCGCATGGCGCCCATCCTGCAGCCGGGTGCACAACTTGACGTGACGTGGCGGGCCCGGCTGGAAGACCACATCGGCAGCTTTGTCGCCGAACCGGTCCGGTCACGCGCGGCCCTGACGTTGAACGACCGGATGGCGCTGGCCGGGCTGAACGCGGTTACGGCGCTTTTGCTGTTCTGTCTGCCCGAGCGCGAGGTGCATGACCGGCTGTACCGGGCGTCCGAAACCCTTCTTGATCTTCTGGGTCAGTCGGAGGTTTGGCCTCTGGCCTATCTGCGCTGGGAGATGGGGCTGCTGGAGGATCTGGGCTTTGGGTTGGATCTGTCGGGCTGCGCGGTGATGGGCCCCGCGGCCAACGATCTGAGCTTTGTCTCGCCGCGCACCGGCCGCGCGGTGTCGCGCGCCGGCGCGGGGCACTGGGCGGAGAGGTTGCTGCCGTTGCCGCCGGTTCTGCTGGGCGCGGCCCCGGGCGACGACGCCGAGGTGGTGACGGCGTTGGGGGTCACCGGGCACTTTCTGACCCATCGGGTGGCGGCAGAGCTGGGCGGCAGGCCCCTGCCGGAGGCGCGAGCCCGGTTTCTGACCCGCCTGGCCAGCGCATCGGGCCCGGCGGCGAGACCGGCATCGGACGCCGATCCATGAGTATTTTTGGAAAGATGAAGCGCGCGCGGCCGTCAGGGCTGACGGGTGAAGATCATTTCCTGCCCGTCTGTGTTGCTGAGAATCAGGATATCCTGGCCGATTTCGGCCAGGGTCATGGCCGCGAGCGCATCGAAGAACGCCGTTTCCCGGGAAAGGTCGGGGCAGGCCCGGCGGGTGCTGGCCACCTTTTCGACCCGAAACCACGGGTAGGGCTCTGACTGGGTGCCGGTAAAGCTGTTGCACGGGCCGTCCCCGGTGATGTGGCCCTTGCGGGGAAAACGCAGCGTGGCCCGGGCCGGGAACGACGCGCCGTCAAGTTCACTCAGGTGCCATGTCGCGTCCGAAGCGCCGTGTCCCGAGAGTGTTTCGTCCCCGGCGCAGCGGGGCAGGAGCGCTGTCACGGCGAGGGCGATTGCGATCCTCATGCGCGATGGTCAGCGCAGCGCGAGAACCAGGTCGACCATCGAACCGATGGCGTCTTCCCGATCCGCGGGCGCGGCGCTGCCGAGCTGGCTCATGCCGATGGTTGCAGAATAGAGAATGCGCGCCATCTCCGGGTTGCGGATGCCCGCAGCACCCAGAAGTGCCTGCAGTGCCTCGAGTCGCGCCTGGTCGATGCGTTCAACCGAGCCGCGGGCCGGGGCGTGGCCCTGCGCCCAGCTGCGGATCGCGGGTTCGGAGGCCGGCGGCGCGGTCAGCGATTGCGCCAGACCACGCAGTTGCGCGACCGGGTTTTCGCTGGTCCCCACATGATGTGCAAGACGCGCCGTGGCGTCGGCTTCCCAGGCCGTGAGCAGGCTGTCATGAAAGGCGGGCACGTCGCGAAAATGCCAGTAGAACGATCCTTTCGAGACCTTCAGGCGCACGGCAAGGGGTTCTGCCTTGAGTGCCCCGGGCCCGGCATCGGACAGCGCCTCGAACCCGGCGGCAAGCCAGTCGGATGCGTTCAATCGCGAAGTTCGGCGTGTCATGGGCAAAAAATACGCATGGACCCGGATCTTTGCAAGGAAATGCTGCTGCGCAGCATTGCTGCGGTTCTTCCCGATCCGGCGCAGTGTGATCCGCGTTCGCGCAAAACGAGCGATCCGCCGGGCCGCTCCGGGTCGTGCTGAAACCAGCACAAGAAAAGTGGATGTCCGAATGCCGACAGTGTCCTTGCGTGTCTGGATCGACATGGGGCGGGCCGGTGACATCCCGGCGATGCGAAACCCGCGCGGCAGGCGGTCATCCGCCGGTCGGGGCGGCGTGATCATCGAACGTCAAGGTAACGCGATCACCCGCGAACCAGGTGCAGCCAAACTCGACCGGTCTGCCTGCTGAATCGACATTCAGGGCCTGCGTCCGCAGCAATGCGGCGCCGGTGCGCAGGCGCAGGTGCAGCGCCTGCGTCGGGGTGGCGGCCAGGGCGCTGACCCGTGTCCATTCCCGCACGTAGTCGGTGACGCCAACCGCCGCCAGGCTTTCGGTCGTCGAGCACAGACGGTTCAGCGCTGCGGCCAAATCGGGCAGGTGGTCGGCCGGAAAGACAGAGCGGAACACGGCTATGACCTCGCGATCGGCGAGCGACAGCCCATCATAGGAATGCACGCTGGCGCCGGGCGGCAGACGCAGTGTTCTGGCCTCCTGCCGGTCGGCGGCGCGGGTTTCGATCAGCAGAACCTTGCGGGAGGGCAGCCGGCCGGCGGCCCGCAGGTTCCGGGTAAAGCTGACACGGCGTCCGAGCGGATAGTCGGTTCTGGTCTGACTGACGAACACGCCCGAGCCTCGGCGGGCATAGATCATGCCCGCGTCTGCCAGTGCCGCCAGAGCCCGCCGCACGGTATGGCGGTTGACCCCGAAGCGCCGGGACAGCGCGGCCTCCGTCGGAAGCTTGTCGCCCGGTCGGTACCGACCTTCGGCCAGATCATCGGCCAGCGCGCGGCGGATCGTTTCCCAGACAGGGTGCCTTTTGTCAGTCATGAAAGCGCTGCGCGTCACAAAAGATTCATGGAAGGGGGCTTTTCGACTCAGCCCGTTGCCCGTATAGATTTGTCTAGTTGTATAATAAAGTGGACAAATCAGCAAGATGTCGAGCCTCACTTCTCCGGATGCGGCCTCTGCCGATCCCAAGGCACGCCAGGCCTGGCTCAGCCTGCTGGCGCGCGCGCCGTCGACGTCTGTTCTGCGGGTCTGGAATGCAGCGAAGCTTGCGCCGGATCACATCGATCTGCGGGCGCCCGAAGTGGGCGCCGTGATGGTGCGCGGGCGGGCCGGAGCGGTTGGAGCGCCTTTTAATCTGGGCGAGATGAGCGTGACGCGCGCCTCTGTCCGCCTGCGTTGTGGCGCGATCGGTCATGGTTATGCACAGGGGCGCAGCACGGCCCATGCACGCATTGCCGCGCTTGTCGATGCGCTGATGCAAACGCAGGTGGCAGACGCGGTTCGGCAGGCGGTTCTGTGCCCGCTTGAGGCCGAGATGTCGTCCGCACGTGAGGCAAGGGCGTCACGCGCGGCGGCGACGAAGGTTGAGTTTTTCACGTTGGTGCGGGGGGAAGACTGATGCCCGGCGACGCATTGGCGGGAGGGTTTTCCGATGTGCCGGTTCAGGCAGCCCGCGCGTTCAGATCGGCGATGCAGGTGATGGCGCGGCCCGGTCGCATCGAGACAATGACCGGCGCAGCGCCGCCGGCACCGATGACTGTGGCGGCGGGGGTTCTGGCGCTGACGCTCTGCGATGCGGACACGCCCCTTCATCTTGCCGGGCGTCATGATTGCGCAGCCGTGCGCGACTGGCTGACGTTTCACACCGGGGCGCCGCTGGTTGCCGCCGGACGCGCGATGTTCGGGTTGGGCACATGGGACGCGTTGCAGCCGCTGGACCGGTTCGCCATCGGAACGCCGGACTACCCGGATCGCGCGGCCACGTTGATCGTCGAGATGGATGTGCTGCAGGCAAAAGGCGCGCAGTTGACCGGTCCGGGCATACGCGGCACGGCGCTGTTGTCGCTGCCGGACGTGGCTGTGTTTCAGGCCAATGCCGCACACTTTCCGCTGGGATTTGACACCTTCCTGACATGTGCGGACCAGCTGGCGGCGCTGCCCCGGACGACCAGAGTGGAGAGTGCCTGATGTATGTCGCGGTGAAAGGCGGGGAGCGGGCGATCGGGAATGCGCATGCATGGTTGGCCGAAGAACGGCGCGGCAACCGCGAGGTGCCGGAGCTGTCGCTGGCGCAGATCCGGGAACAGATGAGCCTCGCGGTCAACCGCGTGATGGCGGAGGGCTCGCTTTATGATCCTGATCTCGCAGCGCTTGCAATCAAGCAGGCGCGCGGCGATCTGATCGAGGCGATTTTTCTGATCCGCGCCTATCGCACGACCCTGCCACGCTTTGGCTACACCCTGGCCATCAAGACCGGCGGGATGGTCTGCGACAGGCGCATTTCGGCGACGTTCAAGGATCTGCCCGGCGGACAGATCTTGGGGCCGACCTTTGATTACACGCACCGGCTGCTGGATTTCAAACTGGCGGCAGAAGGGGGCGACGTGCCCGACACGCCCACAAGCGTGCCTGCGGCTGGTCCGGTGCCGCACGTCATGACATTTCTCAATCAGGAGGGTCTGATCGAAGAGGCCGGCCGTCCGGACGGCGCCAACTCCGGTCCGGCGACCGGACAGATGACAGGGGCGCATCAGGCAGCGCAGACTCACGACGCCCGGACACCGGACGACATACCTGATCTGACACGCGATCCCCTGGAACTGCCCGCCAGCCGGGCGCTGCGGCTGCAGGCGCTGGCGCGCGCCGATGAGGGGTTCACGCTCGGCCTCGCATATTCGACGCAGCGCGGGTATGCGCGCAACCATGCATTTGTGGGCGAGCTGCGCATCGGTATGGTCACGGTCGAGATGGAGATCCCCGAACTTGGCTTTTCCATCGAGATCGGAGAGATCACAGTCACCGAATGCGAAAGCGTGAACCAGTTCAAGGGCTCAAAGACCGAAGCGCCGCAATTCACGCGTGGCTACGGGCTGGTCTTCGGCCAGAGTGAACGCAAGGCGATTTCAATGGCGCTGGTCGACCGGGCGTTGCGGTGGGACGAACTGGGCGAGGATTTTGCAGGCGCACCGGCGCAGGATGCAGAGTTCGTGCTCAGCCATTCCGACAACATTCAGGCCACCGGGTTTCTCGAACATATCAAGTTGCCGCATTACGTCGACTTCCAGTCCGAGACCGAGCTGGTCCGCAAGCTGCGGCGCGAGGTGGCCGCGTCCTGTCCCGAGGCGGCGGAATGAACGGCGCCTTCAATAGCGACAATGGGGTGCCGGGCCGTTGCAGCACGCGGATCTCCACCAGAGGGCGCCGTCATGAGTGATTACAATTTCGCCTATCTCGACGAGCAGACAAAACGGATGATTCGCCGCGCCATCCTGAAGGGGCTTGCCATCCCCGGATATCAGGTGCCCTTTGCCAGCCGTGAAATGCCAATGCCCTATGGCTGGGGCACCGGTGGCGTGCAGGTCAGCGCGGCAACGCTGACGCCCGACGACCGCCTGAAGGTGATTGATCAGGGTGCCGACGATACCACCAACGCGGTGTCGATCCGCACGTTCTTCGAGAAGACGGCGGGCGTTGCAACCACCGAAAGAACTTCGGACGCCACGGTGATCCAGACCCGTCATCGCATCCCCGAGGTGCCACTGACAGAGGACCAGATCCTCGTCTATCAGGTGCCGATTCCGGAACCGTTGCGCTTTCTGGAACCGCGAGAGACCGAAACACGCAGGATGCACAGCCTGGAAGAATACGGGCTCATGCATGTCAAGCTCTACGAAGACATCAGTCAGCACGGGGCGATCTCCACCTCCTATGACTATCCGGTCAAGGTCGAGGGTCGCTATGTCATGGACCCTTCACCGATCCCGAAATTCGACAATCCGAAAATGGAGATGGCGGCGATTCAGCTGTTTGGGGCCGGGCGTGAACA
>JBCCHI010000105.1:0-13674 GCA_039028815.1 Pseudomonadota bacterium
CTTCTTCCACGACCGCCTCAAGGTCTTTCTCCGCGATCAAGGCATCCGGCACGACGTGATCGACGCCTGTATCGCGATGGACGGCAGCGATGATCTGGCGCTGTTGGTCAGACGCGCGCGGGCGTTGCAGGCGGTGCTGGGCACAGAGGACGGCGAGAACCTCGTGCAAGGGTTCAGGCGCGCCAACAACATCCTCACCCAGGCCGAGGCCCGGGACGGGGTGGAGTACTCCTATGGTGCCGATCCCAAGTTTGCCGAGGACGCGGCCGAGACCGCGCTGTTCGCGGCGCTGGACCGGGCCGAGACCGGAATTGGCCGCGCGCTGGAGGGGCAGGACTTTGCCACGGCCATGACGGCGATGGCAGAGCTTCGTGCCCCGATCGACACCTTTTTCGAGGCGGTTCAGATCAATACCGACAATCAGATCCTGCGGCGGAACCGATTGAATCTGCTGCACAGGATCCGCACGATCTGTCTTCAGGCCGCCGATCTGACGCGTCTGGACGGGTAGGCGCGGCGCGGCGTCCGCCAATCTTCACAATTTCTTGCGTTGCGCGCGCTCGTGGCTATGCTGCGCGTGAGAAATGGGTGCCGCAGTGCAGAAAGTCCTTAAAAAATCCGATGGTGACAGCGATCCGCACATCACGGCCGTCACGCCGGATGCGCCGATTGATGAAAAAACGCATGGCGGGCGGGCCAAGTGTCTGCAGCGTCTGGTGCGGCTTGATCTGCCGGTGCCGCGTACGGTGGCCGTATCCTTTGATGCCGTGCGCCGGATCGCGTCCGGGGACGCGCCGGACATGGAGGCGCTGCTGGCTCCGTTTGGCGCCGGACCCATCCTGTGCGTGCGCCCGTCATCCGAAGATCCTGACTGGGGCGGGCCGGGCGCCATTCTCAACATCGGGATGAACGACGCGCGTCTGCACACGCTGTCGGACTGCATTGGCGCAGAAGCGGCGGCGCAGCTTTATCTGCGCTTCGTTCAGGCCTACGCGGTGCATGTGGCGCGACTTGATGCCGACCTGTTCGACGATCTGTCCGACGATCCGCAGACTGCGCTGAAAGAGGCGCTCGCGCTTTATCAGGACGACACCGAAGAGGCGTTCCCGCAAGAGGCGGGCACGCAGTTGCTGGAGGTTCTGCGCTCGATGGCGCGGGCGTGGCAGGGGACGTCGGCGCGTCTGCTGCGCCAGGCCAAGGGCGCGCCCGCCGATGCGGGGCTCGGCCTGGTGGTGCAGGAAATGGCACTGGGTCTGGGCGAGGGCGAATGCGGATCCGGGGTGATGCAGCTGGTTGATGGTGTCACGGGGGATCGGCTGTGCACCGGCCGTTACCTCAGCCAAAGCCAGGGCCGCGAAGCGCTCAGCCGCAAGGCGGAGGCGCTCTTTTTGCAAAAAGACCCGCGAGGGCCGTCGCTGGAAGAGCAGGCCCCCGATGCTTTTGCAAAGCTGAAGACCTACACCAAGCTGATGCGTGTCAAACTTCGTGAAGAGATGCAGACGGAATTCACGATCAACAACGGCGAGGTGTTTGTGCTGGACGGTGTGCGTGTGGCGCGCAGCGCGCGTGCGGCCGTGGCGATCGCGGTGGCGCTGGCCGAAGACGGGATTATCAGCCGCGAAGAGGCGCTGATGCGGATCGAGCCGCGCGCGCTGAACGAGCTTCTGCACCGCCAGGTCGACCCGGAGGCCGAGCGTGACGTGCTGGCCAGCGGCATTGCCGCGAGCCCCGGCGCGGCGGCGGGTCCGATTGTCTTTTCTCCCGAAGAGGCACAGGCCGCCGAGGCGCAGGGCGTGGCCTGTATTCTTGTGCGGCGCGAAACCAGCCCGGAAGATATCCGCGGCATGCACGCCGCCGCGGGTGTTCTGACGGAACGTGGCGGGATGACCAGTCATGCCGCGGTGATCGGGCGCGGGATCGGCAAGCCCTGTGTCGTGGGTGCGGCCGACATCACCTTCAACATGCGCACCAGGAGTCTGGTTTTTCCCGATGGCCGCAAGGTCAAGGCCGGTGACACGATTACCATCGACGGCTCCAGCGGGCAGGTTCTGGCCGGGCAGGCGCCCATGTTGCAGCCGGCGCGCGACGACAGTTTCAAGACGCTTATGCAATGGGCGGACGCGGTGCGCGATATCGAGGTGCGCGCCAATGCCGACACGCCGGCCGATGCCGAGGTGGCGCGCTTTTTCAAGGCACAGGGCATCGGGCTTTGCCGGACAGAGCACATGTTCGTGGAACAGGATCGTCTGACCGCAATGCGCGAGATGATTTTTGCCGATACCAGTCAGGACCGGGCCTCGGCACTGGAGATTCTGCTGCCCATGCAGCGGGCCGACTTTATTGATCTGTTTCGCATCATGCAGGGACTGCCGGTGTGCATCCGTCTGTTCGACCCGCCCCTGCACGAGTATCTGCCCTTCGATCGCGCGGGCATTCGCGAACTGGCCGAAGCGCTGGATTTGCCGGTCTCCGAGGTGACGACCCGGATCGAGGGGCTGGACGAATACAACCCCATGCTGGGCATGCGCGGGGTCCGGCTGGGGATTGCGGTGCCCGAGATCTACGAGATGCAGGCGCGCGCGATCTTCGAGGCGACGGTTGAGGCCAGCCGGGAGGGCGCGCCGGTGGTGCCCGAGATCATGATCCCGCTGGTTTCGGCCATGCGCGAGGTCGAGCTGGTGAAGAAAAGCGTCGATGCCGTGGCTGCGGCCGTAGGCACCGAGACGGGCGAGTCATTCACGTATCGCCTTGGCGTCATGGTCGAGACGCCGCGCGCCGCCCTGCGCGCCGGCGAGATCGCGCCGCATGTGGCGTTCCTCAGCTTTGGCACAAACGACCTGACGCAGATGACCTACGGGTTGTCGCGCGACGATGCGGGCAAATTCATGTCCGCCTATGTTCAGCAGGGGGTGTACCCCGAGGACCCGTTTCACGTGCTTGACGTGGACGGGGTCGGGGAATTGCTGCAGATCGGCGCCGCCCGCGGGCGCGATGTCTCGCCGGAGCTCACATTGTCGATCTGCGGCGAGCATGGCGGCAATCCCGAATCAATCGCGTTTTGCCGGGAATCCGAATTCGACTATGTGTCCTGTTCGCCATTCCGGGTTCCGGTGGCGCGACTGGCTGCCGCACAACTGGCCGTCAAACACAAGACCGGGTAGCTCGCCGCGCCGCAGTCCCCAGATGTTGGCTCAAAACAGACGCCAGCGTATTTCGCCACTTTTTGGACACAGTTTGTTCACATTTCGTGGACTGGACCAGCGTGACATTTTTGCATATGTGGCCCGGGGAAGAAGATTTGGGATGATATAGTGGGGGCGAGCGATGAAGCGTCTCGCGACTTGCATCATGATGATGCTGGGCACCGCCGTTGTGGCTGAGCCCGATTTCAACGCAGTCGATCAGGAAAAGAGCCGGGTTTTGCTGTCGATCCCGGACGACATGATTGCGGGCTATCGCGCCATCGAGGCGCTTGAGATCGAATACAGCCGTGACTGGCTGTCAAAGCTGGAGCTCGGCGCTGAAGGTCCGGTCGATGACACGCAATGGCGATGTCTGGCCGAAGCCATCTATTTCGAAGCCCGCGGAGAAAGCGTCAAGGGTCAGTTTGCAGTGGCCGAGGTGATCCTGAACCGGGTCGACAGCGCCGATTTTCCGGACACGATCTGTGGTGTGGTGCATCAGGGCACGGGGCGCAAGTTTGCGTGCCAGTTCACCTATACCTGCGATGGCAAGGCAGAGAATATCAACGAACCGAAAGCCTTTGATCGTGTGGGCAAGGTCGCGCATGTGATGGTCGACGGGGCGTCGCGTGCTCTTACGGATGGCGCCACGCATTATCACACCAAGGCCGTCAGCCCGAACTGGTCGCGCGTGTATCCGCGCACGGCGACGATCGGATACCATCATTTCTACCGCAAGCCGACGCGGGTCACGTCCAACTAAAACCGGTTGACAGGCCCGGTCTTGCATACCATACGCGGGGCTCACGTGAATTCGGCGGGATGTTCCGGCACAGGGACGACCCGCAGCAGGAGAGCTGAAAATGGCGAAACCGACGACGATCAAAATCCGCCTGAACTCGACCGCCGGTACCGGGCACTTCTATGTCACGAAGAAAAACGCCCGCACCATGACCGAGAAGATGGTGACACGGAAGTATGACCCCGTTGCGCGCAAGCACGTGGAGTACAAGGAAGGCAAGATCAAGTAATCCTGTCTTGCCCGTCCGGAAAAAGGCCGCGCGGTCAGCGTGGCCTTTTGTGTTTCTGTCTGCCCGGTCCGGCTGTCCGGCATGCCCGTGCCACCAGCCCACAGGCGCGGATGATCCCTGACACGACATGACGAACCTGCTAGCGTTCGATAGGTCTTATGGTTGTACAAGCGGCATCTCTCGACACGTTTGCCCAAAGCTGCGCTCAGGTCTCCACCCTGGCAGAGCTGTGGCGCCTGACATACGGCTATGTGTCGGACCGGGGCGTGACGATGGTCAGCTATCACGCGGATCAGGGGCAGGGCCCGGTGCTGAGCCCGGACCAGATTTCGGCACAGGGGTTTCCGCAGGACTGGGTGTGTCACTATATCGGGGCACAGCTGGTTGATGTCGATCCGATCCCCGATCTCGCCCAGCGGATGGGGCGCCCGTTTTTCTGGTCAGAGACGGCCACGCTGACCCGGCTTTCGGACGCCGAGGCGGATTTTCTCCGGCAATTGTCCGAGGCGGATATCGGGGACGGTCTGGCGTTTCATGTCACCGGCCCCAACATGCGAAACGCCTATGTCGGGCTGGGGTTCGGGCATAAGGAGATTGATCTTGCACCGTCGCAGATCTTCGAGTTGCGCTGCGCGGCGCAGATCGCGCATCTGAGGTTCTGCGATCTGACATTTGACCGGCGCATGGTCGAAACCGGCCTGACGCCGCGGGAACGCGAGGTTCTGGGCTGGATCGCGCAGGGCAAGAGCAATGCCGTGATCGCCCAGATCCTGGGCATTTCGCGTCACACGGTCGATACGCTGACGCGCCGCATCTTTGAAAAGCTGGGCGTGAACGACCGGATCACGGCGGCAATACAGGGAATAGGATCAGGTCTGGTGCGGACCTCCCGGGCGCGCAGCGCCATCGGGGGGCGGTAACGCTTCAGGCGCGTGCGGTCATCGTGCGACCCCTCGCCCGGGACATCAGCCAGGGCGAAAGCGGTGCGACATCCGAGTGTCGCGCGCGGCGCTCTTTCAGGCGCGCAAAGACCTGTGGCGTAACTGCGCGACAGAGTGCGCGCGGCCTTTGCGATAAGACCGGCGGCAGACATTTTGTGGCCGGAGACACGGATATCCCTTTGACCCTGTCAGCAGCAGGCTGATCCGGAGAAACCCCGTTACGACATCTTGAGATCATATGCGCGCGGCCCGCTCCGCGCGATGCCCCATCGGGTCTTGAGACGCGCAGCTTCAGGCTGGCGGGGGACGGCGGATCACAGAGGGGATCATGCCTGCGGCCGCGGAATGTAATCGTCTGTCGTGTGATCTGGCGGTGACGCTTCATGCACCGTCCCGAGACCGCGCGGCGATGCGAGCTGCGATGCAGAACAAGTGGACCACTCACGGAAAAGGGCCGGTCCAACCGGACCGGCCCTGTTTCGGTTGTTCTGTGTCGCAGCAGCGTTATTCGCGATTTCCGAACAGGCTGAGCAGCATCATGAACATGTTGATGAAGTTCAGGTAGAGGCTGAGCGCGCCCATGATGGCGGCCTTGCCAAGCCACTCGCTGTCGCCGGCCATGGCAAACTGCACATATTCGCTCTTGATGCGTTGCGTGTCATAGGCGGTCAGACCGGCAAAGATCAGGACACCCAGGGCAGACACCGCAAACATGATTGCAGGCGAGCCCAGGAACAGGTTCACGATCGACGCCACGATGATGCCGATCAGGCCCATGATCAGAAAGCTGCCCCAGCCGGAGATGTCTTTCTTGGTCGTGTAGCCCCACAGCGACAGGCCCGCAAAGGCGATTGCCGTGATCAGAAAGATCTGCGCGATCGAAAAGTCCGTGAAGACCACGAAAATATAGCTGATCGACACGCCCATCAGAGCCGAGAACGCGTAGAAGAACAGTTGCGCACCCGCAGCGGACAAGCGGTTGATCATCGCGCCAAAGGCGAAAACCATGATCAGCGGCGCGAACATGACGATATAGCGCGTGAAGCCGGTGAACAGCGTGTTCATCAGCGCTGCGTTGTTGCCGACAGCCCACGCGGCGAGGAAGGTCAGAACCATGCCCACCGACATGGTGCCATAGACCTTGCTCATATGAGCGCGCAGACCTTCGTCAATCGCGGCGGCGCGCGCACCTTGTGCCGTCCGGATCGTGTCGTGTTGAGCCATTAAAGCCTCCGATATGTCCCTGTAAGGTTTCCCTTGGTACCCGTGATCGGGTCTCTGTGGCAATATCGGTAACATTCCGCGCGTTTTCAAGCATTCCCGAGGCTTCGGAACACGTAAAATTGCACCTGACGGTGCGGATCGGGACAGAATGCGTCAAATGGCCCCACCGGATCGGCAGGGCCATTGTTGTCAATATGGCGACGATATGTGCCGCAAGGATGCTTTGAAGCCTGTCACGCGACGTCCCAGAACGGGCGGCGCAGCTCGGCGTCGACTTGCTGACGGGTCAGGCCGATATCCAGCAATGCCCTGTCATCCAGCAGGGCAAGCGCCCGCCGCTGACGGTTGATCTCTATCATCCGGTTGAACGAAAAAGAAGGTCTGCGCGCGGATCCATGCAGGCGGGTTTGGCTAAACTGGGTCATCGTCTTCATCCTTCTCGTTTCGTGATGCGTGGTTGGTATTCATCTTTTCTGTTGATGAATGTGGCACGGCGTGTATGATTTTTGAAATGAATGTTTGATCCTTCTTTCATCAAGGAATGTGATGAATGCGAAATCTGGACATGACCACACTGCGCTCGTTTCTTTCAGTGGCCGAGCAGGGCGGCGTCACACGCGCGGCGCAGGTTCTCAACCTGACGCAGTCCGCGGTCTCAATGCAGATAAAGCGGCTGGAAGAGATGCTTGATATCGCGCTGATGGACCGGTCGGGCCGACGCATTGCACTGACCCCGGCGGGCGAACAGCTGCTGAGCTATGCGCGTCGCATCGTCGAACTGAACGACGAGGCGGTGGCGCGCCTGTCGGATGAGGTGTTCGAGGGCCAGATCGTACTGGGGGTGCCGCATGACATCGTTTATCCGGTCATTCCACGCGTGCTGAAGACCTTCAACAGCGCCTTCCCGCGCGTCGATGTCGTGCTCAGATCCTCCAGCACGGTCAAACTGAAAGACGCGTTGTCGCGTGGCGAGGTGCAAATGATCCTGACCACCGAGCAAGAACTCGAACCCGGAGGTGAGACGCTGACCGAAATGCCGCTGCGATGGGTCGGCGCCCTTGGTGGGCAGGCCTGGAAAAAGCGCCCGCTGCGGCTGGGCTTTTGCAAGGGCTGCATTTTCCGCGCCACGGTACTGCGCCAGCTTGACGTGGCGGGCATTGACTGGGAACTGGCCATCGAGTCGGATGAGGATCGCTCGGTCGAGGCGCTGATCAGCGCGGATCTGGTGGTCGGGGCGGTACTCGAGCCGACAATACCGCCGCATCAGGAGGCCGTCGCGGCCGGCGGCGCGCTGCCGGATCTGGGCGTGCACAAGATCAACCTTTACGGGGCGAGAGGCCGCGATGAGGTCGCCACGCATCTGGCGCAGCTGTTGCGGGCGGGATACGACGCCGCGCCGCCTGCGCTGGTCCGCTCTGCCTGAGGCGGTTCGCGAAACCTCTGCCGATCAGCGCGGTTGTGCGCGCCGCCGCCCCCCGAGGCGATGCGTGCGTCTCGCCTGACGCGGTGTCTTTCGTTCAGGTCGCGTGCTCAGGGCGCGGGGGTCTGGCCTGTCGTGACCACGACCTTTCCGGTCGATTTGCGCGCGCGCAGCAGCGCCAGCCCCTCCTGCGCCCGCTCCAGTGGGACAAGATGGCTGATGTGCGGGGCAAGTTTTCCCTGCTCGAACCACACCAGCAACTCCGCCAGACTGCGGGTCAGCACCTCTGGCCGGAACGCAAGATACCCGCCCCAGTACAGCCCCATGACGGTAACGTTCTTGACCAGCAGATGATTGGCGGGGATTTTCGGCACGTCGCCGCTGGCAAAACCGATTGTCAGAATGCGTGCTTCGGGCCGGCAGGCACGAAACGCGGCGGTGAACTGTTCCCCTCCGACCGGGTCATAGACCACATCCGCGCCGCCGAGCGCCTTCATTTCCGCGCGAATATCGCCGCTCTGGGCATCAATGACGTGATCGGCCCCCGCCTGACGCGCGACGTCGAGCTTTTCGGCCCCCCGTGCGGCGGCGACCACCCGTGCGCCCATCAGCTTGCCGATTTCCACGGCGGTCAGGCCCACGCCGCCGGCCGCCCCGAGGACCAGAAGTGTTTCCCCCGGTTTCAGCTGTGCCCTGTGGGACAGCGCCACATGGCTTGTGCCGTAAGCGATCTGAAACGCGGCGGCCTGTTCAAAGCTCATGGCATCCGGCAGGGCGACGGCGCGGTCTGCGGCAAAGACGCCATGCTCGGCAAGGCCGCCCTGACCGCCGAACACCGCCACGCGCGTGCCGGGCTGTGGCGCTGCGATGTCCGGGCCGACGGCCTCTACCCGTCCGGCGACCTCCATCCCGAGGGTAAACGGGGGCTCCGGCGTGTCCTGGTACGCCCCGTCGATCATCAGCAGATCTGCGAAATTCAGCCCGCAGGCCCCGATTTCAACCGAAATCTCGCCCGGACCCGGGACAGGCCGGTCGATTTCCCGGCAGACAGGCGCTGTGCCAAACTGTTCGATTCGCCACGCGCGCATGTTTTTCTCCACCGTTCATCGAAAGTTCCGTGTTTCGGTGCGATTAGAACGGGTTGTGACGTAAAGTCAAACTGGCCAACCGCCCGAATTGCCCTATCCAAAGGAAGTAGCTGCCCGCTTAGATTGAGAAAAATCTCCGCCAGTCACTTTTTCGGGGTAGGATATTTCTTGAAAACACAATCAGTAGTGGTACAGTTCGCGCAGCGCTGCTGGGATGCGCAGTGTTTTAGTTGTACCGCGAGTTTTCTGCCTAAGTTACTGGCGA
This sequence comes from Pseudomonadota bacterium, assembly GCA_039028815.1. Classification (GTDB taxonomy): domain Bacteria; phylum Pseudomonadota; class Alphaproteobacteria; order Rhodobacterales; family Rhodobacteraceae; genus Roseovarius. The sequence continues at coordinate 9,152 of JBCCHI010000105.1, forward strand.
TCGCGAATTTTAAGGAGAAGATACAATGCCGCACCCCGTTGACGTGCATGTTGGAAAACGAATTCGTCACCGCCGATGGCTTGTTGGAATGACACAGCAGCAACTGGCGGAAAATGTTGGCATTAAATTTCAACAGATTCAGAAATATGAGACCGGGGCCAATCGTGTCAGCGCCTCGCGTCTTTGGGATATTGCGGACGCTCTGGACGTGGATGTAAGCTTTTTCTTCGAAGGACTTGATCAGGAAAGCGAAGAGAAAAGCGACACCGACATGGTGCCCGCCGATCTGCTTGGCGACAAGGAAGCGCTGGACCTGGTTCGGTCCTATTATGCGATTCCGGAAAATCAGCGCCGCCGTCTGTTCGACCTTGCACGGGTTCTGAGCGACGTGGCTTGAGCCAGACAGGTTTACGGTTTAACCCGGTCCGGGATGCTTGGGCCGGGAGGTTTCGATGTCTCAACCTGAAGGCACCCGGCCGGATCCGGATGCCGAATATGTGATTTCGACCGCGCATGCATTGGCGGATGCCGCGCGCGCGGCCATTCTTCCTCATTTCCGAACGTCGGGTCTGCATGTCGAAGACAAGGGCGGCCATGCCCGCGACGCGGCCTATGATCCGGTGACGGTGGCAGATCGCGCCGCTGAACAGGCGATGCGGGCTGTTTTGTGCGAAAGGCGTCCCGATGACGGCATTCTGGGCGAGGAATTCGGGGCGCAGCCCGGCACAACGGGTCTGACCTGGGTTCTTGACCCGATTGACGGCACGCGGGGCTTCGTTGCCGGAACGCCGACCTGGGGTGTGCTGATTGCCCTGGCCGATGAAAGCGGCCCGATCTACGGTCTGATTGATCAGCCTTACATTGCCGAGCGGTTCGAGGGCGGGCTGGGGCGCGCGCGCATGTGCGGCCCGTTGGGCGACAGGCCCCTGGCCACGCGCGCCACGCAGCGGCTGGGCGACGCGATTTTGTGCACCACCTTCCCGGAAGTGGGCACAGAGCGGGACCGCGCGGCGTTTGAGGCGGTGGCGCGTGAGGTGAAGATGACGCGCTACGGGATGGATTGTTACGCCTATGCGCTGCTTGCCGCGGGGCAGATCGATCTGGTGATCGAAGCGGGGCTGGCGGCCTATGACATTCAGGCGCCGATCGCCGTGATTCAGGCCGCAGGGGGCATCGTGACAGACTGGTCCGGCGGCCCGGCGCATCACGGCGGCCGGGCTATCGCCGCGGCGAATGCAGCCCAGCATGACGCGGCGCTGCAACGATTGTCAGAGTTCGCGTGACGCGGTCGAGCCGTGTCTTCCGGTGGTCCGGCCCCGGGGTCGGACGGGCAGTCGTTGAGGTTAAGGTGGCGCAACGGCCGCCGGTACACACCCAGAAACTGGTCAACGATAAGCACGGAACTTGGAAATCACGTGGGCAGCCGTTCCGCCACCTTCAGGGGTACTGGCGTTTTGTGGCGCATTTGGGGGCATTGAGGGGTCAGGTGTGGACCAAAGCAGGGCACGCGGGATGAAGTGATGAAAACAAAGGGAAAAGTGTCGTGAATTTGGGACTGAGACCAGACATCCTGCCATTGCTTGCGCGCCTCAAGACGATGGTGGCGGACGAGATCGCACCCTTTGACGCAGAGTTTCACGCCGAGGTCGCGCGCGGTGACCGCTGGGCCCTGACACCCAGGCAAGTCGAGATTCTGGCGCATCTGAAGGCGCGGGCGCAGGACGAGGGGCTGTTCAATCTCTGGTGGGCCGATCGCCCCGACGGACCGGCGTTGTCGACCGTGGAGTACGCCTATTTTGCCGAGGAAATGGGGCGCAGCCCGCTGGCGCCCGAAGTGTTCAACTGCAACGCGCCCGACACCGGCAACATGGAAGTGTTCGCCCGCTACGGCACGCCCGAGATGCAGGACCGCTGGCTTGCGCCACTGCTGAAGGGCGACATCCGCTCGGCCTATCTGATGACCGAACCGGATGTGGCCAGCTCGGACGCCACCAATATCGCCCTGTCCTGCCGGAAGGAGGGCGGGCAGTATGTTCTGAACGGCGAAAAATGGTGGGCCACCGGCGCGGGCGATCCGCGCTGTGCGGTGTACATCGTCATGGCGGGCACCGGCGCGGCCGATGCGCCGCGCCATCAGGCGCACTCGATGCTGGTTGTGCCCGCGGACTGTCCGGGGATCGAGGTGCTGCGCCCGATGCAGGTCTTTGGCCAGGATGACGCGCCGCACGGTCATATGCATATCCGCTTTGCCGATGTGCGCGTGCCGGCCGCCAGCCTGTTGCTGGGCGAGGGGCGCGGCTTTGAGATTGCGCAGGGCCGTTTGGGGCCGGGACGCATTCACCATTGCATGCGCGCGCTCGGTCAGGCGGAAGCCGCGCTGGAACTTCTGTGCCGCAGGGCGCTGGAGCGGACGGCGTTCGGGGCGCCTCTGGCGGCGCTTGGGGCCAATCACGACATCATCGCCGAGGCGCGCATGGAGATCGAACAGGCGCGCCTTCTGTGCCTGAAGGCCGCATGGATGATGGACCAGGGCGATGCCCGCGCAGCCGCACCGTGGATTCACCAGATCAAGGTGGTGGCGCCACGCGTGGCGCTCGGGATCGTCGATGAGGCGATGCAGATCCACGGCGCGCAGGGCATCAGTCAGGACACACCTCTGGCCGCGATGTGGACGCATCTGCGCACGCTCCGGCTGGCAGACGGGCCGGATGCGGTGCATCGGCGGCAGGTCGCCCGGGCCGAGCTGAAGCGGTTCACCCGGTCCGCGCCCTGAACGGGCAACATTCGGCTCGACAAGGTGGCAGCGCCGACCGATGGTTGGCCGATGACGCAAGACGATCAGGCCCGGCCCGGGCGGGGTATTTTCTGGATGGTGCTGACCGGTGTGCAGTTTGTCGGCGTGACCGCGCTGGTCAAGACGCTGGGCACACGCATTCCCGCCCCAGAGGCGGCATTTCTGCGCTATGTGCTGGGTCTCGTCTTTCTTTTTCCGATGCTTGGCGCGTTGTGCCGGGCCCGCTTTTCGCGACAGACCTGGATGCTGTTCGGAGCGCGCGGCGCGGCGCATGCGGTGGCGGTGGGGCTGTGGTTCTATGCGATGGCGCGCATCCCGATAGCCGATGTGACGGCGATGAACTATCTCAGCCCGATTTACATCACGATCGGGGCGGCGCTGTTTCTGGGAGAGCGGCTGGCCCTGCGGCGCATTCTTGCGGTTCTGGCCGCGCTGGCCGGTGCGCTGATCATCCTGCGCCCGGGGTTTCGCGCGCTCGATACCGGCCATGTCGCCATGCTGTTCACGGCTGTGTTTTTCGGCGCCTCCTACCTTCTGGCCAAGCAGCTGACGCACCGGGCCAGTCCCGGACTGGTCGTGGCGATGCTGTCGATCACGGTCAGCATCGGGCTGGCGCCCGTTGCGCTGGCGAACTGGGTGCCGCCGACGGGCCCGGAACTGGCCATTCTGGTCTGTGTCGCCGCGCTGGCCACCGGCGGGCACTACACCATGACACTGGCCTTTCGCGCAGCGCCGCTGACGGTGACGCAGCCTGCGACGTTCCTGCAACTGGTCTGGGCGGTGATTGTCGGCGCGATCTTTTTCGGAGAACCGGCCGATCCGTTTGTCATACTGGGGGGCACCGTCATCGTCGGGTCGGTCTGCTTTATCAGCTGGCGCGAGGCGGTCCTGAAACGCCGGGCAATCACACCGGCGATGCCGGCGACGAAGGTGTAGCAGGGCGCGGTGGGAAGATTCGTGCATAACGCATTGACAGGATTATAAGTTCCATGCCGGCAGTGCGTCGCTGTCGCTGTCGCTGTCGCTGTCGCTGTCGCTGTCGCTGTCGATGCGCGTGGTCGGTCGAGGCGGGGTAAACAGGGCGCACGCTCGCACAACCCCACCTTAAGCCCTGATGCCGCAGATATCCGGCGCGAACATCCGGCGCAGTGTCTTCGCCACCGACCCGTGAGACCGCGAAGACCGCCGGGTGTTTCGCGCGGCAGCTCAGGTGATGCACCCGGCGTGTCCGGCGCGCCCTGCCGCAGCACCGCCACGTCGGTCACGGACCGGCAGTACCGGACCGTGCCCCTTGTCCGACGGCATCCCGACGGTTTGCTGTGCGGCGGGGCACGAACGCGGTGCCCATCCATCCGCGGAGCGGCGCGGACCCTTTGGTAGTTAGCGGGGGCACAGGACGCGGTCGGCGATGTCTGGGGCAAAAGGCCCGCCGCATTGATTACATGATGCGCCCGGGGGGCCTGTCCCACCGGCAAATGGCGCGCCCCTGACCTGTCAGAGCGCCGGCCCGGGTCTTTGCACAGCGCCCGCTCCGGACATGGCCCTTTTGCAGACATCACGCGGGATGCAGCCGGAACAGCCGGACAGATGCAAGCCGGTTGTCAGGGCCAGGATTTTTTTCTAGTCTTCGCGCAACGGTCACATTCAACAACGGGAGGGCACAAGCTGAACATGCGTATAATCCGCCGACTTCAGCATGGTCCCCGTTTCGCCCTGCAGATTCGTTTGC
>JBCCHI010000106.1:0-13612 GCA_039028815.1 Pseudomonadota bacterium
CCTACAGGTCAAATGCGTCAAAGTTTGGACGCTGGGACGGTGCACCGTGGCGTTCTGTGTGCCGCGCGCCGGTCTGTACGCTGATTTGTGCGCCCCGTGTTTCGCCCTGGTGTCCGATCGCCGCCGGAGGCATCGGGCGCGCCCCGGGGGCAGAGGGCAGGCGACGGGCAGGCGGTGCGCAACGCGCTTGTGGCCGCCATCCGTGCGCAACGGGTGCCCCACGGCACGCGGCACAACATCCGGGCAGACGCAAACGGGCATTTGACGCGCCCTGTTGCATATGTTTCAATGCTTCTCGATCACGTTGCGGATGTAACAACAGGCGACCATGGCAGACGACTGGCGGACCCTTCAGGTCGCACCCGGCACATTGCAGAGCTTGAGCCCTCAGTTGCGAAAAGCGGCGCGTTTCGTGGTGAACAACCCGGGCGAGATTGCCACGCGCTCGCAGCGCTTCGTGGCGCGGTCCACCGATATTCCAGCCCCGACCTTCACCCGCCTGGCAAAGGCAATCGGATACAAAAGCTATGACGAACTGCGCGATGCGTGCCGGGACAAGGTGCTGCACAGACGCACCTGTCTGGCCGAGAAGGCGCAGGTGCAGATCGGCGCACGCGAGGACGAGACCGGCTTTGCCGCCCGTCACGTTGCCGCCTCGCTTCGCAACACCGACGCGCTGCTGGCCGAACTGGACGTTGCGCAGGTTCAGGCGCTTGTGCGGCTGCTTGAGGGCGCGCGCCGGGTGAGACTGCTGGGCGCGCTCAGCGCCAAGCCGATTCTGGATTACGTGGTCTATCTTGCGAACATGTCGCTGGGAGGCTGGCGTGCCTTCGGGCCCGAAACGGGCGCGCTGGCAAACGATCTGGCGGATCTGGATGAAAAGGATGCCTGCATCGTCTTCAGCGTTCAGCCCTACGCCGCCCGCGCCGTCGCGCTGGCGCGCTATGTGGCCGGCCTGCACGTGCCGGTCGTGGCGGTCACCGACAGCCCCGCCGCGCCCGTGGCCGACTATGCGCAGCACTGCGTCGCGCTGAGAACGGAAAGCCCGCAGTTTTTCCCGTCGCATGCCACTGCCGTCGTTTTTTTCGAGGCGATTGTCGGTATGCTGATCCGGATGAACGGACAGGATGCGCAACAGCGCATTGCGGAGATCGAACACAGAAATCACCAACTTGGAGAATACTGGCAGGACATGCCTGTCAGCTAAATGGGAGGAAAACAATGAACCCGAAACAAGATCAGGTCGTGATTGACCGTCTGGCGCGCGCCGCCGGGGAAGGGGCGATCTCGCGTCGCTCCTTCATGAGCCATGCCCTGGCCGCAGGTCTGACCGTGACGGCAGCCGGCGCCCTGTGGACAAGCTCGGCCAAGGCGGCCCCGGCGCGCGGCGGCACCTTCCGGATCGCCCAGCATGACGGCAATGCCTCTGACGGGTACGACCCGGCAAAGTACGTGTCCTTTGCGGATATCGCGCTGACCCACACCTATCGCGCCTATCTGACGATGATCATGCCCGACCAGACGCTGGGTGGGGATGTGGCGACCGAATGGTCGGCCACGCCGGACGCAAAGGAATGGCGCTTCAAGCTGAATGACAATGCGACATTCCATTCCGGTGGCAAGGTGACCGCGACTGACGTGATCGCCTCGATCAACTACCACCGGGGCGAGGACAACCCCTCTGCCGCCGCATCGCTGCTGACCAGCATCGTCGATATCGTCGACAATGGCGACAACTCGGTCACGTTCAAGCTGGACGCACCCAATGCTGACCTGCCCTGGATCATGCCGGACTATCACCTGCCCATTCTGCCCGCGAAACCGGACGGGTCGCTGGACTGGGAATCCGGCGATGGCTGCGGTCCCTACGTGCTTAAGGAATTCGAGCCCGGTGTCGGCGCCTACCTGGTGCGTCACGAGGACTGGCATGGCGAAGGGGCCTATTTCGACGCCATCGAATTCAAGATCATCAACGATCCGAACGCGCGGCAGACCGCGCTGCTGACCGGCGATGCGGATGCTTGCAGCCTGCTTGAGAACAAGACGATGGGGCTGCTCAGCCGCAATGCCGATATCATCGTCGACAATGTGCCCTCTGCGTCCTGCATCACCTTGCCGATGCATACCAACAAGGCGCCCTTCGACAACAGCGACGTGCGCATGGCGCTCAAACTGGCGATGAACCGTGAGGATATCGTCGAAAAGATCGCCTTTGGCGCGGCCACCGTCGGCAATGACTTCCACCACAACGCGGCCATGCCCTATTTTCCGGATGACATTCCCCAGCGGGAATATGACCCGGAACAGGCAGCGGCCCTGTGGAAGAAGGCGGGCATGGAAGGCCAGACCGTGTCGGTCTCGACCGCGGATTCCATCACCACCGGCGCGGTCGACCTGCTGGTGCTTTATGCAGAACACGCCAAGGCGGCGGGCATCGACATAAAACCTGTCCGCGAGCCGAATGACGGATACTGGTCCGAAGTCTGGCTGAAAAAGCCCTGGATGATGTCGAACTGGGGCGCGCGTCCGACACCGGATGTCATGTACACCCTGACATACAAGGCCGGCGCGCCCTGGAACGAGACGTTCTGGGAAAATGACCGGTTCAACGAGTTGCTGCTGATAGGCAAGGGCGAACTGGACGATGCCAAGCGTGCCGAGATCTACCGCGAAATGGGGATGATCCTGCGCGACGATGGCGGGACGCTGATCCCGTATTTCCCGAACTACGTGTCCGGGCGGCGCAAGAATGTTCAGAATATCGGACAGGTGGCCGCCAGCTGGGCGATGGACAGTTTCCGCGCCGGCAGCCGCTGGTGGTTCGAGTCCTGAGCTGAAGACCGGTGACGGCGATGCCGCACTGACAGGCGGGGCCGCGCGCGGCCCCGTCCAGCCAAAGCAGGCGGGATTTCGGAGGGGCGGTTGCCCGGTCCGCCCGCCCGCAAGGACACCAGGGCCCGTCCCGGACGGGCCCTTGTTGTGTGCAGACACGGCGCAGACCGGGCGCAGATTGGGCGCAGACCGGTGAATTTACATTTGAAAGGCGACTTTCGGGCCGGCAGTGCTATCTGAGGGGCACGCATCATCTCAGGGAAGGCCGCCATGCCCCATCGGGTTCGCACTCTGTTGGCCCTGCTTCTTGCCGGGCTGGCGCACGCCGCAGCGCCTGCCGCAGCGCAGTCCGCGCAGGACACCGTGCGCAAACCCAGCCATTGCCTTGCCGTCGCCCTGCAAACTCCCGGGGTCGCCTATCTGCAAAAGGCCGGCTTTCGCGACCCCGTGCCGCCCGACCGGGTGCGGCTGCGTTACGTAACCCATGCCTCCTTTCTCATCCAGACCGAAGGCGGCACCAGTGTGATCACCGACTATAACGGCTTTGTCGGTTCGGCGGATTTCCTTCCTGATGTGGTGACGATGAACAAGGCGCACAGTTCCCACTGGACGGCCTTTCCCGATCCCGCGATCCCCCATGTCCTGCCCGGCTGGGGCACCGAACCCGGCGCGGGCATCACCCACAATCTGGATCTGGGTGACATGGTGATCCGCAACGTGAACACCGATATCGTCTCTCCCTTTGCCGCAACACGCGAGGCGCGCGGCAATTCGATCTTCGTGTTCGAGGCCGCGGGGCTGTGCATCGGCCATCTGGGACACCTGCACCACACCCCCACCGAAGAGCAGTTCGCCGCCCTGGGCCGGGTCGATGTGGTCATGGCGCCTGTCGACGGCGGCTATACCATGCCGCTGCCCCAGATGATCGGTGTGCTGCAACGGCTGAAATCCTCGGTCGTCATACCGATGCACTGGTTCACCGAGGACGGGCTTGCGCGCTTTCTGGCGGGGATGGAAGGGCCGTTCACCGTGGTCGAGACCGGGCTCGACACGCTCACCGTTTCACTGGACTCGCTGCCCGCCGCGCCCACGGTCATGGTGCTGCGCCCGGCCTTTCTGCGCGATGACGCGGACTGAGGCGTCGGGTGAAAACGGAACCTTCTCGAGTCCGCTGACGCATCCGGACGGACAAAGGTGTGACATTGCAACGGGTGACAATAGGCATCCGGCCGTTGCCGGCGCGAAAGGCTCCGGTTCTCAAGCGCGCTCTGTCGCGCCCCGCTACCCCGTCCGAACTTCCGATCCACCCCCAAAGCCGTGGACATATTGCCTGCCAACCCATTGACGGCTATCGCAGCCGATTTCGGGGTGTGAAGACAAAACAAATAGAAACGGCGTTTCCGGCTGTCCCGAAGCCTTACGCCTTTCCCCCGAAACACGAGCTGAAGGCGCGAGGCGCACAGTGTATCAACACTGCACTGCGTTTCGCGACACGTCGCGAGTCAGGCCTGTCGCGAAACGCTTCAATTGGTTGCGCTGACGCAGAAGGAGTTCACCATTTCTTCCTCGCTGGTGGTCAGGGCACTTCGCAGAAAGTCCGTCCGGCCATGCAGCGCGCAGCGCCGCACCGGTTCGTCCGGATCAATATCCTGCTCCGCCGTGGCGCTTGCGACGGCGATACCGTGCAAACTCAGCGTGTCGCTTCTGGGCATCGGCTGAAAGAAACCTTCCAACAGGACGAGATCGGGCGATCCGTCCATGAACGGGCCTTGCATGACGGTCTCCGCCACGAGTGTCCCATCCACAAACCGGCCCAGGACGGTCAGCGTCTGACCTGGCGAAAATTCCGAAAGATCACCGCCCTGCACCGGAACCTGACCAACCTGACTGTGCCCATCGTAGATCCCGGATACCTGAGCGGCATCTTCCGCAAACTCGGTGATGCGCGAGGCGACAATCCCGCTTTCGGACCAGAACCCGTCCACCTGAACGGCACCCGAAGCCGGCAATGCGCCAGCCACCGGAACGCCCATGACCTCACCCGGCGCCGTTACAGGGCCCGACAAGACGGGCATGTGTTGAAGCGACTTGATTTGCCAGGCCTCACCGTCGCGACCGGTGCTCAGTGCCAGTGTCATGCCCATGCGAAGATCATCCAGCGCGCGAACGCCCTTTAACTCAATGTCAGGGGCGAAATCGAAGCGCATCCCGCTGACCTCGAACTGATCGAGCGCTGTGATCCGTCCGATGACGCCCGTGCCGATAATGCCGCCCTCCTTTTCTTCGGCGAAGACAGGCAGGACCACCATGAAAGTCAGGATTAGGACAATGGTCCGGATCATCGGTCTTGCACCTTCTTGTTCACGTACGTTCCTGCCACAAACAGGGTCTCGCCCTCTTCTTTCTGCTGCAAGGCATTGGCCTTTTGGTTCAGCGTCTGCAGCATTTCCAGGGCCATCCGGGTCGCATCCGCCTCCAGTTCATCCGCCGCTTCGCGCGACAGATGGGAATAGCGCAGCGCCTGATCCCATTGTTCGGTCTCGCCGGTCAAATTGCCGATTGCTGTTTCAAGATGAGGCACCAGTGTCGCGACAGCAGCGCGCATTTTCTCATCGCGGTCGTGCGGAACCATCGACGCCGTGACAAAGCTGATCAACGCGTCATCCTCAACGACGTTACCCGATTCAAGCAGGACCGAAAGGACCGTGGCAGGGGCCGCGTCGACTTTGGCCAAACCGACAAGCGCGTCAAACCCGCCCTCACCGTGACGGGCCAGCACACGGGGGTGCCCATTTTCAAGGTATTCCGGCTCGTTCTGCCACAGGGTAAGAACCCGCGCCGCCGCAGAGGCCTTGCCGGGCAATTGATTTCCACCTTCAATCCGTTTGATGTCTTTTCGATGCACGCCGGTCATCAGGCTGACATGGCTTGCAGACGCCTGCGGAGCCTGAGCGTAGGCGTCCTTCACCAACGCCGACTTGAGCAACTCGACCGCGTCCGCAAGGCCAATACCGCTATCTATCATCAACCTCGCCACCGGTTGCAGCAAGGCCAGCAACAGCTGTTCAGAGGGTGATTTATCAAGCCGGGTCATGTGTGAAACAGTCTATACGGAAGGCACAAGTTTTTGTGAACTCACATTTATTTACAATGGGAAAATTTCCCATTATCACACAACATGTGTCGCTCGAAACACAAAATCCAGGCTGTAACACTGGGCATGGGGCTGTGCGTTCCCAGAGTCACCCCTGTGTGTGGCCTCCCAAGGAAGGATTGAAAAATGAAGAAAATCGTTGCCGCTCTCGCATTTGCTGGCTGCACAACCATGGCTCTGCCCGCAGTTGCAGGTAACACCCTGGGCACTGCTTTCGGTGGTTATGATCCGGTCACCTACTTTCAGGAAACGCCTGCGCAAGGCAAAGCAAAGTTCTTTTTCTTTTGGGATGGCGCGCTGTGGACGTTCAGCACCGAGGAGAACCGTGACGCATTCAAGACCGAACCGACGGCTTATGCCCCTCAGTTCGATGCCTATTGTGCGTGGGCTGCGTCTCAGGGCTACAAACGCCCGGGCGATCCCAACGTGACGGAAGTGGTGGACGGCAAGCTGTACACCTTCGTGCATGAAGGCGCACGGGACAAATGGCGCGCGGACATTGCGAAGCATATTGCAGATGGCGAAACCAACTGGGTTCAGATTGAACCTTTCTAGGCCGAGACACGCCTTGTAGCGGCGGCAGGTTTTGCCGCCGCGCACATGCAGTGTCCTGATGCAGACACCTTAAAAATCAAAGGAAAATTCCAAAGTTCGACGTATTTGGCTCAAGAAATCAAACGTCCTTTCTGATCACCGGACACGCCGGTGACGTCTCAAATCTGACATCTTCGGAAGCAATGCGAGCGCAGGCTTTGTCCGCTAGGCGGCCATTGCCATAGCGTACAGCGGCTGACTGCAATCAGCCCGTGTTGCATCATGGCGTGCGGCGATCTAGCGTCTGGTGGGCGCGGGTGAGGCAAATCCGCCACTGCGCGTCCGATTGCCGCAAATCCCGGGGTGGTGTTGGGCCCACGATGATCGATCCTGAACCGACGATATACTCAACCGTGTCCAGCCGCTTTATCGCCGACTGGCTTGATGCGTTGCGGCCGCTTTGCCCGGACGATCACTTCCGCTCTCTGCTGGAAAGGTCCGATCTGCCTGTGGATCAGCACCACGGGCAGGGCAGGGTCACGCTGGACCAGATCGTGCGTCTCTATCAACTGGCTGCGGTCGAAACCGGGGATGAGATGATGGGGCTCTGGTCGCGCCCGATCCGGCCCCGCGCGCTGCAGCATCTGTTGACATCCGTGCGAGAGGCAACCTCGCTGTCCTCCGCGCTGTACCGGTTCTCGACATTCTGGAACCTTCTGCTCGACGACTACAGGGTCGAACTGGCCGAGACTGACGGAGCCTTGGCACTGCAGCTTGTTCCACGCGACACCACGCCGCCCCGGCGGTTCGGTCATATGCTGATCCTCAAGCTGGCCCACGGCCTGATGTCATGGCTCGCAAGACACGAAGTGCCGGTCAAAGCGGTGGAATTCGCCTTTGACCGCCCGGATTTCGAAGAAGACTACACGATCATCTTCCCCGCGCCCGTGCGGTTTGGCCGCCCGGTGACGTCGATTTCGTTTGACCAAGACACTTTGGCGCCGGTCCGGATGCGCACGGCCGCCGACCTGAAGCTGTTTCTGGCAAATGCGCCGCGCGACTGGATCTTCACGCGCTCCAGCGACCATACCCAGGCATTGCGCGTGCGACACCGTCTCAGCACGATCGGGTGGCAGCAGTCCAGCCTGGCCGAGACGGCAAAAGCCATGCACATGACCCCGCGCACGCTGATACGCCGGCTGGAGAAGAACGGGACATCCTTTCAGGCGATCAAGGACGGTCTGCGCCGCGATATCGCAATCCGCGATCTGCAGGCGAGCCGGGACAGCATCGAGGTCATCGCGCTAACTCTCGGCTTTGCCTCGGCGGCCAGCTTTCACAAGGCGTTTCAACGGTGGACCGGCAACACCCCGAGTTTCTACAGGCGCAGTCACCGGTGACTCTGTGATTTTGTCACTTTTGGACAGTATTCTGTCATGTCGAGAGATAGACCTGCCCTGCTCGGGCGGCTAATACGCTCTGAAAATAAACTATAGAAAACCGAAAATCTTCCGAAAGTGCCCGGCGACCGACCGAGTCAATCTGGCGCAATGGGACATTATCTGCCTTGGAAAGGGCCCCTCATGTCAGAGCAACTCGACACCATCCTCGCCGCCGCCCGCACGCATGCCCTGGATGTGATCGCACCCAATGTGGACGCGTGGAACGCGGCAGGGGCATGGCCCAGACACGCTTCGGACACGGCAGGTGCCGCCGGGCTGACCGGACTTTACGCACCGCAGGAATGGGGCGGGCAGGGCCTGTCTCTGGCCGAGGGCATTCAGGTCTACGAACAGCTCGGCCTCGGGGATGGCGCCTATGCTTTCGCGTTGTCCATGCACAACATCTGCACGTTCGCGGCCTGCGGCTATGGCACGGATGCGTTCAGGACGACCTGGGCACATGATCTGACCTCGGGCCGCAAACTGGCAAACTTTGCGCTGACCGAACCGCAATCCGGCTCTGACCCGATGACGATGTACACCCGTGCCGCCGTGAACGGCGATGGCACATGGACAGTGACCGGCTCAAAGGCATGGGTCAGCCTTGCAAGCGAGGCGGATGTCTATTTCACCGTGGTCAAGACCAGCGACGCGCCCGGTCACAGGGACATGGCGATGATTGCCATTCCCGCCGACACGCCCGGGATCAGCTTTGGCCCGCGCTACGACACACCGTCCTACAACTTCCTGCCGATGTCAGAGATGTACCTCGACTCGGTCGTGGTCAGCGAAGACAACATCATCCTGCCCGTGGGCCAGGGGTTTCAGGGCTCGCTCATGGCGATTGATATCGCGCGCGTGTCCATTGCCTCGGGGTGCTGCGGCCTGATGCAGGCCGCGCTTGACACGGCGCTGTCCTATTCCCGAAAGCGAAAGATGTTTGGCGGCAGAAACATCGAACTGGACGGCATTCAGTGGATGCTGGGCGAGGTCGCCACGGATCTGGAAGTCTCAAGACTGCTCTACCGCAAAGCCGCAGAGGCGCTTGGCACGCCGGACGGCCCTTTGATGGCTGCGCATGCCAAGAGGTTTGTGCCGGATGCGGCGGTCAGGGCGGCCAACACCTGCACACAGGTTCTTGGCGGCATGGGCCTCCTGAAACCTTACGGGCTGGACCGTCTGTCACGCCTCGCACAGATGCTGCGGATCGTCGACGGCACGACAGAGATAAGCCGCGTGGTCATAGGTCGTGCTTTGCAGAAACGCGCCGCAGGCCTGCCCGATATCGCGGTGCCGGCGGGATTTGGTGAAGGTGACACACAGGCCGCCCCGCTGGTGGCGCAGTAACGCGCGATCCCGCGCGATCCGCATGCAGGCTGACCACAGCGGAACCCGGCCCCGAAAGGCCGCTGCATGCTGCATCTTTGCGGCCCGGCCGATGCGTCCGGGATGCCGCCGGCCATCAGGTTGCGGTGCTTTTCGGGCGTGACTGCCGGCCTCTACCTCTGGTGGTCACGCACTGGCACAGGTCGCGAGCACGGGCCTGGTTTTTCAGCGGAATTTGTCTGAGGCAGCGTATTTTGCAACAGACCAGACCTGTTGCAGGCGCCTCAAAGGGGCGTGTGAAAGGCCGGTCCCAAGGCCCCTGTTCAGGCAGATTGTTGAGTAATGGCCCGGGCAGAGTATCATCGTGTCTCTAGCTTTCGTGACAGGCTCGCCTCGAACCGAAGTCATTCGAAAACTCAGATGCTGGAAAATCAAAATGATCAGCAGACGCACTATACTGGTTTCGCTCGTCCCCGCGCTTGCAGCGGGTTCTGCCTCGGCGCAGTTCACAGGACCCAGCGTTCAGGGGGGTCAGGCGACCGTCGCTGTCGCACAGGACGCACGTGTGGGGAGCTACCACACCCTGGAAGGGAACATCGTGACCCATCTCCGTGAGAACTACTTCATGTTCAGGGATGCAACAGGCGAGATGCGCGTGGAAATCCCGGCTGATCGCTTCGGCGGGCAGCAGGTTGGGCCTGAGACCACAGTTCGGATCATGGGCGAGATCGACCGTACCCTGACCGGCCGCCGTTACCTTTGGGTCAAGTCGCTGGAAGTGGTCGGCTGAACGACGCCGTCGGCCTGAGATCCCGCGCCATGTCGGGTGGCCGGGCCGTCATCCGTGATCGCGCCTTTTCAGGCTGAATCCGGGTTCCTGGCCGTATGTCTGCGCCAGCATGAATCCGTGAGACCGACCGATGCCGTCCGAAGGGGGCGGTCGCAGTGCCGGGCTATCCTCAGACAACGCGCATTCGCGTGACGCCTGCGCCGCCCGTGCAGGGCGCGGCGGGCCCGGGTTCATTCATGCGCGCGTGGCACCGACCGCGCCCGCCGCCACGCGACGCGCTAAAACGTTTCCCGACAAACCTTAATCACGGAGTGTCGCGTAACGCTGTGCATCGTTCATGTGCCGCGCGCCTTTCGCCTTCAGCTTATGTCTCAGGTCACAGGCGAAAGGCTTTAGCGCCGCCGGTCGCGCCGTGCGCTCATCGGCTGAAAGGCCACGCCCACATGCGCCTCGCAATAGGGCTTGCCCGCCTGAACCGGCAGGCCGCAGAACCAGAAATCACTGGTCGCCGGGTCGCCGACCGGCCATTTGCAGGTGCGCTCTGTCAGGTCCATCAGCGACAGTTTCTTGGCCTTCTTCTCGATCTCGCTCACCTTGGCCAGCGCCTCCGGGTCAATCTCGTTGGCCGATGGTTGCGGGGGCAGGGGCTGTCCTGCCGGAATGATCTGTTTCACGCGGCTGATCGGCGCCGCGCCTGACGCTTCCTTTTCGGGGGCGGACTGTGGTTCCGCCTTGGCTCTGGCCGAGGACTTCGGCGCGCTCTTTTCCTTGGCCGCCTTGGGCTTGGGGGCGGTATCGCCCTGGCCACCGGATCCGTTGCGGTTGCTCAGACCCAGACGATGCACCTTGCCGATCACCGCGTTGCGGGTCACGCCACCTAGTTCCTTGGCGATCTGGCTGGCCGACTGGCCTTCGCCCCACATCTTCTTGAGAAGTTCAACCCGCTCGTCGTTCCAGGACATGGGACCCCTTTCCGCTCTGATGGCAGCGCGCCTGTGCGATCCTGCACAGTCCAGACGCCGCCCGCTGCCCGTGACGCTCTATTCTAGCTGTTGCGCGCCGAGTTACAAGGCGATAGCCCCGGATCAGGACGCGCTGGCGGAACGACGCATGCAGAATTTTTCCGATATGGGCCGACGCCGCTTCGGCCGGGTGAACTGGCTGGGGCTGGCCACGCTCGCGCGGCGCGAAGTCGCCCGCTTCATGGCGGTCTGGACCCAGACGGTCATGGCGCCGCTGGTCACCGCGGGGCTGCTTCTGGCGATTTTCAGCATCGCCATCGGCTCGCGCCGGCCAGAGGTGATGGGCGTCGACTTTTCCACGTTCATCGCGCCGGGCATCCTGATGATGACGGTTATTCAGAACGCCTTTGCCAACACCTCTTCGTCCATCGTCATCGCCAAGATACAAGGCAACATCGTGGACACGCTGATGCCTCCGCTTTCTGCGCTGGAACTGGTGCTGGGTTATCTGGCGGGCGCGGTTGCGCGTGGCGCGGTCGTGGCGCTGGCCACCGGGACGGGGCTGGCGCTGGTTCTGGGGCTGGTGCCGCACGACCCCGTGATCTGGCTGGCCTTCGTGCTGGTCGGCTCTGCGTTTCTCGGCGCGCTCGGCATGCTGGCCGGCATTCTGGCCAACAAGTTCGATCAGATGGCCGCGATCACCAATTTCATCATCACCCCGCTCGCCTTTCTGTCGGGCACGTTCTATTCGGTCGATGACCTGCCGCCGGGCCTGAATTTCATCTGCCACCTGAACCCCGTCTTCTATCTCATCGACGGCGCGCGCTACGGCACGATCGGCATCTCCGATTCCAGCCCGGCCCTGAGCCTGAGCATCGTTGCGCTGTCGACGCTGGGTGTCAGCGTGATCACCTGGGTCATGATCCGCACGGGCTTTCGCCTCAAGAACTAAAGCGTTCATATGCTGTGCGCCTTTCGCGTTCAGCAGGTGTCTGACTTTAAAGGCGAGAGGCTTTGGGCCGGTCCGTGTCCGTCGCCCCAGGGAAGAGGCCCGAGGCGTCGGGTCAAGGGCATCGCCCCGGGTAAAAAACGCGGCAAACTCCGGGCGCAACGATGGCTGCGCGGAGTCCGGCCCAGCTGCCCGGCGCTGCGTGTTTCAGGGCCGTATACCTGCCTGACAGGCCGGAAAGGCCCCGCACCGGGTCAACCGCTCAGCCCGGATCGGTCAGACGCCTGCGCACATCCGTTCCGCCCGGGTGCCATATGCGCGATAGGCCTCCCAGAATCGCTCGTCCGCGTCGCGGTCGGATTGCCGCACATCCTGTGCCGCGTGCAGGTCGCCGTAAAAGCCGACGGCGCGCTGCTGCTGGCTTTTCGACAGAGTCTGGTCCGCCGCCGCCTGAATGCAGCCGCACAGGCTGCGCGACCGTTTTTCGCGCCCCGAGGCCATGCAGGCCCGGCTGATCGGGCCGGAGGCCGTCACCAGCGGCGCAGACCGGGTGACGGCGGGCGTCACGGCCTTGGAGGAAAAGCGCTCTGGCGAACTGCACGCCGCCAAAGCCGTGATCAGTCCGATCAATAGCACGTGTTTCATACGTCTGTTCCTGCTCTCGCATCTCTTTACCGCACCGTCTTGCCCGCCTGCGAAAAACGCGCGAACCGCGGCACTTGTCCTTGTGCGATGTTGTGCCTCAGATTTGCCGGAAATTCAATCCTCGTCAGAGACAGTCGGTCCGCCCTGTGGGAATTGCGTCCAGCGTTCGGGCAAAAGCGACCCGGCTCCGAGAGCGGGATTGGGCACGCGCGCGGGACTTATGGTCAGCCGATAGCTGCCCCGGCCGCCGCCTTCGTTTTCAAGCACCTGATATGGAACGTGAAACCGCAGCGTGGCCCCCACGCGCCAGGCCTGTCCGGTGCCCACGCAGCGCGCCTGCGCCCCGGCATAGCGGTCCGCCGGTGCAACCTGTGGAAAGACCCGCAGGTCGCGGCGCACCTGAGTGCCGTCCACAAAGATGCTGGCCGGCGCCAGCGCGTCGCGTGCGCGGGTGCGCCCGAAAATGTCCAGTCGCGCGCTGCGCGCCCAGACCGCGCAGACCGCCATCCGGCCGTCCACGGTCCGGCGCAGCTCTCCGGCCACGGTGATCCCGCCGCCGCGGTTGAACGCGCCGCCTCCCAGGACCGGATCAGGCCCCAGAGGCACGGTGCGCGCAGCATCCGTCTGCTGTGCCGGCTCTCCCGCCTGCACGGCCATCGCGCAGACACCTGCGATCGTCAGGGCCAGACAGGCCGCCCGCCGTAGCCAATGCCGTTGCATTCTCTTATCCTCCTGCCCGCGCACCGGGTCTGCCCGGACCAGTCTAATGCGTTTTGCGACAAATCTGAATCACAGATTGTCGCGAAACGCCGTGCATCGTCCCTATGCTGTGCGCCTTTTGCCTTGAACTGATGTCTCAGGGTAAAGGCGAAAGGCTTTGGGCGATGCCGCAGGGCAGGGGCAATGGAGACGCCGGCACAGCCCCGCCGTCGGCGGAGGCCGGGCCGCGACTGCCTCACGCCACACGGCCGGCCCCGC
>JBCCHI010000107.1:0-13472 GCA_039028815.1 Pseudomonadota bacterium
CAGATGGCCCAATTCCTCGATGAACGGGGGGCTCATCGGGTCAAGACCAAGATTTTGCTGAATCTCTTGCGCCAGTTCGACGGCCTTGCTGTCCCAGACAGGAGGGCCGACCTGCTGCATGGCATGCCAGACGAGACCTGCTATGGCGTGATTGGCGAGACCGGGGCGCGACTTGGACACCCAGTGCCGTTCGGTCCGACATCCGGCCATCATGGCCGCGGCCTCGGCGTTGCGATCCAGCACCGTGGTGATCTGTTCCGCCATCTCCAGTGTCGGCGTCCGCAGCATGTACTGAATTTCCGCCAGGCCCGCCGGAAGGTTGTCTGCAGTAGCCTGTCCGGCCGTCAGGATAGCCTCTGAAACCGACCAGCCGCCCTGATGCGGCAACATTGCCTCGCGGAACACTTTGGAAGACTGGAACATCGTCATCAGTGCTTCGCTCGCGCCAGGTGCGCGTGCCGCCGAATGCGACTGTGGGATCGGGGCGCCATCCGCGACACCCCAGTTTTCAGGAGCATCGCAGATAAAGCGGTAGATCATCGAGTAAGCCGCGCCGCAGTGCGTGGTCCAGCGCACGGTGTTGCACAGCGGGAGCATGTAGAACGGGTGAAAGGACAGCATCGCTGCCAGCCCGTCGTAATATCCCTTTGCGGCGTGTATCGGCTTGGACCCGCGAACCTTTTCCGCAGGCTCACCGGTATATCTCAAACCGCCCCGGATACCATGTTTCTCCATTGCGGCCTTCGTGGCCAGCAGGCCGCCCAACGTGCTGATCCCAAGAGCGGAATGAGGGTCGGTGTGCCCACCTGCCTGGGCGCCAAGACCGTCCCGCGGGCGCCGCTGCGTATCAGCGGCCTGACAGTTGCCCGGCACCGCATCATATTCGGCATACATCCCGATGACAGGTCCCTCGCCATTGGACCACTCGGCACAGAACGCGGTGGGCATGCCACCGGACCCCTCTTCGACGGTGAACCCCTCCTGTCGCAGACGCTCGACGTACCATTCGGCTGACTGGTATTCTCTCCACGCGGTCTCGCCGAACTCGAAAATCTTTTCACACCACAAAGACAATTCGGGCATGCGTGCTTCTACACTTTTCAATCCGCTGGACTGTGCGTCGGTCAAGTGCGTCATATGCTGGTTTTCCCGTTTCAAGGCCGCGACCCTCGGACCCGGCATTATCTGGCGTCTCACCGCGTCTCCTGATGCTTGTATTGGGGCGCGTGGGCATCGGATACAGGTTTCTTGTACGCGCGCAAAGCGACGGCGGAAACAGCAAGCCGCCGGTCGGTTGGCGGTGTATCTGATAGGGTCGTGTCATGATCGCAACGCGTGCGCCAAAGTGCGAATACTGCTGCTGATCTCATGAGGATCAAAGGCGGCATATCCCATAACCAATCCCTGTTTGCGGCGGTTGCCCCTGTAAAAACCAGAAAGCGGCGCAACATGAATGTCATGCGCTCGCGCCACATCGGAAACGTCCGTATCATCCATTCGGCCGGCAAGCATTGGGCTGAGCTCGGCGACAAGGTGCATGCCACCGGTTTCCGCATCGGCCTGCAGAAGATCCTGCGCATGCGTGGTCAAGGCGCCCAACAGCGCTTTCTGCCGCTCACCGTAAAGGCGACGCATGCGCCGGATGTGGGTCGCGAGCGCGCCGTCTTTCATGAACTCTGCCAGGACCGGCTGAGAGATATGCGCCGCGCGCGGGCCAGTCTGAGCCAGCACTTTCGAAACCAACGGCAGAACGCGTTTCGGCAAAACGATGTAGCCAAGTCTGAGCGCGGGGAACATCACTTTCGAGAAACTGCCGATGTAGATGACCCGTCCGCTGTCGTCCAGGCTCGTCATCGCCGGCAACGGTTGGCCCTGATAGCGAAACTCTCCGTCATAATCATCTTCAAGGATCAGTCCGTCTGCCTTTTCGGCCCATTCCAGCACCTCAAGCCGGCGCGCAAGAGAAAGCGTCATACCCAGCGGGTATTGACGGGAGGGTGTCACGGCCACGGTCTTGGCCCGGATACATTCGGCGTTCACCGCAGACAGGTTGAGCCCTTGTTCGTCAACCGGCACCGGCACGCAGTTCATGCCGACATTCCCCAAAGCATTGATGAGTATCTTGTGTCCGGGCTCTTCGACCAGAACGGTATCTCCGATCGAAAGCGTGGCCTTTGCGATCAGTTCCAGTGCATCCATGAGACCGGACGTCACGACGATCTGTGCACCTGTACATTCGATGCCGCGCCACTCGCGCAGATGAGTCGCGATGGCACTTCTGAGCGGTCCAAATCCCATGGGTTGAGACTGGCCAAGAATGTCCTTGCCGGGCGCACGCCAGATCCGGTCATGCGTGCGCGTCCAGTCCCGGTACGGAAAGGCCGCAAGGTCAGGATAACCGACACTGAAGGGACGCAGGGTGCTGTTGCCGGGAAGCGGTTCTTCTGGGGGGCTGGCAGCGGATTTCTGCGTCCGGACCGCTATGTCCGGCAAGTCGGACGCAACGAAGACACCAGACCCTCTTTTTCCTTCCAGATAGCCCTCGGCGATGAGTTGATCGTAGACTGCCGTTGTCGTGACACGAGACACGGCCAGCTCCTGCGCCAGATTGCGGCTCGAAGGCAGTCGGTTTCCCGAGGTCAGACGACCCGCATGCACGAGGTCTCTCAGCGACTGCAGCAGTTGGTTCTGGAGCGACGCTTTCGCACCACGATCAAGCGAGATAGAGAGAATTGCCGTTTCACTATTGGCCTTATTCATCTTGTGAATATTGGACATTTTACCATGCCACACAAGGTGATAGAGTGTCCTTGTCGCAGTCTGGCGGGCAATGCGCGGGCGCATTCCGCAATTGCGCGCGCACCAAACGAGGGCCAATCATGGACGACAGGCTTACAAAACTTGAACGCTTCAAGGCATTGCACGAGGCCGAAGGTGTATTTCTGATACCGAATCCCTGGGATGCCGGTTCCGCGAAGATCCTGAACAGCCTTGGTTTTGACGCTCTGGCCACAACCTCTGCCGGCTACGCCTTTGCTTTGGGTAAAACGGACTCGTTCGAACACCTCAGCCGGGACGGCATACTGAAAAACGCCCGGGAAATCGTCAACGCAACCCCGTTGCCCGTCTCCGCTGATCTTCAGAACGGGTTCGGAGACGATCCGGAAACCTGCGCGCACACCATTCGCCTGGCGGTCGAATCGGGGCTGGTCGGCGGCTCCGTCGAGGACGCGACCGGAGACGACGCAAATCCGATCTACGAAATGCGTCATTCGGTCGATCGCGTTTGCGCGGCGGTTGAAGCTGCCAATGCGGCAGGTTTTGTCCTGACCGCGAGAGCCGAGAACCACCTGTTCGGACGGGACGACCTGAGTGACACGATCAAACGCCTGCAAGCGTATTCCGAAGCCGGGGCACATGTGCTCTATGCTCCGGGTCTGCCTGATATCGACGCCATAAGGACCGTGTGCCGCGAAGTCGACAAACCCGTCAACGTGGTGATGGGGCTCAAAGGCCCGGTCTATCCGGTCACAGAACTGGCCGAGGCTGGTGTGCGCCGGATCAGCATCGGCGGATCCTTTGCGCGTGCTGCTCTTGGTGGCCTTTTGCGCGCGGCGCAGGAAATCAAGACGTCCGGCACGTTTACCTATGCCTCCGACGCCATGTCCGGGCCTGAGATCGCGCGCATCATGTCAGATGGATAGCCAACGCAGCGAGTGACGTTCGTTCAACATCCAATTGGCCTTATAATAGATTTCTATATTGGATATTTTATCAGGCCAAATCTGACACTATCGTGAGAACTCAGGGCATCCGCGAAGAGCCGTGCAGGCGGGATTTGCGGCCGCGCCCTGTCACTGGATTCGGAGCGTTGTCCTTGTCGCGCGGATTGACCTTTGTCGTTTATCTTCTTGCAGTCTTCCTGCAGGCAGGCGCCTACGGCCTGACCTTCATGCTGCCGCGGCTTTTCGACGGGTTCGGAGCAGACGAAAAAGCCGTCGGAGTTTCTCTTTCTGTCACCACGGTTTCCACACTGCTCGCAGTCTACTATTCTGGTCATTTATCCGACTGGTTCGGGCGTGCGATGACACTCGGCATGGCCTGCCTGAGCATTGCTGCCGCGCTCGGCCTGTTCGGTATCGCCAGTGCTGTCGGGGGTGTCACACTTGTCGCCAGCATCCTGCTCGGCGCGGGCTGGGGCCTGACCTATGCGCTGGCGCCGGTGGTTCTGACGAGAATCGTGACGGCGGACGAGAGGGTGCGGTACTTTGCGCTGCACTCGGTTGTATTGATGGCGGGTTTCGGTCTTTCGCCGGTTATGGCCGCCCAGATCGAGCGTGCGGGCGGCAGCGTTTCGGACGCCTTCTTTGTTGTCGCCGTGGCCAGTGTGGTGAGCGCTGTGCTGTTTTTTGCCCTTATTCGTCCGGTGCGGACCCATTCGATCACGCCCGGGGCCGAGATCAGTTCTCGTCTTGGCGTGCGCAGCGTCGGGATCATCCTGCGCTCGCGCGCCCTGGTCCCGGTGATCAT
This sequence comes from Pseudomonadota bacterium, assembly GCA_039028815.1. Taxonomy (GTDB): domain Bacteria; phylum Pseudomonadota; class Alphaproteobacteria; order Rhodobacterales; family Rhodobacteraceae; genus Roseovarius. The sequence goes on from JBCCHI010000107.1 coordinate 4,531, forward strand.
GGTGTGTCTTGGCGCCAGCGTCTTTGCGGGAATGAACAACTTTCAGACAGTCTTTGCCGATGCACGCGCGCTGGACTACGCAACTTTCTTTTTCGTGTACACGGTCACGGTCGTGATCTGCCGTATTGCGCTTGCCAAGTTTAACGGCGGCCCGCGGCCTTATCTGACAATCTCGCTACTTCAATATGTGATGGCGGGCAGCATTCTGCTGTTTGTCTTCTCGGGCGCAAATCACGCGGCCTATGTCGCGGTCGCAATGCTCTTTGGCATAGGTTATGGCGCCTCTTACCCTATTCTGGCGGCAATGGCAGCCAACGACGCAGACGATGATCTGGTCCCTCAGACGCTTCAACTCTTCGCGCTGACCTACTTTGTCGGCATCTTCGGTTTCCCGCTGATCGCCGGATGGATGATCGTCGAAATCGGAGTTACGCCGCTTTTGATCCTGATCACCGCCCTTGCCGCGATTGAGGCAACGATAGCGCTGGTGCGCGCGCAACGTGACGCCTCAGCCACGCTCGAACACAGCTGAAAGGAGGAGCCGATGCTGACGGAACAGATGAAAACGCTTATCGACACCTTTTCCGCGGCGTCTGTCGCCACGGTCAATGAAGATGGAACACCTTCAGTCTCTCCCAAAGCGACTTTTGGGATCATCGACGATCGGACGCTTGTCTTCGGCAACATCCGGTCTCCCGGCACGATCAGGAATCTGACACGCAACCCGGCGATCGAGCTCTGTTTCACCGATATACTGGCGCGCCGGGCCCTTCGCGTGACCGGCACCGCCGAGATGGTACCCCGCGCTCAGGCTGGTGACGACATTATTCAGGCCTATGACATCCGGTGGGCTGACTACAGATCACGCGTGAAGTCCTTCGTTGTGGTCCACATAACGGCGGTCGAGGCCATCGACTCGCCGGCCTATGACCTGGGGGCCACGGAAGACGAACTGCGGGCCACCAACCTTGCAAAGCTGAATGCACTTCAGGCTGGCTGACCCGAAAGCAAAATAAACCAAGGAAAAGAGAACCGAAAATGACAACAACAAATGATTTGGGCCAACCCGTAGGCGACCCGCTGCCGGAAGGCTGGGCACCCCCGCCGGGACCGTCCCGGGTAACCCTGACCGGGCGCACGGTAAAGGTGGTCCCGCTGAGCGCCGAGGCGCATGGGTCTGACCTGTTCGACGCCTTTCAAAAGGACGAAACGGGTGCGGGCTGGACCTACATGGCAAACGGTCCGTATGACACTTTAGACGACTTCATGACATGGCTGACGGGCGCGGAAGCCAGCCCGGATCCCATGTTCTTTGCCTATCTGGACGCCGAGACCGGCAAGGCCATCGGATACGGCTCGCTGATGCGGATTGATTCGCCCATGGCGGCCATCGAAATCGGCAACATCCGGATGTCTCCGCTTTTGCAGCGCACGCCGATGTCGACCGAAGCGATTCACCTCAAGGCGCAATATGTGTTTGATCTGGGCTATCGCCGGTTCGAATGGAAATGCGACCACCTGAACGCGCCGTCCCGCAGCGCGGCGGACAGGCTTGGTTTCGTCTACGAAGGCATTTTCCGCAAGGCGATGCACTACAAGGGCCGCTCGCGCGACACGGCCTGGTACTCGATCACCGATGACGAGTGGCCCGCGATCCAGGAGGCGCAAAGGACCTGGCTGGCCGCGGACAACTTCGATTCAGACGGTACGCAAAAACAGCGTCTGGCTGATCTGGTGAAGGCCGCCCGGGACTGACCCAAGTGAAGGAGCGTATTGTCATAGCCCTGTTTCTTGCGGCGTCCCTGCTGGTGGCGGGCAGTTACGGCATGATCCTGATGCTGCCCCTGCGGGTGCAGGAACTGGGCGGAGACGCGCGCGATGTCGGCACGCTGCAACTGATCATCGGGGGCGTTGCGATTGCGACAATTCTGGTGTCCGGACGCATTTCCGACAGGATTGGCCAGATCAGCTCTCTGGCGCTTGGCGCGTGTCTGGTGGCCATCGGGCTGGTGCTGTTTGTTCTGACCCGTGACCTGGGCGCGGGCGCGTGGGCCGCCAGCCTGCTCTACGGCCTCGGCTGGGGGCTCTATTTTGCCTTCAAGCTCTCGGTTCTGGCGCGGCTGACCACCGCAGAGACACGATTTCGTGTCTATGCCCTGTTGTCCGTGGCCGTGATGCTGGGCTTCGGACTTTGGCCGGTCTGGGGCGCGGCCGTGACGCGGGCAACGGGCGACGTCTCGATGGCGTTTCTGATCTCGGCCGGCCTGTGCGTCGCGGGCGGGATCATCTATCAGGTCCTGCGCGTTCCGATCCGGGCCTTGTCGGGGCCGGCGGCGCAGACCGACGCGATCAGATGGGATGGGGTGGCCGCCATTCTGCGTTCTCCCGCATGGCTGCCTATCGCGCTGACCTTCACGACGGCCTGTGTGTTTTCCGGAATGAACGCATTTCAGGCGATCTTTGCGCAAAGCAGAGGGCTCGACTACGCTTGGTTCTTCTTTGCCTATACCGTCTCGGCCGTTGTCTTTCGGCTGATTCTGAGCCCTTTCTTCGCACCGCGGAACGCGTGGCGGATGACCCTTGTTCTGTACACGATCATGGCCGGATCGGCGCTCTTGTTCGCGTTTTCCGGCGGCAACCAGATCCTTTATGTTCTGGTCGGTGTGGGTTTTGGTCTTGGCTACGGGGTCTCGTCTCCGATCGTGCAGACCCTCGGCGCAAACGAGGCACCACCCGCGGTCGTGGCTCAATCGCTTCAGTTTCTGGTCATCGGACATCTGACCGGCGTATTCGGGTTTCCCCTGATCGCGGGGCAATTGCTTGTTCTGGCCAGCGAGGCCAGCGTCATCGCCGTGATGATCGGCTTCTGCGTTCTCGCGCTGAGCGGTGCTATCTACGGATTGCGGCGTGACATCAGAACGCGATCCACACAGAACGCACGCAGTGACACGTGCAATAAACAGGAAAAACCAGCATGAAACTCCTCGTATTCCAGCATATCGACTGTGAACATCCGGGCTCGCTGCGCGCGCACCTGAAAGACGCAGGCATCGAATGGGATGCCGTCGAGCTTGACGCCGGTGAACCAGTGCCGGACCTGAATGCCTATGACTGTCTTTGGGTCATGGGCGGGCCGATGGACGTCTGGGACATCGAAGAGAACCCGTGGCTTGTGCCCGAGAAGGCCGCAATCAGAACCTGGGTGCGTGACATGAATAAGCCCTATCTGGGCCTGTGTCTGGGGCACCAGCTGCTTGCGGATGCACTTGGCGGCACCTGCGGGCCGCAACGCCCCCCGGAAGTCGGCATTTTCGATATCGAACTCACGGAAGACGGTGTTCGGGATCCGCTGTTTGCCGGTCTTCCGCGGCAGCAGAAATGCCTGCAATGGCATTCCGTCCGGGTGGCGCAAGCGCCGGAGGATACGACGGTCCTGGCATCGTCGCCGCTGTGCCCCATTCAGGCCATGCGGGTCGGGACCAACGCGTGGTCGATGCAATACCATGTCGAGGTCGAGCCTGACACGGTGGACAACTGGGCCGCGGTGCCCGCGTATCACAAGGCGCTTGTCGATACGCTGGGCGATGACGGCGTTGAACGGCTGCGTGCCGATGCAAGCGCCGCAATGCCCGGATTTTCGTCCGCATCAAAGACGCTCTTCGGCAACTTTATGGCAGCCGTACAATGACGCAGATTTCCCAGAACATTGAGAGTGTCCAGAAGAGAATTGCGCGTGCGTGCGAGGATTGCGGTCGCGATCCGGCAGAGGTGACCCTGCTGCTGGCCACCAAAACGCAACCACCGCCGGTGATTTTCGAGGCGCTGGCATGCGGACCGTTTCCGATTGGCGAGAACCGGGTGCAGGAGCTCGTCGAGAAGGCCCACGCGTTCGATGGACTTGATGTAGAACGCCACATGATAGGGCATCTCCAGACAAACAAGGCGGGCAAGGCCATTGATCATGCCACCTGCGTCCAATCGGTCGACAGGCTCTCTATCGCGGAAAAACTGGATCGCCTCTGCGAGGACCGCGGGCGCACACTTGACGTTTTCCTGCAGTTCAACACGTCCGGAGAGGACAGCAAGTTCGGCATGGACCCCTCGCAGGCCCTGGCGTTTGCGCGCGCGGTGGCCGCGTTGCCTCGGTTGAACGTGAAAGGGGTCATGACTGTTGGTCTTTTGGCACCGCATCCCGTGCTGTCACGCGACAGTCTTTCCCGGCTCAGACAGCTTCGAGATGACATCAACGACGCGGAAATCGCGGGGGTCGACCTGCAACACCTGTCGATGGGAATGAGCACCGATCTCGAAACTGCGATTGCTGAAGGCAGCACGATGATCCGCATCGGGACGGATGTCTTCGGCAAACGCGAGCAGCCGCCAGGCACCTACTGGCCTGAAAAGCACTGGGCGCATCTTGGCGCGCGGTAGCTTTGTCGAACAAGAGAGAAGACCAGCACATGTCGAACCGTTTGAATGATTTCGGTCAACCCATTGGAGACCCGGTGCCTGACTGGACGGGGTGTGCCCATCCGGGTCACAAGGCGATGCAAGGAGTTTATGCCCGTCTTGTATCGCTTGATCCTCTGAGTCATGCGCAAGACCTGTTTGATGCCTATCGTCAGGACACCACCGGTCAGACATGGACCTACAATTACATCGGTCCGTTCAACACCGTGAGCAACCTCAAGATCTGGATGGACAAAGCCAGCGGAAACGATACGCAGCCTTATTTTGCAATCGTCAACAATGACACGGGAAAGGCGCAGGGTATTGCCAGTTTCATGAATATCCGGCCGTCTCATGGGGTGATTGAAATCGGCGGGATCACCCTTGCCCCCGCCTTGCAGCGCACCCGCGTTTCGACAGATGCGATATACCTGATGATGCATCGCGCCATGAATCAACTCGGGTATCGGCGGCTCGAATGGAAATGCGATGCACTGAATGCGCCCTCTCGTGCAGCGGCATTGCGTTTTGGCTACAGTTTTGACGGTGTTTTCAGGCAAGCCGCCGTCTACAAAGGGCGCAACCGCGATGCCGCTTGGTACTCGCTTTTGGATCTGGATTGGCCCAGAGTCAAACGCGGCTTCACGCAATGGCTTGCAGCCGAGAACTTCGATGAATCAGGACAGCAACGCAGACGTCTGAAAGACCTGATCACATCTGAACCGGACACCGGAACGGTATAGCCGAACGTGGCTTACCCGGTCCGACCGTCGGGTGTATCCGATACGACCCGCGATGCGCCCGTTGCCTGGAGGCTGGCCATGCTCCTGGATGCGGTGGGGCGGTGCACATGGTGCACTTGGGTGATGACTCAGCTTTACGGCAAGCTGTTGTATAGGCTGAGGCAAACGCATCAGACATCGAGAAGAAAGCCGTCCCCGCACGCCATATCCCGAGGCACATCCACACCCAGCAGCATCAACACCGAGGCGGCGATTCCCAGTTGAGACAGGACCACATCCTCCTCGGGTCCCTGCGCACCGGAGAACAGATAGAAGGGCACCTCCGTTGCCATCGCGGACGTTCCACCGTGCCAGTGGTCTTCGGTGATGCCGTGGTCGGCGGTGACAATCACGTCGTAGCCCAGTTCACGCCAAACAGGCAGGGCGCGAGAAAGCGCGTTGTCGGTTTGCCAGATCTGGTGCCGATATTCGCGACTGTGTCCACCATAAGTATGTCCGAGCGTGTCTACTGAAGATGTATGATGCAGCACATAGTGAGGTTGGTGGTGCTCCATCAGCAAGGTGGTTTGCGCGCAAAGATCAATCTCGGCTGGGACCACTGCGTTGCTGGGGCCGTAGCCTTCCATGGAGTAAAATCTGGCAAACTGAATATCGGTGTTTTCGTCTTCGTGTTCTATGGATCGCAAAGGGTCCCAGGGCGTACCCACATACAGGCGGTGGAAGAATTGATGCGCAACCGCTGCCGTCCGCAGACCTGCCGCACGGCTCAGGGAAAAGATATTGGGATGATCGGAAGTGCGAACCGATTCATTGGCGACAATACCGTGCCGGTGCGGCCAGAGCCCGGTATGAATGGTTTCATACATGGGGACCGAAAGGCTCGGTGTGGCGGTTTTCATTTTCCAGCGACGCGCATCGCCCAGACTGACACACCCTTCGAGATAACCACACTCGCTGAGCACAGATTCGTATCCTGCGCCATCCATTATGACGAGACAGACTTTTTTGCTCATGCCGATTCCACTTCCCGAAAGCCTTGTGCCTTGGTCACGAAACTTCACGTCAGGCGAAACGCTTTCAAGACCCGAGTGTTTCGCAGGACGACTCGCCGATCTACGCAACCGAGCTGTCTGACATCAGCACCTGTGGGCACGATTGAGGGACTTGCAAAGGTGCGGCAACGTAAGCGCCGAACTCCTCGCCCAGGTCGCAGCTCACGCGGGCATGCACCCGGCCCTGCCGGTCGCGAAAGTTCTGTTGATCTTCGACCGGGAACACGCCTTCGTGCCAGACGCCCGGGTGAATGTAGATCCCTTTCGACCCATCAGACCAGAACGTGACAACGTGTTCAGGCCGGAGGTCATCGCCGGGCAGCGCGGCCGGAACTATGAATGGTTTTTTCTCGACCGGGTAAAAAAACTGCCCGCCATCGGGATGATAATTCATGTGCCAAAGCAGGACATGATCGCGCGCGACTGTCGGACTGTCTGTCGCTGCGTGCTGAGGATCGGTGGAGAAACCCAGAACATAGTCCCCGCCGACCGCGTCGTTAACGGCATAGATGACATCACCGCCCCAGCGGCACCTGAACATACCTTCGACCCAACCTGCCTCGTCGCCTGTTCCATCATCAATCGGTCGCCACCCCTGCGCTGGCCATTGTGCGATCTCGATTTCAAATGTGTCGGGATCATCGACCAAACATCCATACCCTTTCAGGGTGGCGTCCGTCGCCACGAGGACAGGCGCCTCGATCACAGGCAGGGACGGCTTTTCAGACGGATGAAATTTGTAATTCGGAGCGCTCATTCCGGGGCCCTTTCAATATGCCGGTCGACCACCCTCTGCACCATGGGTGCAAAATGTGAAAAGGGAGGCGTGTCCATATCTGCCCGTTTTCCAGCTTCATCGAGGTACCGGACCTGGATGATCTTCTCCAGGTTGGGATTCTTCTCAAAATCCGTCACTTCGTCAGGCGACATCGGACCGCCCTGAAGGTTCAGAGAATGCACGGACGCCGATGACAGACGCTTGAAGTATTCGGGCCGTGTTGCACACAGATACCTCTTTGCCGCCACATGGTAACGCACGCAATCGGTGATGACGCTTGGAAAGAAACGCTTTAGAACCTCGGCTCCGGCTTCTTCGTGCAGGCGGTCCTCGGTGTCTCCCATGGTGAACATGCCAAACTCGGACGTGAAGTGCCCGACATCGTGCAGAAGCGCGCCGACGATGATCTCTTCATCCAGCCCGTTCTGCTCTGCAATCGTAGCGCCCTGCAACATGTGCTCGGCCATCGTGACAGGTTCGCCCAGGTACTCTTCGCCACCGCGCCGTTCGAAAATATCGTTCAGGAATGCAACGATATTGCCGGCGTTCAGTGTGTCGAAATCGGGTTTGGTCATGGTGCGCTCTGCATGCGCGAATGTTCCAACGTGGCGAGCGTCGACAACAGGCCATCCTTGTCGGCATAACACCCCTGAAGCCAGCGCGAACCTGCGCCGGAATACCCTTTGCGGGCGTGCATGACTCGCGTGTTGTCCACAATGAACGACTCTCCCGGCTCCAACCGGAAACTCAGGGCCATATCAAGATCGTCAACCAGCTCGGAGAACCGGCGATACGCCTCGTAGTAGAGTTTCATGTCGTCAAACGGGACATCGACAATGGGCGCCGCCGACCGGTTGTTAAACCGGATCGCGATCAACTCTCCGTCGGGCGCCAGTTCTATCATCGGGCGACGGGACCGAAGCCGCACACCGTCCGACCCGGCATATTCAAACCGGGCGCAGTGCCGCGACAGCGCGGCAAAGCCATCGGGCATCTCGTCGCGAAGTCTTTGTGCCACCCTGAAGCCATCGACCACAAGGGACTCGCCGCCAGTCGCAGAGTTTTCCAGGCAGTACAGTATCTGCAGTGTCGGCACCGGGTCGCGGTAGGGATTGTCCGTGTGCGCCTGCAGACCTAGGCCCGTATAGGCAAGATTGACCGGGTTGACCTCGGTTCGGACGTCGAAATGTCGTCCATAGTTGGTTTCGCGCACATAGCCGAACAGATTTGCCACTCTGAACAAGGCACCTTCTTCGATCGGTCCGTCCGTCGTTTTTGCCACCCCATACCGGCGCACTGCGCTCAGCCATGTTTGTAGTGTGTCTTCATGCGTTTCAAGATCGGTCAAAGATGCACTCGGCACGTTTTCTTCCAGGGCGCCGTCCCAGACGTCTATTGAATCCGGTAGCCATCCGTCCTGTGCCGCAACGGCGCGGCTGTCGTAGGCATGCGCAAGCAGCCAGTCAGCTGGAAACGTGACCGCCTTGCTCTTGGGTCCGAAGACAACACGCATCGTGTCCTGTTCCGCAGAAGCGGATGCGATGTGCAAATCCGCCGGAAAATCCGTCAGGCTGACGAGTTTCTGACCGTTGGCGGGCGATCTGGTTTCGGGGTCGAGTGCATTGTCGCGCAGCCAGATGGCATGAAATCTCAACGCCCGGCCATCGGACCAGGTTGTGCGGACGGATACGCCCTCGTCCAGGATTTCTGTATCAACGATTTCCATAGTGGGACCTCTTCGGAGAATCTTTTCCGGTCTGATCCTATTGAATAGAGGCAATGCCGAGAGTCAATCAACCGCACGCCAGACCTGGAACACGCCACCGCGGACGCGTCTTGCGAGGGCCCGTCGCGCGGCGTTTCCCGATGTGTTGCGAAATGCCGGTGTGTCGCGCGCGGTGCGCTTTGAGTGATGTTGCC